>CBDUDB010000007.1:0-35427 GCA_965365795.1 uncultured bacterium | reverse complement strand
ATGTATCCCGAAACCCTGCGAAGGTGACGTCTTGATCGAGAAGTGGCTGCGCCGCCCCCAACTGCTGATTTCCGCCGGTGTTTTTCTGGTGACCCTCGGGGTCTATATCGCCACCATGAACCCCACCACCCCTTTCTGGGACGCGGGGGAGTTCATCACCACCAGCCATATCGTGGGCGTGCCGCACCAACCGGGCACACCGATGTACGTTCTGGTCGGGCGCGTTTTCGACATAGTCTTCGGTTCGGCGGATATCACCCAGGCTTCGATGCATACAGCCTGGGCGGTCAATTTCATGTCCGCCTTCTTCAGTGCCCTGGCCGTGGTTCTGATCTACCTGATCATCTGGGAACTGGCCAGAAGGGCTGATCCGGATGCCGGCTGGCTGGCCCACGTCGGCGGGGTGGTTGGAGCCTTTTTCCTGGCCTTTTCCGAAACGTACTGGAACAACGCCATCGAGGCCGAGGTGTACGGGCTGTCCGCCTTCATGATGGCCCTGCTCACCTGGCTGGCCATCCGGTGGTACGACCACCGCGAACATCCCGGCAGCAACAACCTGCTTCTTTTGATGATCTACCTGCTTGCGCTGGGGGTCGGTTTCCACCTGGGTAGCGTTCTGGTCTATCCCGGAATTTTTTTGCTGGTGGTGCTGTCGACCCGAAGGCAGTTGCCGGTTTTCGACCTGCTTATGATGAGCCTCGGACTGTTCATATTCCTTCTGTCGACGGCGGTCCGCAACAACGGTTTGATCATCCTGCTGCTGGTTGCTTACCTGGTCGTGGTTCTTGTCCGCAGCTTCCAGGGGCGTCATTTCGCCCTGGTGGGCAGCGCTCTGTTTTTCGTGGGCTTGACCGTGCACATCATGATGATGATTCGCGCCGGCGCCAACCCCGAACCCTTTATCAACCAGACCTCGCCGGACAACTTCGAAACCCTCATGTCGGTGATTCGCCGTGAACAGTATCCCCCGTTGGATCCTTTCGAACGGCGAGCCCCACTGATCTGGCAGTTCGGCTACTTCTACAACTACCTGTTCAAACAGTTCTATTTCCTGGGCCCGGGGCATGGCACCCTGTCCGTCGTCACCACGGTCCTGGGGCCCATCTTCCTGGCGCTGGTGGGTTTGTTCCAGGGATTGCGCCGCATCCGGCCCCTCATCTTCCTGCCGTTGACCGGTTATCTCATCAACGGTGAAATCCTGACCCTGTACTTGAACTTCACCGACCACGAAGTCCGGGACCGGGACTATTTCTATTTCGCCGCCTTCATGTTTTTCGCCGTATTCATCGGGCTGGGGGTTTCGGCCCTGTTGAGGTATGCGGTGGGGGGCGAAGGCCAATCGGCGGAAGAGGCGGAGGCTTCAGGTCTGGACTGGCGCGCGGCCATCCCCAAGGTGAAGATCGGCCCGCTGGCCCTGATCGCAGCCGCGGTGCTTCTGGTGGTGTCGCTGCTGCCAGCCTTTCCCGGCCACACCAAGTACTTCGAACACGACAACAGCGACAACCGGATTGCCTATGAATATGCCAGGAACATCCTGGCCGGCCTGGATCAGGACTCCATCCTGTTCACCAATGGCGACAACGACACCTTTCCTATCTGGTACCTGCAGGAGGTGGAGAAATTCCGCACCGACATCACGGTGGTCAATCTGTCGCTGGTGAACCTGCCCTGGTACGTCAAGCAGCTCAAGCAAAGCCCGACCAAACCGTTGGCCATGCAGCGCAACGACCAGGAGATCGATGCCCTCAGACACCGGGTCTTCGAGGATCCCAATACCAATGAGCGCACCGTCATCATGATCAAGGACTACGTGGTCCACGATATCATCACGACCAATTACGGCGGCGTGAACAAACCGACGTTTTTCGCCGTCACCATCCCGCAGGAAAACATGCAGCGCTATTTCCCCAACATGTTGATGGAGGGGATGGCCTACCGGTTGACCGATACTCAGGGCCCCGAGGGGATGCCGCGCGTGGACGCGCAAAAGGTCCTGGAAAACGTGTTGGGCGTCTACGATCTGGGCGCCCTCATGGATGGCCCCTCAGTCGGCCGTCAAAGTTATTACCGTGAATTGGAGGGTTTGGCGGGTGACTCCACGACCCGTGAACTGGGCGGGCCCAGTGGCCAGTTGTCGGTGGCTGACCTGGACACCTTGGCCAAGATGGTCGGGAAACCTCGCACCGATGTTTTCCGCAACACCAACGCTCGCCACCTTCTGGGCAATTATCCGGCCGCCTTGAATCGCGCGGGTTACGAGTGTTATCTCAAGGCCAGTGAGGTCGCCCGCTCCGACACGGTGGAATACCGGCGGCTGTTGCAGAAGTCCATTGTCGCTTTCGAAACCAGCCTGGCCGTCGCGCCGTTCAACGAACTGGCCCTGGAGTATTATCCCCTGCTGTTGATCCAGGCCTACGAGGACGAAAAGGCGGGGGACTTCCTTCGCTCGCTGCAGGGCAACGTCCCGAGTCAACTGGAGGAGCGGATCCTCTTCAACACCCTGCGGGGCATCGTCGGGGGCGGGGCCACCGACCTGGCCACCGGCTGGATCTCCCGGCAGGTGTCCGAGTATCCCGACCGCCTGTTCTACTACCAGGTTCAGTTCCACATGTTCCAGGCCCTGGGTTTGCGCTCCGAAGCCGAGGGTGTTCTGAACGCCTGGGAACGCCGGACCGGCGAAAGGCCCCCGGACATGGTGCAGGGGCTGCAAGACATGAAGCAGGATGCCCTGGACCGCGAGCAGCAACGGATCGACGAAGCGCTGGGAGGGACCGATGGAAGCGACTGAGATCAAAATCCTGGTTGATTCCCTGCCGGATCGGGTGACCGGCATTCTCGCGCCGGGCACACCGGTGGTCGTCACCGGTTGCGCGGGTTTCATCGGCAGTTCCCTCACCGAGGCCCTGCTGGAGATGGGTTGCCTGGTGACCGGCGTCGATTGCCTGACCGACTACTACGATGTGGCCTTCAAGCTGGAAAACATGGCTGGATTCCAGGACCACGAGGGCTTCACCTTCCGTCGGGATAATCTGCAGGATCTGGATGCGGTCGACCTGTTGTCAGGCCAGGTTGCCTGTTTTCACCTGGCGGCCCAGGCCGGGGTCCGGGCCAGCTGGGGAGAGTATTTCCTGGAGTATGTCGGATGCAACATCATGTCCACCCAGCGTCTGCTGGAGGCCTGCCGGCATGACGCTGTCCGTGACACCCTGGTACGCTTCGTCTATTCGAGCAGCAGCTCGGTCTACGGGGATCAGCCCCATCTGCCGGTGACCGAGGAGGCCTTGCCCCAACCGCGGTCGCCCTACGGGGTGACCAAAATGGCGGCTGAACATCTGTGTGTTCTTTACGCCATGAACTTCGGGGTACCCACCAGCAGCCTCCGCTACTTCACGGTTTACGGGCCACGGCAACGACCGGACATGGCCTTTCGCAAGTTCATTGAAGCGGCCCTGGATGGAAAGACGTTTCAGGTATACGGTGATGGGTCCCAGACCCGTGACTTCACCTATGTCGGCGATGCGGTTCGGTCCAATCTTCTGGCGGTCGCCAGCGAGGAAGACTGGTCCGTGTTCAACACCGGCGGGGGCAGCCGGCTTGTCTTCCGCGATACCCTCAACATGTTGCAGGATCTTCTGGTCGCCAGGGTTCCTGGTCTGAGCGCCAAGCTGGAGTTTCAGGAAACGGCCCTTGGTGACGTCAAGGACACCTTTGCCGACCGCAGCCACGTGGAGGCCACTATCGGCTACCGACCGACCGTGACCTTTGCCGAAGGGTTGACGCGGGAAGTGGATTGGGCCCTGGCCAGGAGGCGTCAGGGATGAACGAATCGCCCGCCCGCTCCGCCGGTGACCAGCTTCGCTGTGAAATTGCCGTGGTCGTGCCGGCCTTCAACGAGGCCGAATCACTGCCCGAGTTGGTGGACCGGATCGCCGAAGCGGTTGCCGGCCTCGGGCGTACCTGGGAAGTCTGGGTCATCGACGACGGCAGTACTGACGGGACCTTCGCAACCGTGGAAAAACTGGCCGCGGCCCGCCCTCAGGTTCACGGCCTTTCCTTCGGGCGCAATTTCGGCAAGGCGGCAGCCCTGGCCGCGGGTTTCCAGGCGGCGTCGGCAGATATTGTCATCACCATGGACGCGGACCTGCAGGACGATCCCGCCGAAATTCCCACACTGGTGGCCAAACTCGAAGAGGGTTGGGATGTGGTTTCCGGCTGGAAACAGGATCGGAAAGACAACTTCATCAAGAACAACACCAGCAAGATCTTCAACTGGTTCACCAGTCGCATGTGCGGCTTGAAACTCCATGATTTCAATTGCGGTCTGAAAGCTTATCGCCGTGAGGTGACCGGTCGGGTGAAACTCTACGGCGAGATGCATCGTTACGTCCCGGCCCTTGCCTATCTGGACGGCTTTCGGGTTACCGAGCAGCCGGTCCGCCATTTCGTGCGCAAATACGGGCAAACCAAGTACGGCATGGCCCGCTTCATCAACGGTTTTCTCGATTTGCTGACCGTGTACTTTTTGCATGCCCGGCGCTCTTCGCCTCTGCATTTTTTCGGCCGGGCCGGACTGGGTTTTCTGACCGTCGGCAGCGGCATCAGCCTCTACTTCCTGATCTTGTGGCTGCTGGGCAACGGCCTGCGGCTGCGTCCCATCCTCCTGCTGGGGCTAGTGTTCATCGTGGTGGCCCTGCAGTTCATCAGCCTGGGCCTGATCGCCGAACTGGTGGTGGCCGGCCGGAGGCCGGAAGAGGAATTCAGGATCGCCCGCCGTGTCTGAAAAGGAACCCGGGATCCCGCCCTGCGAACTGGCCGTGGTGGTCGTCAACTGGAACGGCCGGCGCGACCTGCCTGACTGCTTCGGCTCCCTGCACGATGCGGGCTATCCGAACATGCGGGTCATCATGGTGGACAATGGGTCGCAGGACGATTCGGTGGCCTGGACCTGCATGCACCACCCGGAAGTGGAAATCATCGAAACGGGCGAGAACCTGCGCTGGGCCGGAGGCAACAATGCGGCCCTGAGGAAGTTGCAGGCCGAAGGTTTCGGTGGCTGCATCCTCCTGTTGAACAACGACACCATTGTCCCTGGCGGCAGCCTTCAACGACTGACCGCTGCCTTGCAAAATGACGACCGGGCCTGGGCGGCCACTCCGCGCATCTGTTATGCGGGTGATCCGGCCCGCGCCTGGTACGACGGCGGTCTGGTCGGAAGTTGGAGCGGTTGGATCCGGCACGCGGGCATCCGCCGCTTGACCGGTAAGCTGGATCCGGCGTCCCGCTACGTGGATTACGGTACGGGCTGCGCCCTTCTACTGGGACCTGGGGTTCTGGACCAAGTCGGTGAGCTGGACGAGCATTTCTTTTTTTACGGCGAGGATGCCGACTACTCGTTGCGCATCACCAAGGCGGGGGGGCGAATTCTACACGTTCCGGCGGCCCTGGTTCTTCACAAGGTCAGCTCCTCGGTCGGCAGCCAGAGTCCCCGCAAGGTCTGGCTGAGAAGCCGCAGCCACATCCGCCTGTTAAAAAAACACTGGCCGCGCCAAAAGTGGCCGGTCCTGGTGGGAACCCAGACGGTATTTCTGGTCGGTCACGCGGGTTGGCATCTGGTGAACGGCCGTCTGGCCACTGCCCATGCCGTCCTGCAGGGTGCCCTCGATGAATTGCGGGGCCGGGACTACTGATCATGGCACGGCCCTGCCGGGCGGCTGACGGGTGGACACCGGCGGCTGTCCGATGATATCATCGCCGGCGTCTTGGGGGCTTGTATCACGGGAGAACCAATTGGCCAGAAAGAGCAGCAGGAAAAAGACTTACGACGGGTCGAACGATCCCGCTCGCAGGGTGGGGGCGCCGGCGTGGGTGGCCGCTCTAGGGCGGGACAACGGCTGGGGTCGGTGGTTGCTGATCGCCTTGCTTCTGTGGTTGCTGCTGGCCGTGTTGTATCCCGGACCCATGTTCCGCGGTGAAGTTTTCCAGAGCGCCGACTCGAGCAATGCCGATTCTTTTGAAAGGGCCGGAGACGCCGTGCTGGCCGCCGGCGGCTATCCCCTGTGGAATCCCTATCTGTTCGCGGGCATGCCCTCGTTCGGGTCCCTGGCCTACGTCAAGTTCCTGTACCCGCCCACGGTGGTTTTCAACTTCCTGCAGAATCAGCTCCACTTTGTTCCCTTGACCTGGATGCTGGGCCATATGCTGATGGGTGGTCTGGGAATGGCCTGGCTGTTGACCCGGTGGAAACTGCCGCTGGGTTTCCTGCTCCTGGGAGCGGTGGTGTGGCTGCTGTTTCCCAAGGTGGTGGCCTGGGGTGTCCACGGGCATGGTTCCAAACTCCTGACGGCCATGTATCTGCCCTGGATCGTGGGCTGGGCCTTGAAAGTCCTCGATGGTGGACCGCGACGTGCCGTCGGCATGACCGGATTGCTGTTGGGCCTGCAGATCCTCAGTGGCCACATCCAGATCACCTACTACACCCTCCTTGTCACCGGCTGGCTGGGTCTTTGGAACACGATCCGGCCTTTTGACCAATCCCTGCGTTCGGTCAGGGCCCCGGTGCGTTTCAGGCGCCTGGGTTACCTGGTGCTGGGGCTGGGACTGGGATTCATGATCGGCGGCATCATGCTGCTGCCGGTTCAGGATTACGCGGCCATTTCCATCCGGGGGCAAGACACCGCCGGAGGTGGGGGCGTGGGGTTGGACTACGCCACCGGGTGGTCCCTGGCGCCCAGTGAAATGGGCACCTTCGTCCTGCCATCGATGGTCGGCTTCGGCAAGGCCACTTACCTGGGCCACATGCCCTTCACCGATTACCCCAACTATTTCGGCGTTTTGTTGCTGCTGCTGGCGGTATCCGGCTGGTCCCGGGGAAGTCGTAGCCTGTTCACCGCGCTGGCCGTGATGTGTGTGCTGGCGGTTCTGGTCTCGTTCGGGAATTTCGGTTTCGGTTTTTACGAATGGCTCTACGGGTGGCTGCCCTTTTTCAACAAGTTCCGAATCCCCTCCATGATCCTGATCACGGTGGCGTTCGCCTTGGCCGTGCTGGCCGCCCGCAGTGCGGCGTCCTGGCGTGATGGATCCTCACCGTCCTTCCCACCGCTGATCCTGCCGGTGGTGCTGGGCCTGGTGGGAGTGCTTTTTCTTCTGGGTGGCGCCGGCGCTCTGTTCAAGGGTTCCTATTTGACGGGTCTGACGAGTCTGGCCGAGGCCTCAGGCCGGCAGGCGCCCGCCGTCATTCTGGATAAAGCGTGGGATCTGCACCGGGCGGATCTTGTCCGCATCGGACTGTTGTTGATGACCGCCGGTTCGGCCTTCTGGTTTTCCTTGCGAAACGATTTTTTCCGCCGGCGGGGCCTGGTCTGGGTTCTGGTGATTCTGGTAGCGACCGATCTGCTGGCCGTGGACCGGCGCATCATATATCCCGAGAGGTCCCTGCAACAGGTGGGGGTGGATGCGGCGGGCCGGGGCCGATTGGTGGCGGCCGAACCCATGGGACGTCCTTATACCCGCCAGGATCGGAAACAGCCAGGGCCGGCGGCCGAGGTGTTGGCCCAAGCGGTCGGTCACGACCGGGTCTGGCCTCTGGGTCCCTTGGGGGGCCAAAATATCTGGATGGCCGACGGGATCCGTTCCCTCGGCGGATATCATCCCGCCAAACTTGCCAGCTACGAACCTGTCCGCAGGCGGCTGTTCAGTGAGCAGCCCGCCGGCCGAGTGGCGTCCTGGCTGGCCGGCAGGATTGTGACTTTCGGGAACCCCTTCGGTGAGGCGGAATTCGGCGCATTGTCCTCTCTCGGATGTGATCTTGATCCGAAGCCTGTTCACCGGGGAAATCCGTGGTGTTATGTCAACCGGTCGGCCATGCCCCGCGCCCGACTTCTTACCGAGTGGAAACCGGTGGACTCGTTGCCGGAAAAGGACGCTCTGGAGCCGTTTCTGGACGGTATTCAGGCCGGAGACATCGACGTGACCGGGACGGTTTACCTGGACGAAACACCCGTTCCGGCCCCTGCACAGGCCGCAACCGCTCTCAAAGAGCCGGTTTTTGTCGTGGATTCCATGAACGAGGTGGTTCTGGAGACCACCAGTCCGGTTCCGGCCCTGCTTTTGCTATCGGACATGATGACTCCAGGTTGGCGGGTACAGGTTGACGGCCGGGACGCCGTCCTGCTGCAGGCCGATTTGATCCTGCGAGCGGTGGCCCTGGAGGCTGGCTCCCATACTGTCCGGTTCCACTACCAGGATCGGTCGGTTCGCGCGGGATTGACTCTTTCGCTCTGCGGGTTGATCCTGGTGGCAGGTTTGCTGGTGCCGTGGAGGCGCTTGCGACCAGGGCCCAAGGCCGGAAATGGTACAGCCGATGAATGATACGGTACACGGAGGCCGGGCCGTGCAGAAATTGAATCTGCGCCAAGCCGTGGTCGTGGTTCCGACTTACAACGAGGCCGACAATATCGGCCGCCTGGTGCCTCTGATCCTGGCGCGCGACGAACGGCTCAGTGTCCTGGTCGTGGATGACAATTCACCCGACGGGACAGCGGACATAGTCAAGGGCCTGCCGGGATTCGGCGACAGGATCCTGATCCTGGAAAGGCCGAAAAAGCAGGGGCTGGGAGCGGCCTACATCGCCGCTTTCCAATGGATCCTGGCCTCCACCGAATTCGAAGCGGTGTTCGAGATGGACGCCGATTTCAGCCATGACCCGGTTGCCCTGGATGAGTTCCTCCGGGAAATCGAAGATCACGACCTGGTTCTGGGCAGCCGTTACCTGCACGGCATCACCGTGGTCAACTGGCCGCTGCGCCGGTTGATCCTGAGCGTGGGCGCCAACCGATTCGCGGGCTTCGTGACGGGTTTGCCCCTGAAGGATTCCACCGGTGGGTTCAAGTGCTTCCGGCGGTCCACCCTGGAGCAGCTCCCGTTGGATCGGATCAAGAGCGACGGTTACTCGTTTCAGATCGAGATGAATTACCACTGCTGGAAGCGTGGACTGAAAATCAAGGAAATCCCCATCATGTTCGTGGACCGGCAGGTCGGGACTTCCAAAATGTCGAAACGAATCATCCTGGAAGCCATGTGGATGGTCTGGGCCTTGCGCCTGCGCCGCATCCCTTGAGACCGGAACCCTTCTGTCGGGAGAATCCTTGAAACTCGCCGTCGTCATTGTCCACTACAACTCGAGTTCCGATCTCGAAAATTGTCTTGCCTCCCTGGCGGCCTGCGCTCCGGCGGTTGAACACCGCGTGGTGGTGGTGGACAACGCCTCGCAGGATGAGGGCCTGGACGAAGTCCACCGCAATCATCCTGAATGCCTGTGGATCTTCAACAAGGAAAACGTGGGCTATTCCCGCGGCTGCAACCGTGGCATGGCGCAAGTCCAGGCCGAGTATTACCTCGTTCTGAATCCCGATATCGTGGTTCAACCCGGCGCCCTGGACCGACTGCTGGATTTTGCGGACGCCCATCGGCGGGCCGGCCTGATCGGACCTCAGCTGCTCAACACCGACGGTTCGGTCCAGGATTCCTGCCGCCGCTTCTACACCCTGAAAACCCTGCTGCTGCGGCGCACTTTTCTGGGCCGGATTTTTCCCGACAGCCGGACTGTTCAATTGCACCTGATGAAGGATTTTGATCATCAGTCCAACCGACCGGTGGACTGGATCCTGGGGGGCTGCATGCTCGTCCGTCGGTCGGCCATGGAACGAACCGGCCCCATGGATGAACGTTTTTTCCTCTATTTCGAGGACGTCGACTGGTGTTACCGCATGTGGCAGGCCGGCTTCGAAGTTCAGTATACGGCCGAGGCCCGGTTCGAACATCACCACCGCCGGGCCAGCGCCCAGAAGAAATTCAGCAAGTCATTCTGGCACCATCTGGGCAGCTTGATCTCCTTCTACGAAAAGTGGGGGATGTTCGTCTGGCTGATGAAAAAATGGCGGGATCCCTTGCTGGTATTTCTGCTGTGGACCCTGGACATGGTGGGTTTGACGGTGGCCTTTGGACTGGCCTATTCCCTGCGCCGCGCCATGGGCGGGCTGTTTGCCGAGGTCTTGTATCCGTTCAGTGAATATGTTCCTCTGCTGCTTTTTTCAGGATTGCTGGCTTCGCTGACTTTCCTGCTGAGCAGGCGTTATGATCCCCGCCGGCATCGTAGCTCCCGGTCCTTAACCCAGCACTTGCAGCAGGTCGGAATCGTGGGAGTGTTGCTGCTGGCCAGCACCTACCTGGGACACCTCGAAGTCATCAGCCGGGCGGTCCTGTTGATGTTCATCCCCCTGCTGGCGGTATTCACCGCCGCCGGCCAGGAGTTGTTCCGTCGTATCCTGCGGCGCCTTGAACAGGGATACCTGTCCTTGGAGAGGACCCTGTTGTCCGGGGCGCCCGGACCTATCCGCACCTGGCTGGCCGCGGCCGGTAATCTGGCCGATCAGGGCGTGGATGTGGCGGGCTACCTGGCCGAAGGTTCCCTGGACGGCGGGGCGCCACCACTGGGCGAGGGTGATGTGCCCTGGCTCGGGTCTCCGTCCGATGTGCTCGAAGTGGTCCAGCGTTACCGGATTTCCCAGGTTGTATTCTGGGACCGGCCGGCCCCGGGCGACGAGGCCTGGGTCATCCTGGCCGCCCTGCGGCGGCTGCGGGTCAGGCTGCGCTGGCAGGTGGATGACGTTTGGCTGCTGGCCGCCGATGCCCGTGCCGAAGTGTTCGGCGGCGCCCTGAGCGCCGTCAAGGGCTCCGGCAGCGGTACGGCCGTCCGGGCTCTCGGTGGACGCCTGCTGTCGATGGCCGCCGGAACTATCTTGGGTCTGGTGGGGCTATTGCCCTGGGTGTTTTTTCGGCTGGTCATGGTTCCGGCCAAGCGGGGACGGCTGGCTCGTGTTCAGGTTTCCGATCTCTGGGGTCATCACCCGCGGTTAACCTTGGCCGTTTCGTCCTCGGGCCATGTCCTGGCCCTGCCCTGGCAATGGGCCCTGTCTGGATCCCTGCTAAAGGGGGAAATCCAGTTAGCCGGTCCCCGGCCTCTGACCGCCGGTAGAGTGGAGGCCCCACGTGACCCCGAGGCGGTTTTGGCTTTCTGGCGGGGCGATCCCCGGCCACCCGGGTTGACCGGTCCCTGGGCCGGAAGTCGGTCCGCCGGCAACGTGGGTTCTTATTCCGCCCAGCTGCGACAACTTTTTATGGATCCGGGGGGCTTCGGCACCCTGGGCGCCGGCGAAGATATGGCCGGCCCGTCACCTGAAGATTCGGCCGATCGGGCCCGTTACCCTGGAAAGGTTTCCTGACCATGTTTTTCCCCAACCGTAAACCCGGCCGCATAGTCCATTCCTGGAATCTCGCGGCGCTTTGGATATTGTTGACGATCAGCGGGGGATTCACCGGATCATCCCAGGCCGCCGAGCCAACTTTTGAGCAGGTCCTGCCGGCCATGGAAACCACGGCTATTCTGGAGCACGGTGACCAGGTGCTGATCGGCCTGGATGGGGGGGGTGTCCTGGTCTGGGACCGTAACAATTCCCAGATGTCGGCCCGGTGGACCTCGGGCCAGGATCTGTCCGGCAATTCCATCACCGACATGACCTGGACCGGACAGTATGTGTGGATAGCCACCCGGGGCGCCGGTATGACCCGGGTCGCCAATCCGGGTTCGTCGCCATCATTCCGGCAGTACTCCAGCAACCTGGGCAGTCTCGATGTCACTTCCGTCACCGGCACGGTCATCGGCGAGAATGAGCGCGTGTTCTACGGGATGTTCGGCCAGGGACTGGGCCAGATCAATAGCGGGTTGTCGGGGAACATCTACACTGCGGAGCAGGACGGCCTGATCTCCAACGACATCACAGCCCTGCAGATGCTGGACGGGGATCTGTTCGTCGGCACACCCGTGGGAGTCTCTCGTTTCGCCAGCAACAACTTTACCGACCAGAATACGGGTCTGACGGATCTTATGATTAACGACCTCACCTTGGATAGCGACGGTAATCTTCTGGCCGCCTGTACCTCCGAGGTCTTTCGGTGGAATCCTCAAGGTGAGACCTGGACATCCCTGGGGGACCCCGGAGTCAATCCGGTTGAGCTGGCCAGTTCGCTGGGAACGGTTTATGCCCTTGGCCGGATTGGGGTGGACGATCCGCTCATCAGTGAATTCGACGGTTCGCAATGGAGGCCGATCTTGAGCCCCTTTGCTCAATGCACGGCCATCAGCGCGGGTGAGGAATTCTGGATCGGTGGCCCGGAGGTGGAAGCCACGGCCGGCGGCTCGTTGACCTACAATTACCTGGGCCGGCGGCTGACCGGGAACGACTTCGACACCGTGGTCGATATTGCCACGCAGGCGGCCAACTGCGAGGGCGTGACTTTCGATCCCGATGGTAGGGCCTGGATGGGAGATTGGTTCGGCAGTTCCCTCTCGCGCTACGACCCCCGAGATAATTCCTTTTTCTTCATCTACGAACGTCCCCATCCCGGCAACGAAACCCTGAATCTTTTCCCCGGACTGGGCCCGCTTCTCAGCATGGCCGCCTCTGAGGACGGAAATATCTACGCCGGACAGTACGCCGGCGGGGGATTGCTGAAGTTCAATCCGAGCACCACGACCACGGATCTGATCGACCCCGACAATTCGGAACTGGGAGGTCGGAGCATCATCGGCCTGGTGGTCCACCCGGACGGTCCGGTGATCATCTTGCACGATAGGTTCGATACCCAGAGGGTGGAAGTGCTGGTGGATCCGGACAACTGGTCCGATACGGGCAGCTGGATGCTCCCGCCCATGGATCAGGGTCTGGGCAGCGGTCTGGCGATATTCGACGCGGTAGTGGAAAGCCGTGACGTCATCTGGTTCTCCGTGGAAGAAGTGGGCCTTTTGCGTTGGGATATCAACGGTCCGGACGCGGGCCCCGGCGACCCGCTGACCTGGTTCGATGAAAGCGACGACGTCTGGTACGAACCCGTCACCTCGTTTCCGACCACCTCCCTGGATCCAGGCCAGGCCTTGGGCCTGGCCCGGGGCAAGGACGGATCGCTGTGGGCCGCTGGTAACGGTCTCGTTCAGTTCACCTACGCCATTGAGGGGCAGAACTCCATCGTTCCCACGGTCCAGCTGGCCCTGCAGGAAAAATTCAGCCCCACCATCAATGGCCTGGTCAACGGGAACGTGAGGGACATTGCCGTGGACTTCAATGGTGACGTCTGGGCGGCAACCCGAACGGGGCTGAACCGCGTCACCCCGCGCGGGGACGAAACCACGGTCGACGCCTGGATCGATTTGCCGAACTACCTGGCCAACCCCACTTACGGGGTTCTCTATTCGCCTAACGTGATCGCTCCGCTGCCTGGCAATACCTACGCCAGAATCGTGTCCTCGTTCAACGGTCGGCAAATGCTCCTGAGCTCCGACCAGGGGACCACGATCATTACCGTGGGCTCGAGCACCGTTTCCGGGTCGGAAGGCGATCCCCTCAAGGACGTCTTCTGCTATCCCAACCCCTGGACTCCGGGCGATCCCGAGCCGCAGCTCAAACTCGGCGGACTTCCGGAGGGGAAGGTCCAGGTGGAGATATACAACACGGAGGGCCAGCAGGTGTTCGTCGACAATTCTGTTGCCGAAGACACCGGATTCTGGGAGGGTGATAACAAGTTGGGTAGCCGGGTGGCCAGTGGAATGTATGTTCTCAAGATATCCACCGGTAATCTGATCACCACACGGATCCTGGGTCTGGTCAGGTGACAGCTTGCCGGTGTCCGCATGGTTTTGATACGGAGAGGTAATGACTGACAGTAACGGACATGTCTTCATTCAGCGGGACCAGTTCCTGCCCTTCTTCAAACCGGACGTGGGCCCCGAGGAAATAGCCGCGGTGGCCGAAGTCTTGAGCTCGGGCTGGCTGACCTACGGTCCCAAGGTGCAGGTGTTCGGTAAAGCCTGCGCCGACTATCTCGATGTGCCTTGCGCCGTGCCGGTGGCCAGCTGTTCGGCTGGACTGTTCCTGACCCTAAAGGCGATGGGCGTCGGCCAGGGGGACGAGGTCGTCCTGCCGGCCATGACCTTCATCGCCACCCTGACCGCGGTGATTCACTGCGGAGCCCGGCCGGTTCTGGCGGACCTGGACCCGGATAACCTGGGACTCGACCCTGAGGCCTTCGCCCGCGCGATCACTCCGCGCACCAAGGCCGTCATCCCGGTGCATCTGGCGGGACACCCCTGTCGTATCAAGGAAATCATGGCCATCGCCGAGCCGCATGGTATCAAGGTGATGGAGGATGCGGCCCACAGCTTCGGCGCGGCGGTCGAAGGCCGGCGCATCGGCGGGTTCGGCGACGCCACGGTTTTTTCTTTTTACGCCACCAAGTGCATCACCACCGGTGACGGCGGGCTGGTGACCACGGCCAATCAGGAGATGGCCGACAAGCTCCAGCTCCTCAGCTTCCACGGCATGGACGGCAACGCTTGGCAGCGGTATGACGACAAGGGGCGCTGGTATTACGAAGTGGTGGCCCTGGGCTACAAGTTCCACCTCGGGGATCCTGCCGCCGCCCTGGGCCTGGTTCAGCTGTCGCGGGCCGACGCCTTCATGGCGCGCCGCACGGAAGTGGCCCGGCGTTTCAACGAGGCCTTCAAGGACCTGCCGGGAGTCGTTTGCCCGCGTCAGGCGAATTGGGCGACCCATGCCTGGCACCTTTATGTCCTGCGGATTGATCCGGCTGTGGTCGCAGGCGGACGGGATGGAGTGATCGCCGACCTGACGGCCAACAAGATCGGCAGTTCCGTTCATTTTATTCCCCTGCATTTCCACCCCGCCTATCGTGAAGAGGGTGCCGAGTTCGCTCCACTGCTGCCCGAAACCGAAAAGTACTATAGCGAAGCGGTCAGTCTGCCCCTGTTTCCCGCCATGTCCGACGCCGACGTCGCCGATGTGATCGAGGTGGTGACCGGTAGCGTCAAGCGGAGGACCCGGTGACCCCAGCGAGTGACAACGACAGTTCCTTCAGTCTTGAAATTTCCGACCAGGCCCCTGACGACTGGGCCGATCTTCTGTCTCGGGATCCCGCGGCCGAATACACACACACAAGTTACTGGACCGATGCGGTGCGCCGTCACCTTCCGGACGCCGACGCCGTCTGGCTGACCCTGCGCCAAGCTGGGGAACTGGTCGGCGGATTGAACGCCATTCGGCGCTCGGTCTGCCGAAGGGTTCTGGGTCTGCCGCTGGGCTTCACCCGCCTGGACAGCAGTTTCGAAGGCACATCCGGGGGGCCGGTGGTGGCCGCAGATCTGGCGGCCTCGGTCCAGGAGCGGATTTTTGGCGATCTGGTCGCAGGCCTGGCCGGACAACGACGCGGCCTGCTGGGGGCTTGCGCCCTTGTCTTGAGCCCGGTTCAGGAAGAGAGATTTGGGCCGGTGATCGAGCGTCTCGGCGGCTGGAACCGGCAAGAGGTGTCCACGGCGCTGGTTTCCCTGGACGGCGGCATCGACCGGGTGGAGCAGGATCGGCTGGTCATGAACAAGCGCAATGAACGAAACCGGGGCCTGCGGCGGGGGGCCGAGGTTTTTACCACCGATGACCCGGCGCTGCTCGGGCAGTACTACCGGATATACGAAAGCGCCGCAGGCCACTGGGGCATCGAACCGGTTCCGCTTGAACTGTTGCAGGCTGTGCTGCGGGATAAAGACGATCGGGCCTTTTTCGTCTGCGTCAGGTTGGCCGGCCAGGTCATCGGCGGTCATCTGAACCTTCACTACGGCGACAAGGTTCTGGCCTGGAACGGAGTCACCGATCCCCAGTACGCCCGGACCCATTTCCCGGCCACGCTCTGTTTCTGGGGCGACATGGTGGAGGCCTGCCGGCGCCAAGCCAGGTGGCTCGATCTGGGCGGAAGCGGGAGCGTGGGATCCCTGGCCGGCTTCAAAAAATATTTTGGCGCCGAACTGCGGGTGCGGGGCTTGTACACTCGGGACACATGGGGCTCCGGACTGGTGAAAAAAGGCCGGGATACCTGGCGCAACCGCCGGGGTGGGTCTGGCCCGCAGCGGTGGCACGACGGAAAGTCCGCCAACAAGTCCGGCAAAAGTCCCAGGAATCGAAACGGGGCCGGCTCATGAAACTGGTGGCCGCCGGAGCCAAGATCCTCTTCAGCCGGGTAGGTCAGGTGCTGGCCAATGCGGCGGTGGTTCTGGTGGTGGCCAAGACCCTGGGCCCCGAAGGTCAGGGGCACTACAGCCTTACTATGGCCTTGACCATGTTGCTGGCGGCCCTGCTTGGCGGCGGGATGGGGCTGGCTGCGGTTCCTCCTTTGCGCCAGGACAAGGTCCCTTTATCCAGGATGCTCAAGGGGCAACTGCTCTGGGCGTCGGGCATGGTCCTGGTCCTGGTGATGGCTGCCTGGTGGTCCACGAGCGGGAACCCGGCGGATGTTTTGCACCGGAGACTGGGCTGGTTTCAGGGCCTGGGCTATTTGGCCGCTTTGGCCGCGACCGGTTTTCTCGGATTCGAAATATTTTCCTACGATCTGCTGGCCCGGGGTCGACTGGTCGTGGGCGCGGTCGTCAACGGGAGCCGAGCTTTCATTCATCTGGGAATGATCCTGGCCTTGAGCCTGGCCGGTTCGTTGACCTTCGGGCGTTCGGTGGGTTTGTTCGCCCTGGCCCAGGTGGTCGGGATGCTTGCCATGTTGGTGATCCTGCTCAAGGAAATCCGTCGTCCCGCACCTGAGAAACCATCAGTTTCCATCCGGGAATTAGTTGGCCAAAGCGGCATTCCCGAAAACGATCCCGATGAAATTCCCGCCGACCTGGCCAGCCGCTCCCTGCCTGGTTTGATCCTGTACAATCTGAGGCACGGTTGGCTGGGACAGATTTCGGCCGTCGCCTATTTCCTGTTGTTGCGATTGGACCAGGGACTGCTGGAATACTATCGCGGCGCGGCGGAGGTGGGAATCTATTCCATTGCGGTCTACATGGGGGAGATGCTCTGGTTGCTGCCGGGGGCCTTGACCCCCCTGCTGGTCCACAGTTCGGCGGCCCACGCCTCGGATCCCGAGCGCGACCGGACGGCGGCGCGAGCGGTACGCATCGGCATCATACTGACCCTGGCCGCGGGTCTGCCCTTGTTCATTCTCGCGGAGCCGTTGCTGGCGCTCTTGGCCGGCGGCGAGTACCAGGCATCGGGCCTTGCCTTGCGGGCCCTGCTGCCGGGAATCGTGGCGTTTGCGCCGGGCGTGGTCCTGGCCGGTGATTTTATCGGCCGGGGCAAGCCCCACTGGAACACCCAGGCCAGCGTGCTGACCGTCGTTGTCAACCTGATCGCCGGGGTGCTGCTCATTCCGAAACACGGCCCCGTGGGCGCGGCCTGGTCCAGCAGCATCGCCTATGCCTGCGGCTCGGCGGTGATGCTGGTGCGTTTCCGCCAAATCACCCGGATGTCCCTACGCGGTCTCATTCTCGGTCGGACCTAGCAGCCTGTTCAGGGTTCGGACTTCCTGGCCCGCCTCTTTTTCGATTCTCACCCTGACCGCCCCAACCAAATGACCATCCAGGCCTGAAAAACGCGGAATTTAAGGGGAATCCCTGCGCCTGAAGTGCAGGATGGGGGTCTGAAGTCCCTTATTCACAGCGCTTTGTCGGGAAAGCAACACTCTTCGCGTCCCCGTTAAAAAAAAGTCATTTTTTCCAACAAGATTGGTTGACACCCCCGTGGGTGCGAGTTATTGTCCAGCGGTGATCGGCGGTGAAAAAAAGTGATTAGTGGGGAAAATTAGGGCGAATCACCAGAGACACGGGATTGATGGCGGGGGCCGAAGGATCGGCCAAATAGCGCAAGGAAGCGAACTTACCCGCCATTAATTCCTTTTTTAGCACCCTTTCCCCACTTGCAGCGGAAATTGGGTATTCATGGATTTCGATCAGACGGCAAACGAAAATCAGGCCCAGGCCTTTACCTTTCACGGGTCCTATACCCGTGCGGTGGACGCCAAGGGCCGTTTTGCGTTGCCGTTCCGGTTCCGGCAAGGAGGCTCGGTTCCGGTCCAGGAGAAATACGTGGTGTCCCAGGGAGCGGACGGCTCGTTGAGTCTGCTGCCCTATTCCGTCTGGATCACCAATTTCAACCGCATGCGCCAGGGCAGGCCGGGGCCCGAACTGAGGGCCAACATGAGGAAGATGTCCCTGGCCAGCATCGTGGTGGAACCCGACAGCCAGGGGCGGGTGGCCGTTCCGGTCGAGACCCTGACCGACTGCGGGATCAGCAAGAAGATCACCGTGGTGGGAATGGGGAGTTACATGGAGCTATGGGACGCCGTGTCCCTGGCCAAGCTGAACGCCGGCGACGACGAAGTCGATTCCGGGTTCATGGATGAATTCTACCGCTGACCTGCATTCAGCGGTTGAAGCCCGTAGGCATGGAGGCCGGCGGGATTAGAGTCGGGCGAAAGGGCGCTGAAGGATCGGCGCCCGCCCGACACTGGTTTTAGGATCGTTCCAGAATCGCAGGATGACATCTTCAGGTTTTGCCCAAGGAGGGGCGTCAACAGGGAAGGAGCCCGCATGCCGAGGGGGTTGACCCGGCAGCTCGTCAGGCAGGAGGCCGCGGGCAGCCGATTGGAGATCGAAGTCAGACACCACGAAAGGGCTGTCTGGGTCGCTCTCTCGGGAATTCTGGACCGCCAGGGTGTAGAGCGGTTGATCAGCCGGGTCGCGCCCCGGCTTGCGAGCAGGGGCTGCCGGATCATTCTGGATGGGACGCGGCTGGCCCATCTTGACTACCGGGCGACTCACGGCCTTCTGGTTTGGAATCGCAGGTTGCGCGACCACCATCATCAGCTGTACCTGCACCGTTGGAGCGATTATCTCAAGGCGATTCTGGTCATGGAAGACTGGGAACGTGAACTGGGCGCGATGCCCACCGGACCCTCGACCTGGCGCCTGGTGACCCGGGTGTCCGCCGACAGTGCACCATGACCAATGTTCCGCACGTCCCGGTTCTCAAGGAGGAGACCCTCGGATTTCTTCAGCCGAGCAAGGGAAAGCGGATCATCGATGGGACCTTCGGCTTCGGGGGACATAGTCTGGCCATGCTTGAGGCCGGGGCGGAAGTCCTGGGGCTGGACTTGGACGTTGTGGCGGTCGAAACCTGCAGACGGATCTCGGGTGACCGCCACCGTCTAAAATGCCGGCAGATCTCCTTCCGGGACCTGGACCGGGCCATGGCCGACGCGGGTTGGGACAAAGTGGATGGGGTTTTGCTTGATCTGGGGGTCAGCTCTTTCCAGCTCGATGATCCGGACAAGGGATTCAGTTACCGGGCCGACGGCCCGTTGGACCTTCGTTTCAATCAGACCACCGGCCCGACGGCAGCGGACCTGCTGGCAGGCAGCTCGGAAGGGGAAATCGCCGATCTGATCTGGAAATGGGGTGAGGAAAGGGCGAGCCGCCGCATCGCCAAGGCCCTGGTCAGGGCCCGCACCGAGGCGCCGGTCGATACGACAGGACGGTTGCGCGAAGTGATTACGAACATTCTGCCCCGGGGCATGAAACCTCAGCCTGTCTTAAGCCGGGTATTCCAGGCGCTGCGCATCGCCGTCAACGAGGAACTAGACGCACTATCTGAAGTCCTGGCCAAGTTGCCGGGACTTTTGCGTCCGCAGGGGGTGTTCGTGGTGATTTCCTATCACTCGCTGGAGGACCGATTGGTGAAGCAGTTCATCGACCGGGAAAAACGCGATTGCCTCTGTCCGCCGGAATTGCCCGCTTGCGTTTGTGGACATCGGCGGGTTCTGAAGGCATTGACCCGGCGGGTGGTCAAGGCTTCGCCTCCGGAGGAGGCGATCAACAGCAGGGCCCGCAGTGCCCGGCTCCGGGCTGCGGCCCTCATCTAGTTACCGATTCATAAGGACGAGCCCGCAGCGATGCCGGGCACAAGGAGAATTTTCCATGAGGGTCCCCGACATCCACCTCAAATGCCCCGCCGGTCCCCACACCCGCCGTTGCAGCCGCGCCATGGCTTACCGGCGGGGGTTGCTCCGCGGAAAAGTTACCCTGGCCGTTTTGGGCACCCTGGGATTGGGACTGCTGTTGGCCGGTTCCGTTTTTATTTCCAATCAGGCGATGGGGCTGCGCTCCAGCATCGCGGAACTGGAGGAACGGCGTGAATACCTGGAGGCCGGCTCCGGCCTGCTGTTGACCAGGTGGAATGCCGCCACCAATCCCCAGGTCATTACACGCCGCGCACAAAAAATCGGTCTGGAAGTCCAACTCGATCCGGGACTGGTGCTCGTGTGCCGGGGCGCCGGAGACCAGGGGGAATCCGAAGGCGGATGGCGCAAGTTCTTGAGCCGGTTTGGTGGTGGAGGTTCCGCTCAGGCGGCCGCCGATCCGTCCGGCCTTGTGGTCGGGGCCATGATCTCCCTGACCCCGAGGGGCGCTGCGGCGACGACCCTACCGGGGATCCGGCCGTGAACGACCGCGGCCAAGACGCCCGCCGTTTCCGGGTACTGCGCATCCTGATGCTGGCTGCGGGCCTCGTGCTGGCCGGGCGCATCGTTCATATCCAGGTATTCGAGCACGAAAAGTATCGGGCCAAGGCGCTGCAGCAGTGGGAGCGTTCGATTCCCATCAAGGCGGAGCGGGGGAATCTGTACGATCGCCACGGGCAGCCCTTGGCCCTCTCGGTTACCACTTGGCGCATTGGGGTTTCGGGTTCCCAGGTCACCGATCCGAATACCCTGGCGGTTCTGCTGGCGGAAGTGCTCGAAGGAGATCGGTCCCGAATCTGTAAACAGATTAAAAAGGCCGGCAAATCCCATGTGGTCCTGGCCTCGGAAGTGGTATTAACCGCGGAGAAAAAATCGCGCCTCGAAATCGAAGGTCAGCAGGCGGTGACCATGGACCCTCTGCATGCGCGCCTCTATCCCACCGATGGAGTGGCCGCGGCGTTGGTGGGTTTTTTCAGGCAGGACCGCGATCAGGCGGTAGCCACCGGGCTGGAACACAGTCTCGACGGTTACCTGGCGGGCCGGGTGGGCCTGGCGAGTCAGATCCGCACGGCCAATCCCAACAAGGATATGGGCCGGGTGGTACTGGAAGAGGCTGTCCACGGGCAGAGCCTCGTGCTCTCGGTGGATACGGACCTGCAAACCATTTGTGAAGATGAGTTGTCCCGCAGCGTAACCGCTTGTGGTGCGCAAGGGGGATCGGTTTTGATCCTGGACCCGAACACGGGCGACGTTCTGGCCGCTGCCAGCTGGCCCCTGCTGAAAACCAGAGCCGGCCGGCACGAAGATCCTGGGTTGTGGATCAATCGCAACTTCAACTACCAGTTTGAACCCGGCTCGGTATTCAAGATTTTTTCGACCGCTTCGTTGTTACGAAACAGCGCCATCGATACGGCCACGGTTTTTAATTGCGACAACGATCAGGGTGACAATATCTATGTCCGCAATGACCGGAACCACTCCTACGGCAACCTGTCCCTGATGGAGGCATTTTCCCTGTCGAGCAATGTCTACTGGGGTAAAGCAGTGGGCAATCTGGCCAAGGGGGAACTCTACCGCGACCTGACGGAATTTGGTTTTGGCCAGGCCACTTCGTTTCCCTACACGGGCCAGCCGGCTGGCCTTTTGCACCCGGTCAGCAGCTGGTCGGGCCGGTCCATGCAGACCATTGCCATCGGACAGGAAGTGGCTGTTACCGCACTCCAGTTGGGATTGGCGGTTTGCAGCGTAGCCAACGGAGGGGTTCTTTATGCCCCGCGTCTGATCAGGGAAATCAGGGATGATACCGGCAGGCTCATCGAAGAAATAAAACCTGCGCCGTTGCGGCGGGTCATGGCCGAGCCCCTGGCCGAACTTCTGCGCGAGGCCATGGGCCGGGTGGTGCTCGAAGGAACAGGTCAAGGGGTGGGCATGGACTGGATCACCACCGGAGGAAAAACCGGCACCGCCCAGAAAAGTGTGGACGGCAAGGGTTACACGCCGGGGGCGTACATCGCTTCATTTGCGGGTATGGTCCCCCTGGAAAATCCCCGCCTGGTCATCCTGACAGTGGTGGACCAACCCGAGGCCGAATACCACTACGCCAGTTCGAGCGCGGTGCCGCTATTTGCGGGAATCGTCAAAGGGATCCGGCGTTCCACTCCCTGGCTGACGGACGTTCCCGGCGGTCGCACCACCAACTTCACGCCGCCGGACAAGCGGGAGATGGTGGCGGTTCCGGACGTGTTGCATCTGTCAGTGACCAAGGCTGCGCAGCGGCTCGGAGCCGCCGGGTTCACACCCACCGGGGCGGAAAAAGACGGCGTGGTCGTCCAGCAGATTCCGGCGCCCGGCACCCGCTGCTTGCCCGGCCTGAAAGTGGAATTGTCGGTGGCCGACCCCCGGCCCGGCCATGTGGTTTCATCTTCGTTGTGTCCGGATTTTACTGGTCTGAGCAATCGCCAGGTTCGAAGCCTGGCCGCTCGCTTGGGTTTGCCGGTAAAAATCAAAGGTGTCGGTTATGCCATTCGCCAGAGCCCGACCCCGGGACACACCGTCGGTGGCAACCCCATCACCGTCAAGATGGAATCATCGTGGCGGTGACCATCGGTAGGCTCTTTGCCGGTCTGACCGGTCTGGAACCGACGGGTAACATCAATACCAGCATTACGAAGGTCACCACCGATTCGCGCCTCGCAGGCCCGGGCGTCCTGTTCGTGGCTGTGCCGGGATCGACGGCCGACGGGCACGCCTACGTGGCCGATGTCATGGCCTCGGGCTGTCAGGCGCTGGTTCTACAGAAGGATCGCTTGGAAAGCTGCGGCTTCCCTTTTGACGCTTTTGACGGAGCGGTGGTCCTGGCCGAAAGAACCCGTCCGGTGCCGGGGTTGCTGGGCCGACGGTTGAACGGAAATCCCGACCTGAAATTGTGGACCGCCGCGGTGACCGGGACAAACGGAAAGACCACCGTGTCGTTTTTGATGCGGGAAATGTTGAATCGGCTGCACGGCCCCTGCGGACTCATGGGAACCATCACCTACGACGACGGCATCGAACCGGTGCCCGCACCCTTGACCACACCGGCCGGAGATGTTTTCTACAATTGGCTGGGTCGCATGGTGACCGGCGGCTGCCGCAGTGTGGCCATGGAGCTTTCGTCCCACGGTCTGGACCAGGAGCGCACCGCGGGGCTGGGTCTGGACGTGGCCGTCATGACGAATCTGGGCCGCGACCACCTTGACTACCACCGGAATACCGCCGACTACCTGGCGGCCAAGGCCCGCATCATGGATTTCCTGCGGCCGGGAACTGAAGGCACGGGCACCGGCCGACCCGGGACGGTGGTTCTCAACCTTGACGATCCCCACCTGGCGGGGCTGGACACCGAAAATCACGAAACGGTGTGGTTTTCGGTCTTAAAAACTTCGGGCGGCCGGGCGGCCGACCTGCAGGTGGTCACCGCGGACCTGGAACTTCAGGGCACGAGGCTCATGTTGGACTGGAAGGGAAAAGAACTGACCATCGACAGCCCCCTGGTGGGTCGTTTCAACGTGGAAAACCTGACCGCGGCCCTGGCGGCGGGTTTGGCGCTGGGCCTGGATCCGGATTCCTGCGCCTCCGCCCTCGGGGGAGTGCCCCAGGTCCCTGGTCGTATGGAAAGATTCGTTTTGCCCTCCGGGGGGCTGGCCGTGGTCGACTACGCCCACTCCCACGATGCCCTGTCGGCGGTGTTGACCGCCTGTGACGAATTGACCGATCGTCGCATACTGGTGGTATTTGGTTGCGGCGGGGACCGGGACACGGGCAAACGCCCCCTCATGGGCGCCGTGGCCGCCCGGCAAAGCGACCGTGCGTGGATCACATCGGACAACCCGCGCAGCGAAGAACCCGGCGGGATCTGTCGGGACATCATGACCGGGTTTGACGAAGTGGCCGCGCCCCGGGCCAAAGAAAGGGAAATGATCATCGACCGGCGAGGTGCCATCGAAAACGCACTCGCCGAAGCGGGCCCGGGCGATGTCGTCGTGGTCGCAGGTAAGGGCCACGAGGATTACCAGTTGATAGGAACCAGGGTCATCGACCTGGACGACCGGGTCATCATCACCGATTGGATCGAACGGAACCCGAAAAATGGATAAGGAAATTTACAGCGCCGAACAGGCGGCCGCCGATCTGGCCGCTGGCGGACTGCTGGAGGGGGTTCTGGTTCCCGGTCCCTCTGGGCCGGAAAAGCGCGCTCAGGAAGACCGGACTTCCCCTCTGGAAGGAGGGTTTGCCGGCGCGGGATTGGATTCCCGTTCTCTGGAACCGGGTCAACTCTTCGTGGCTCTCCAGGGTGAAAAAGTCGACGGGCGGGTTTTCATTTCCCCGGTGCTGGAGTCCGGCCATTGGGTGCTGGCCGATAGATCCAACTTCGAACCGAGTCGCGGCTTGCTCGGGGAAGGTACCATGGCCGCCGGTTCGGGGGTCCTCCTGACCCCCAACCCCAGCGAGGCCTTGGCCTGCCTGGCGGCCGCCTGGCGGAGCCGACTTGATCTTCAGGTGGCCGCGGTGACCGGAACCAACGGCAAAACCACCACCAAGGACCTGCTGGCGGCGATGCTGCGGGCCTCGGGTCCAACCCTGGCCACGGCGGGCAATTTCAACAATCATCTGGGACTACCGTTGACCCTGCTCGGTTTGAACAGGAGCCACGAATTTGCCGTGATCGAGATGGGCGCCTCGGCCGTGGGGGACATCGCCAAGCTGGCCCCGCTGGCCGCGCCGCACACCGGAGTGATCACCAATGCCGCCCCGGCCCACCTGGCGGAGTTTCATTCCCTGGAGGACATCATCCAGGGCAAGGGAGAACTCCTGGACACCTTGCCGGTCGATGGGTGCGCGGTTCTCAACGCCGACAGTCCCGGTTTCGACGATTGGAAAAACCGCGCCCGGTGTCCCGTCCTCTCTTTCGGTCTTGATCAAGCCGACCACCTCTGGCGTTGGCTGCCACCGGATGCGGCAACCGGGCCCCGAATTGAACTGGAGGGCCAGACCTGGCCCGTGCCCCTGCCGGGGCAGCACAACGGGGCCAACCTGACCGCCGCGCTACTGGCCGCCCGTTCATTTGGATTGACGGACAAGACCATACGTGAAGGTCTGGACGGATTCACCGGTTCGGATCACCGCGGGATTCTGCTGGAAATCGGTGGTCGGATGGTTCTGGACGATAGTTACAACGCCAACCCCGTCAGCATGATTGCGGCGGCCAGGACCCTGGGGCGTTTGCCCGGAGGCGGCCGGTCCGTGGCCATCCTGGGCGCCATGGCGGAACTGGGACCGGACAGCGATCTCATTCACGAACAGACCGGCCGGGAACTGGCTGCCGGCCCGTTGGACCTCTTGATTGTGGTCGGAAAAAATGCGCGTCCGCTCGGCGAAGGCTTTGACGCCTGCGGAGGAGTCGGTCATTATGCGGAGGATCTACCGGAGGCGGCTCGTTTGGCCGCTCGATATACCCGGGCGGGGGACCGGCTGCTGATCAAGGGATCACGCAGCGCGGCCATGGAGGAAATTCTCCCGTTGCTGACCGAGGCGTTCCGGAACAACTGAAGGCAGGGAAGCCATGTTTTATCATCTGCTGTATCCGCTGAGCGACTACTGGTCAATTCTCAACGTCTTCAAGTACATCACCTTCAGGTCCTCCTACGCCACGGTGACCGCGTTGCTGATCTGCTTCATCTTCGGCAACTGGGTCATCGGCCGGCTGGAAAAACTCCAGATAGGTGAAACGATCGATTCGGACGGTCCGGATCATCACCAGAAAAAAGCCGGCACCCCGACCATGGGTGGCGTGCTGATCCTGGCCGCTATCATTATTCCTACCCTGCTGTGGGCCGATCTGACCAATCGCTATATCCAGCTGGCTTTGGTGGGTACGCTGTGGATGGGCCTCATCGGGTTCGTGGACGACTATCTGAAGGTGGTGAAAAAACGGCCCAAAGGGATGATCGGCCGCTTCAAGCTGGCCGGGCAGATCACCTACGGGTTGATTCTGGGCTCGATCCTGGTTTTTGGCGGAGATAACGGTTCAGTCCTGACCAGCACCAGTGTTCCTTTTTTGAAAGACGTTCTGATCAACTGGGGTTGGCTGTATATCCCGCTGATCATCCTGGTGGTGACCGGGGCCAGTAATGCCGTCAATCTGGCCGACGGCCTGGACGGTCTGGCCATCGGCCTGAGCGCCCTGGCCTTCGCGGGCTTTGCGGTGATCGCCTACCTCAGCGGCCACAGCGTGTTCGCCGAATACCTGAACCTTCTCTATTTGCCCGAGGTCGGCGAACTGACCGTGTACTGCGCGGCGGTGGTTGGTGCGGCCATCGGTTTCCTGTGGTTCAACGCCCACCCGGCGCGAATATTCATGGGCGATACGGGCAGCCTGGCCCTCGGCGGCGCCCTGGGCACGGTGGCCATCATGGTGAAAAAAGAATTCCTGCTCGTGGTGATCGGCGGGTTGTTCGTGGCTGAAGCGGTATCGGTGATGCTGCAGGTGACCTGGTTCCGCCGCACCGGCGGAAAACGCCTGTTCCGGATGGCGCCCCTGCATCATCACTTCGAATTGTGCGGATGGTCCGAGACCCAGGTCGTGGTCAGGTTCTGGATCATCGGGATCCTGCTGCTCTTGGTGGGAATGTCGTCCCTCAAACTTCAGTAGGGAACAGGTGATGGGAATCTTCGACGACAAACTGTGCTGGGTGGTGGGCCTGGCCCGTAGCGGGTGCGCGGCCGGCCGGTTGCTGCGTCGCCATGGGGCCCGGGTCGTGGGCATTGACGACGCGAACGAATCTACTGTCCGTCGGCGCTGGAATAACGAAGATCTGGACGTACTGGCCGAGGCGGCTTTCGACGAGTTGGCGATCGCAGGCAGGAAACCGACCGCAACCTGCGATCTGGTGGTCATCAGTCCAGGTGTTCGGGGGGATCACCCCTTGTTATCCGGTTTACCGGTCGGGATTCCTGTCATCGGTGAACTGGAGCTGGGATCCCGCTTCTGCCGGGCGCCAATGGCGGCCATCACCGGGACCAACGGCAAAACGACGACCACCGAATGGGTGGCCCACCTGGGACGTACGGCCGGGCTGCGGGCCGAAGCCCTGGGCAATGTCGGGCGTCCTCTTTGTCTGGTTGCCGAGGAACTGGAACCGGCCGACCTGGCTGTCCTGGAAGTCTCCAGCTTCCAGCTGGAGACTGTGCGGGATTTCCGGCCCCAGGTCGGGGCGGTCTTGAACCTGGCTCCGGATCATCTGGATCGTTATCCGGACCTGGAAACTTATTACGCCGCCAAAAAAGTTCTGGCGGACATCGTGCCTGCCTCCGGGTCTTTTATCACCTGGACCGATTGCCCGGAGGCGCGCGCCTGGCCGACCAAAGCACAGAGAATCCTATTCGGTTCGGCCGAAGCCGGGGCGGATGTCTTTTTCCGGGATGGATGCCTTCGGTCAACCCGGAACAAAAAGGATCAGTGGTTGGTGCCACGGGCTGAACTGGCTTTGCAATCGCCGCCCAATCTCCTGAACGCCATGGCCGCCGCGGCGATGGGCCTGGCCTTGGATCTGGAACCGGAGGCCGTGACCGCGGGGCTGCGGGACTTCCCGGGGTTGCCCCACCGCCATCAACCGGTGGCCAGGCGGGGCGGGGTTCTGTTCATCAACGACACCAAGGCCACCAACGTCCACGCCGTGTGTGCGGGGTTGTCGGGTTTTCCCGACCCGGTGATCCTCATCGCAGGCGGCAGCGGCAAGGGCGAGGATTATTCACCCTTGGCCGAGGTGATGGAACAGGTCCGGCACGTGGTGCTGATCGGCCAGGAGGGGCCGGCGATCGGGCGGGCGGTGACCGGAGTTGTGCCCACGACCACGGCCGGATCCATGGACGAGGCGGTGGCCGTGGCCGCGGATCTGGCGGAGCCGGACGCCGTGGTCCTGTTGAGTCCGGCCTGCGCCAGTTTCGACATGTTTGCCAACTACGGGCAGCGCGGTGAGGCTTTCATGCGGGCGGCGGTCAAGGCGGGAGCCCTGCCGGTGGCCGACCACACAGATGGTCCCGGTCAGGAGAAATCGAAATGAGTCGTGCCGGCATCCAGACCAGGAAGGGTCGACGATGAACCGAAAATTGAGGGGATTTACCGGAAGCCTCGAACGCTCGGACCGCCTGTTGCTGAGCTCGGTGGGAGTTCTGCTGTTCATCGGCATCTTCGTGGTCTACGGGGCGGGCAGTTACAACCGGGCCGCCACCACGGCCCCCTTGGGGCAGCATTTCATCATCGCCAAGCACCTGTTCATGATCGGGGTCGGTTTCGTGATGATGATCGGTCTGATGAATATCGACTACCGCTGGTTCCGGCACCACTGGTTCAACTGGGGCGGCCTTCTGGTCACATACGGTCTGGTAACCTGGACACTTTTGGTCGTGCGCGTTGATCCGGTCGGTGATCCCATCATCAACCGCTGGGTGACCATCGCCGGCTTTTCCTTTCAGCCGGTCGAGATGGCCAAGGTGGCCATGATCTTTTTTCTGGCCGAACGATTGACCAACCAGGGGCCCGGACGCCGGTTGACCACGCGGCAACTGGTCCAGGCTCTGGCTTTGGGGCCGCTGCCGTTGCTGGTGCTTCTGGTAAGGCAACCCAATTTCGGCAACGCCATGGTGGTGGTTGGGGTGACCTTGGTGCTGCTTTACGTTGCTGGGGTTTCCGAGAAATGGCTGATCCGGGTTGCGGTCGCGCTGCCCATGCTGGCGTTCTTGTGCTACCTCGCCATACCCAAGGTGCACGGGCGTGTGGATAAACTCATCGAGGGTTTCAGGGAGGGAGATTTCGGTTATCAGGTCAACCAGTCATTGATTGGCCTGGGAGGGCCCGGCTGGAAAGGCGCCGGCGTGGGCCAGAGTCACAACAAGTTTTCTTTTCTGCCTGAATCACACACGGATTTTGCCTTTTCGGTGCTGGGCGAGGAGTGGGGACTGTTCGGTACTCTGCTGGTGGTGTCCATGTTGATTCTATTCGCCTGGCGCGGTTACGGTATCGCCGCGCGGGCCGCCGACCCCTTCGGCAAGGTCGTGGCCGCCGGTTTGACCACCGGGATCGCCATCTACGGCGTTGCCAATATTGCCATGGTTACGGGTATATTCCCGGTGGTGGGCGTGCCCCTGCCCTTTGTCAGTTTCGGGGGGACCGCCATGATCGCGGCCCTGGCCTCGGTCGGCATCCTGTTGAACATCGAACGCGGCAGCCGTTCCTACCAGGTGTGGAAACGGCGCTGGGACCGGAGTGGAACCGCATGACATGTGCCCCGGTTCGCATTCTGATTACCGGAGGAGGAACCGGGGGGCATGTATATCCGGGACTGGCGGTGGCCAAAGCACTGGAAAAGCTGGCGCCCGGATCAGAAATACGGTTTGCCGGAACCTCCAGCGGCATCGAATCGGTCTTGGTCCCGAAAGCCGGTTACCGGCTGGTCACGGTGCCCGCCTCGGGTTTTCGCGGCCTGGGGGGGCGGGCCCGATTCCTGTTCCTGTGGAACTTTTTCCTGGGTTTTTTCCGCAGTTTGCTGATGTTGATCTTCTGGAGGCCCCGGGCCGTTTTGGGTACTGGCGGTTATGTCAGCGCGCCGGTCATGCTGGCTGCCAAGGTTTTGGGTATTTCCTGCGCCCTTCAGGAACAGAACGCCGTTCCCGGTTCGACCAACCGCCTGGTGGCCCGCTGGGCGAGTCGCATCTATCTGGGCTTTGGTTCGGCGGCCAGATATTTCAAGGCCGATCGCTGCCTGGAAACGGGAAACCCGGTGCGGGAGGAATTTCAGGAAGCCGCGCGGGTAACCCGGAAGTCGGAAGATAAGTCAGGGAAAAATCTGCTGGTTTTCGGCGGCAGCCGGGGAGCCGCCACCCTCAACGCGGCGGTCACCGAGGCGGCGGAAACCTGGAAGAAGCGGGCCGACCTTTTCGGTTTGATCCAGACCGGTCCAGCTGAACACCAGAACGTGGCGGCGGCCTTTTCTGCCGCGGGACAGGGGCGGATCAGGGTTGAACCCTATATCGACGACATGGCTACTGCCATAGGGCAGGCCGACCTGGTGGTGTCGCGGGCGGGCGCCATGACCCTGGCCGAGCTCCAGTGCGTGGGGCGCCCGGCGGTGCTGGTGCCGTTTCCTTTCGCCACTGACGATCATCAACTGCATAATGCGGAGGACTGCGCCCGGTCCGGCGCGGCGGTGGTCCTGAAAGACGCCGATTGCGACGGGGCGGCCCTTGTCCATATAGTGGACGAGTTGCTGGGCGATCCGGACCGCCTGCACCGGATGGGGCAGGCCGCGGCGGCCTTGGCCCAAGGTGAGGCCGCCGACGTCATCGCCGCCGACCTGCTGCGGTTGGCGAGAAACTGAGTCCGACCTCCGAGTCTGACCACGCCCTATGCGAATAGTGTAGAGAGGATACGATTCTTGTTCCGCAATACCAGGCACATCCATCTGGTGGCGATCGGCGGTATCGGCATGAGCGGTATCGCCGAAGTCCTTTTGAACCTTGGCTTCACCGTCAGTGGTAGCGATCTGCATGTCACCGCCGTGACCGAACGTTTGGTCGGGCTGGGGGCCACGGTTTTCATCGGCCATGATCCGCAGAACATCAAGGGCGCTGATGTGGTGGTCCGTTCCTCGGCCGTGACCGAGGCCAACAGCGAAGTCACCGCGGCGCGCACTGGACGGATTCCCGTTATTCGCCGAGCGGAAATGCTCGCCGAACTCATGCGTCTGAAGTACGGCATCGCCGTTGCCGGCTCCCACGGCAAGACCACCACCACCAGCCTGGTGGCCGCGGTCCTGGCGGCCGGTGAACTGGATCCCACGGTCATAGTCGGCGGGCAGGTCAAGGCCATGGGGACCAACGCCGTTCTGGGCGCCGGAGAGCACCTGGTGGCAGAGGCCGACGAAAGCGACGGGACCTTCCTGCACTTGACTCCGACCATCGCCGTGGTGACCAACATCGACCACGAACACGTGGACTTTTATCCGGACCTGGCTAGCTTGCGCGACGCCTTCGGCCGGTATTTGCAAAGGGTTCCTTTTTACGGGGCGTGTGTGCTGTGCATCGATGATCCGGAGGTGCGGTCCCTGATGCCCCATCTGGATCGCAAGGTCATCACCTACGGATTGAGCGGAGAAGCCGACGTGTGGTCCGATCCCGGCACCGTCGTGACCGGGGATTTCGGGCAGGAGGCCGTGGTCTGGGCCTTCGGCCAGGAGCTCGGTCCGGTCCGGTTGCAGCTTCGCGGCCGGCACAATCTCCAAAACGCCCTGGCCGCTGTGGCGGTGGGGTTGGAGCTCGGCGTGCCGCCGGAAAAGATAACCGCCGGCCTTGAGTCCAGCCTGGGTGTCGGTCGGCGTTGCGAGGAACACGGTGTTCACGGCGGCGTGATGGTTCTGGACGACTATGGTCACCATCCCACCGAGGTGTTGGCCATCATGGAAGTGGCGCACGGATTCGGCCGGCCGGTGGCCGTGCTGTTTCAGCCCCACCGGTTTTCACGCACGGCTATGTTTGCGCGGGAATTTGCCGATGCCCTGGCTTCGGCCCAGGCAGTCGGCCTGCTGCCCGTGTATGCGGCCAGCGAGGATCCACTGCCGGGCGTGGACAGCGGCCTGATCGCCGACCATCTGGCGGACAAGGGACTTGAAAACGTCAGCCTGGTGCCCGGGCACGAGGGGATTACCGACTGGCTGGATGAACAGGTAACTTCCGGCAGCCTGATCCTGACCCTGGGGGCGGGGGACATCGGTCGCCAGGTGATGTCTATTTGCCAACATCTCGACGGAAGAAACTCGAGGTGAAGAGCTACGCCGTCCGTCGGAAACCGCGGCGATCCCGCGCAAAGCTGGCCTGGAAATTCGGGGCCGCGATTGGCGGGTTGGCCCTGGTCGGATTTGGGGGATGGTGGTTGTTGACTTCGTCCACCTTCGCGGTGGTGCGCGTGGAGTCGGGCGCCTATCGCTTCACCGAGCAGGCGGTACTGGAAACGGCCCTGGCTGATTTTCTGGGGCGGAACATCTGGACCCTGTCCGCCGAAGAAATTTCAGACCGCCTGGCCGCCCTGCCCTGGATCCGCGATCTGCGCGTGCGGCGATCGCTACCCAACACCATCGAGGTCGACTTCCGTGAATGGCGCCCCCTGTGGCAGGTATCGGAAATCGAAGGGGTGACCGCGGCCGGCGACCGGCCCCTGGTCCTGATCGAAGACGGACGGATCCTGGAGTTCCCCGCCCACGTGGTGATGGCCGGATTGCCGGTGCTTGTCGGTGTGCCTGCCGTCCGCGAGGGTGACCCAGCCGTTTTGCGGGTGGATGCGGACCACTTGAACCAAATAGTGGAACTGATTTCCGCCATGGAAGATGCAGGCCTTGAAACTGTGAGTCCCGTAGATTTTATCGTTGCCCGCGACGAAGGATACGCTATCGTCCTGCAAGAGAAGCGCGGCGTGCTGATGGTCGGCAGGGAGGAGTTTTCCGACCGTCTGAATCGCTACATGACCGCCCGGGACCATCTTGACGGTGGCCTGGAAATCGACCTTCGTTTCAAGGACAGGTTGACGGTCAAGAAGTCAACCAAGCCGACCGGATCTTGACCCATAGTCGTCAATGACGCCGGTCCACTGCTTATCCGGAAGAATGTCCGGAAGATTTTCCGGAAGACAAGACATGAAGGAGCCGGCATGAGTCAAGGAAGACTGATTGTCGCTTGCGATCTGGGTACCACCACCTTTCGCGCCCTGGTCACCGAGACCAGCGAAACCGGCGAGCTGGAAATTGTCGGTTTCTCCCAGGAAAAAGCCGAAGGTTTTCAGGACGGCGATTTCGTCGACCTGGGCAAGGGCAGCCGCTGCATCGCCCGAACCATGCGGCAGCTGGAAGCCGATTCGGACATCTACGTTTCGGGATTCACCTACAACATTTCCGGGTCCCATCTGCACAGTGTCAGGGCGACCGCCCAGGTACCCATCGGCCCGGGGCCGCGACCCATTCGCGAACCCGATCTGGCCGAAGCGCGAAACCGGGCCCGCTCCATGTCCATTCCCTTTGATCAGAAAATCCTGGCGGTGACTCCGGTGGAGTACGCCGTGGACCGGGTGCGCGGCGTGGTTGATCCCGTGGGGCGGATGGGCAGCCAGCTGCAGATGCAGGCCCACCTGATCACCGGTTCGCGCAGCGTTTTGCACAACCTGGAGAACGCCATCGAAACGGCCAAATACAAACCGCTTGGCGAAGAGGTGGATATCCTGGCCACCGGCACCGCTCTGCTGCGAACGGGCGATCTGGAACAGGGTGTTATCCTGGTGGATGTCGGCGGGTTGGCCACCAACTGGGCGGTCTACCGCAAGGGCGCCATCGTCGCCAACGGCATGGTGCCGCTGGGCGGCGAACACCTGACGGCCGATCTGGCCCATGGACTGCGGGTGTCCAACGTGCAAGCCGAACGGGTCAAGGTCACCCGGGGAGTCGTGTTGCGCAGTCTGGTGGAGGAGGTATCCGTCCAGGTGCTGTTCGAGGAGGAGCGCCCCGAGGAAACTCCGGGTCTGATTGCCGCCATCCTTGAGCCGCGCGTGGAGGAGATCTTCACCCACGTTAAAAACGATTTCGGCGACTTGCGCGAACTGGCCGGCCTGGGGGCGGGCGTGGTGTTGACCGGGGGCGGCAGCCTTTGCCAGGGTACGCGGCAACTGTGCGAAGAGGTGTTCGACCTGCCGGTCCAAAGGCGCCACCTGCCCGATTGTCTGGTCGGAGCCGAAAGATTGCCCGCCGGCCAGTGGGCTTCGGTCCTGGGATTGAGCATGTGGGCGGCACGCGATGCCGGCGAATTCACCACCAAGGAAGAGCGAAATGGGAACGGGAAATTTTTCAGCCGTTTGCGGGGGATCTTTAAGAAACCAGGTGATGATGAATCCATGAGCCCGAGCGTCTGAGAGTTTCGCTGATCAGCCGTTGGAGGCCGGAAAACGGCCATAAATGTTAAAAACAGGCAAAATAGTACTTGGCTGAGTGGAACTTGTGTGCTAGTTAAGAACAAGACACATCTTTTGCAGGGTCATTTGCCCAACTCAAGGAGGAGGCGGGTATCATGATGTTTGAATACGCCGAAGACATCGAACGTTTGGCTGATATCAAGGTAGCGGGAGTCGGAGGAGCCGGCGGAAACGCTGTCGGACGTATGATCGAAGCCGGCCTCACCGGCGTCGAGTTCCTTACCATCAATACCGATCTTCAAGCTCTCAAGGATTCCCAGGCGCATCAGTCCATGCAGATCGGAGCCCAGCTCACCAAAGGGCTCGGCTCCGGTGGTGACCCCACCCGGGGGAGAGCCGCCGCCGAAGAAGACAGTGACCAGATCGCATCGGCCCTCAAAGGGGCCGATATGGTTTTTGTTACCGCGGGCATGGGAGGCGGCACCGGGACCGGCGCGGCGCCTATCATCGCCGACATTGCCCGTAACCAGGGCGCCTTGACCGTGGGTATCGTCACCAAACCTTTCGTCTTCGAAGGCATGGTGCGGATGGACCAGGCTCTGGAGGGCATCGAGGAATTGAAGAGAGCCGTCGATACGCTGATCCTCATTCCCAATCAGAGATTGCTGGAAGTCGTGCCCCCCAACACTTCGATGCAGGAAGCTTTCCGGATTGCCGACAACGTTCTTTACGAAGCGACCCGCGGCATCTATGAAATCATTTCCCGCCACGACCATGTGAACCTGGATTTCGCCGACGTGCGTTCGGTGATGAAGGGTATGGGCGAAGCCATGATGGGCACCGGCCGCGCCGAGGGCGAAAACCGCGCCATCGAGGCGGCCCAGGCGGCCATCAGTTCGCCGCTGCTCGAAAGTGTCGACATCAATGGCAGCAAGGCCGTGTTGGTCAATGTCCTGGGCCGTGAAGTCGGACTCGAGGACACCGCTTCGGCCATGCAGTACATCCAGGATGCCGCCGGCCCCGATGCCCATGTCATTTTCGGGTACGGCAATGACGAAGCCATGGGCGACACCCTGCAGGTGACGGTCATCGCCACGGGGTTTAATCCCGATTCGGTCACCCGGCGGCCCGCCGCGACGGTGGTCAAGGCTCAGCCCGCAGTCCAGGATGTTCTGCCCCTCGAGCAGGCTCCCGCCGGCGAATTTAATGAGGTGGCCGCGACCATCGACTCCGCTCCGCTTCTACCAGCCGAACCCGAACAACGGATTTCCGCCCTCATGGATGATCTCGACCAGGTCATGACAGAAACGGCGGCCACTCCGGACCCCGAATGGACCGAAGCGATTCCCCCCCCGAGAGATAATCCTCCCGGGCAGGTCGCTGAAGCTGCCGAGGGGTTCCTGGCCCGAGCGGCCTCGAGTGGAGGGGCTGACGTCATTCAACCCGCCGAGAAGGTGGACAGGCCGGCGGCCGAAAGTCCC
>CBDUDB010000006.1:0-39831 GCA_965365795.1 uncultured bacterium | reverse complement strand
TCCGGAATGTTTCAGGGAGGAACGATCGTGGCCATGGAATCGCAAAACCGGAAAGAAACAGCGGTGCCCCGGGTGCTGGTGGTCATCCCGGCACGATACGGTTCCAGCCGATTTCCGGGCAAGGCCCTGGCCGATATTCAGGGCCGCCCCCTGATCGTGCGGGTGGCCGACATGGCCGCGGGAATTGGCCTGGCCGACTCCGTGGTCGTGGCCACGGACGATTCCCGAATCCATGAGGCTGTCCTGGCTGCCGGACATGCCTGTGAAATGACTGCCGACCATGCCACCGGAACCGACCGGATCGGAGAGGTGGCCGCCCGTCATGAGGCGGAGATCATCCTCAACCTTCAGGGGGACGAACCGCTGCTGGATCCCGCAGATGTGGACATGCTCATCAAGGCCATGCTGGCCGATCCGCAGCTCGATCTGGCCACCTGCGCCCATCCTTTTGCCGATGAGGCCTCCTGGCGCGATCCCAATTTCGTGAAAGTGATCCGGGATACCACCGGACAGGCTTTGTACTTTTCTCGGGCGCCGATACCCGGTACTTTCCCGGGGAGCGAGGTTGCGGCCCATACCCGGGCCCTGAGGCATGTGGGCATCTACGCTTTTCGCCGCGGTGCCCTGGAGAGGTTCCTGGCCCTGGAACGAACTCCTCTGGAAATTTCCGAACAGCTGGAGCAACTGCGGGCCCTTGAAAATGGAATGCGCATCAAGGTTCTGGAAATCACGGCGGCGCCAATCGGTGTGGATACACCGGCGGACCTGGACCTTGTCCGTGAAATGTGGCGTCAACAAGAACGGTCGTAAACCCGGGAGTGACTGGAATGGCCAAGTTTGTATTCGTGACCGGCGGAGTGGTATCGGCTCTGGGTAAGGGTATCGCCTGCGCTTCCTTGGGCAACCTGCTCAAGGCGCGTGGACTGAAAGTCATCCTGCAGAAGTTCGATCCCTACCTGAACGTGGATCCCGGCACCATGAGCCCCTTCCAGCACGGCGAGGTTTTTGTCCTGGAGGATGGCGCCGAATGCGATCTTGATCTTGGCCACTACGAACGGTTCACCGACAACAATCTTTCCCAGATCAACAACCTTACCAGCGGACGCGTGTACGAAACCATCCTGGCCAAGGAGAGGAAGGGTGAATACCTCGGGCGTACGGTCCAGGTCATTCCCCACGTGACCGACGAGATCAAGCGCCGCATCATGCTTCCGGCCAAGGAAAATCCCGACGTCGATGTCATCATCACCGAGATCGGCGGCACCGTGGGTGATATCGAGAGCCTGCCCTTCCTTGAAGCCATCCGCCAGTTTCGCCTGGAGCAGCTTCGGGAAGACACCGCATCCATGCACCTGACCCTCGTGCCTTATATCGCCGCCGCCGGGGAGATCAAGACCAAACCGACCCAGCACTCGGTGCGGGAGCTGCGCAGCATCGGTATCCAGCCCGATTTCCTGGTGTGCCGCGCCGATAACCCCATCGGGGACGAGGCTCGGCGCAAGATCGGTCTGTTCTGCAATCTCGAGGTGAGTCATGTATTTGACGCGTGCGATGTGAAGAGCATCTACCAGGTTCCCCTGAACCTGCACGCGCAGGATTTCGACCAGCTTTTCTGCGACCGTCTGGGCTTGGAAACCGACCAGCCCGACCTGACCGAGTGGGAACGCATGGTCCACGCCGTCCTGAACCCGGGTGAAAAGGTACGCATCGCGATCGTCGGCAAGTACACCGAATTGAGGGATGCTTACAAGAGCATCATCGAGTCCTTCATCCACGCCGGTATTCCCCATCACGTGGGCGTGGAGCAGGTGTGGATCGATTCGGAAACCCTCGAAGGCGATGACGTGGGGGACCACCGGTTGACCGAGATCTTCGCCGATGTCCATGGCATCCTGGTGCCCGGCGGTTTTGGCGACAGGGGCATTCCGGGCAAGGTGAACGCCATCCGTTTCGCCCGGGAGAACAACCTGCCCTTTTTCGGAATCTGCCTGGGCTTGCAGTGCGCCATGATCGAGATCGGCCGCGACCTGGTGGGGCTGGAAAAGGCCGGCTCGGCCGAGTTCACCCCCGAAACTCCCCATGCGGTGATCCATCTCATGGAGGAGCAGCGGGGCATCGCCAACCTGGGCGGAACCATGCGGCTGGGTGCCTACCCATGCCATCTGGTGCCCGACAGCCTGGCGGCCGCCTGTTACGATGAACTGAAAATCAGCGAGAGGCATCGGCACCGCTACGAGGTGAACAACAAGTACCGGTCCCAGTTCGAGGAGGCGGGTGTCGTGTTTTCGGGTGTGTCCCCGGACGGGGAACTGGTGGAGATCATGGAATTGCCGAATCACCCCTTTTTCATCGCGGTGCAGTTCCATCCCGAATTGAAGTCCCGGCCCGGCCGGCCCCATCCCCTGTTCCGGCAATTCGTGGCCGCGGCTGTCCAGCACCAGAATGCAGGTCTGAAAAAATCCGAGGACAAGGCCGCCATCTGAACGGCTGGCCACTCCATTGCAAGGCGCCCAGACGGGAAGGATGCTAACATGGCCGTCGCGACACCCGTGACTTTGGGAGAACATCAGGTGGGGGATCGCCTACCTTTGTTTGTCATCGCCGGACCTTGCGTCCTCGAGGATCCCGATGAGATGCTCACCATGGCCGACGCCCTGGCCCGCACCTGCGCCCGGCTGGGGGTTGGTTATTGTTTCAAGGCCAGCTACTGCAAGGACAACCGGACCAGCTCCGATTCCTACCGGGGACCGGGCATCGATGACGGGTTGCAGCTGTTGGACCGGATCAAGGACGCCGTTGGCGTGCCGGTTCTGACGGATATCCATCATCCGACCGAGGCAGACGCCGTGGCCGAAGTGGCCGAGGTTCTCCAGATCCCCGCTTTTCTCTGCCGCCAGACTTCGCTGCTCGAGGCCGCCGGCCGCACCGGCCGCGTGATCAACGTCAAAAAAGGGCAATTCCTGGCAGCGGCCGACATGGTCCATGCGGCGGGGAAAATCCGCCACGCCGGCGGCGAGAGGATCCTGTTCACCGAACGCGGTTCCTTTTTTGGCTACCGCGATCTGACGGTGGATTTCCGCTCCATTCAGATCATGCGAGGGCTGGGGCATCCGGTAGTGTTTGACGCCACGCACTCCGTCCAGTCGCCCGGCAGCACCGGAACCACCACCGGCGGCAAACCGGAACTCATTCCTCTGCTGGCGCGTTGCGGCATGGCCGCCGGAAGCGATCTTGTATTCCTGGAAGTGCATCCCGAACCCGCTCGTGCCAAGAGTGACGCCGGCAGTCAGCTTCCCCTGGAGGCTTTCGAACCCCTCGTGAAGGACCTGATCAAGTTCCGCAACCTGTATCTGGAGGCCGAAGCGTGAGAGACGCCCACAGTGAATCCAAACCCTGGCCACCGCGAACGGATGACGACTACCGACAGGAAGCGGTCATCATTTTGGGGGATGAGGTGGCCGACCGCCTGGCCCGGGTCAGGCTGATGGTTTTTGATGCGGATGGCGTACTGACACCCGGTAACCTGATCTATAGCACCGAGGGGGAGGCGCTCAAGGAATTCCACAGCCACGACGGATTCGGTCTGGTGATGGGGCGCCTGGCGGGAATCAAGCGGGCGGTGCTGACCGGCCGTAACAGCGGGATCGTCGGCCGGCGCTGCCGGGAACTCCGTTTTGATTCGATCAAGTTGGGCCGATTCGACAAGGTGGCCGCCTTGCGGGAAATCCTTGCCGAAACCGGCTGCAAGGCCGAAGACACCCTTTACATGGGGGACGACCTGATCGACCTGCCGGCCATGTACGAGGTTGGCAGTCCGGTTGCGGTGCCGTCGGCCCCGATAGAAGTCAAGGAATCCAGTTGTTATGTGACCGCCAGCGAGGGCGGTCATGGTGCTGTCCGGGAAATTGTGGACCTGGTCCTGAAAAGCGCTGGGTTGTTCGGTCAGGCACTGGTCAATATGGGCGAGAAGGAAAACCAACCCACGAGGGCGGAACTTTCCTCCAACGCCGATGAGGAGACCTGGCAATGATGGAAGAAACGCGTCACAACCCTGATCCGGCGGCCATGAAGGACGAGGCCCTGGTGGCTCTCGGCCGCGGTGCCTTCCTCCAGGAGGCCGGGGCCCTCGAAGCCATCGCCGGTGTTCTGGACGCCGATTTCGCCCGCGCTGTCCGCCGCCTTTATGATTGCCAGGGCCGGGTTCTGGTGACGGGCCTGGGAAAATCAGGCATTGTGGCCCGCAAGTTGGCGGCCAGCCTGACGAGCACCGGTACGCCCAGCCATTTCATCCACCCGGTCGAAGCGACCCACGGCGACCTGGGTATCGTGCGGGGCGCAGATATCCTCATCGCCATTTCCCGCAGCGGCAATAATATCGAAGTGGTGACCCTTCTGGCTCGCTGTGAAAAGTTTGGCATGACGACGATCGCGATTACCGGCAACCGGGATTCGGATATCGCGCGCGCCAGCGATATCCTGTTGCACACGCCCATTGAACGGGAAGCCTGCCCTCTGAATCTGACGCCGACCACCAGCGCCGTGGCCGCCATGGCCATGGGGGACGCCCTGGTGGTGGCCCTGATCGAACTGGGCGGTTTTCGGGCCGAGGATTTCGCCATGTTCCATCCCAGCGGCGTTCTGGGTCGCAGCCTGCTGATGAAGGTTTCCGAACTCATGCACACCGGCGATGAACTGCCTGTCGTTTCGCATCGGTTGACTCTCAGGGAGTCCCTGCCGGAAATCGTGGACAAGCGCCTGGGCGGAACCTGTGTCGTCGACGACGAGGGCAAGCTGGTGGGCCTGTGCGTGGACGGCGACGTCAAACGGGTTCTGCTGGAGCGTGAAGACGCCCTGGATCTGCCCATCACTCACTCCATGAACGCCAGACCGACGACCATCCGTCCCGATACGCTGGCCATCAGCGCCTTGCGAATCATGGAACAGCGAAAACGGGGCCCGGTGACCCTGCTGCTGGCCACGGACCCGGACAATCGGCCGGTGGGATTGCTGCATGTCCATGATGTTCTGAGAGCTGGGCTACTTTGAGGGCATTTGGGGATTGGCCCATCTGACAATTTATCAAACTTTTTCCTTTTCAATTCATACAATCCGTTGTTATGATATTAGTTGCGAGTGTGGCACAACTTGTGCTTGACTGGGGCCTTCCCGGCGGGCCAAAGTGGGGCCAGAAGGCGGCGCGAGCGTGCTGATGAAACGATCCGGGAGGTCCTGTCCTTTTGCCCCAGGGTGATACGGCGCTGTATAGAAGAGCCCGGCGGCGCATCTACTGGTTGCTGGTAGTGTTTTTGGTTCAGGTGGCCGACTGGCTTCCGGTGAACCTGGGGCGGCGATTGTGCGCAGGTTTGGCCAGGTTGGCCCTGCGATTTCGGCCGGCTGAGCGTGGCCTGGCCCAAGCCAACCTCGCACGAGCCTTTCCTGAAATTGACGGCCGGCAGCGCGGCTGTCTCCTGAGGGAGTCGGCCGAAGCCCTTGGCTGGAACCTTTTCGATACTCTGGCGGCCAGACGCCTGCTGGACCGAACAGATGCCGTGGACGAAGAGCCCGGGCCTGCCCGCGTGGCCGATGTCATTGCCGACCTGGCCGCCCAGGGTAAAGGGGTGTTCCTTCTGACCGGTCATCTCGGTTGCTGGGAACTGCTGGGAGGGTGGCTGGCCAGGGAACTCACCGCCCGCGGGATGGCGGGGCTGGGGGTGGTGACCGGTACGGTGCGGAATCCGCCGGTGGACAAGCTCCTGCAGGACCGGCGACGTGCTTTGGGTATGACCGTTCTTCCGCGACATGAAGGGGCCGGGCCTTTGCTTCGTTACCTCAAGGCCGGAGGAGTCGTGGCCGTGTTGCAGGATCAGAATACGCGGGTGCAGAACGTCGCGGTCCCTTTTTTCGGGGAACCCGCGCCCACCCCCGCGGGTCTGGCGCGGCTGGCCCTCCGTTACCGGATTCCCGTGCTGCCGGTGGCTATCGCTCGGGATCGACTTACGCATGTCCATCGGGTGGTTCACCGGCCGGCCTTGGCCTTCAAGGAAACATCTTGTTCCGACGATACGGTAAAGGACTTCTTGATTCGTTGTAACGGGGAGCTGGAACATTTTATCCGGCGGAACCCAACCGAATGGGTGTGGTTCCACCACCGTTGGGAGTCTTGAATGCCAACCGTCCCACTTTGGGGTGGTGGCCGGTTTTTCCGTCAGGGAGTTTTTTGGAAACCATGAAGATCATGGATAGGAAATACCCTTCTGGGAATTGCTCTTGGGCTCGGTGGCCGGTCCGGGTTCTTGTCCTGGGTGCGGTCATGACGCATCTGGCCGGTTGCGGCGATTCGGGCGAACCCGCTCAGACAGCCTCCTCCCGCGCCAAGGAGGGGCGGGTCCCCGAACAACAGTTTTTCGACTACCGTCTGATCGAATCCGAGGCGGGAGTTCGGCAGTGGATCCTACAAAGTGAAATGATGCTGAAATACTCTGGTGAGAGGGATGTCAACCTGTTCACCTTGAACATGGATTTTTTCAAGGAAGGCGCCCATTTCTCGGTTCTGACGGCCGACAGCGGCAAGGCCAATCTCACTTCCAAGAATATCCACGCCTGGGGCAATGTGGTGGTGGTGACCGATGATGGCCGCGTCCTTGAAACCGAAGAGCTGTTTTTCGACAACGAAACCCAGTTGATTCACAACGATGTCTTCAACCGGTTCACCCAGGACGGCGATGTCCTGACGGGAATCGGACTGGAGGCGACACCGGATCTGGAGTACATTGAGATAAAGCAGGAAGTGGAGGCCGAAGTTGAAGATGGGGCCAACGGGGAAAGTGGATCCCGGTGACGGATAATACAGGCGAGGCCATCCTCAGGACTCAGGGTTTGGTGAAAGTCTACCGGCGTCGGACCGTGGTCGACCAGGTGGATCTCGAACTCCGGCAGGGTGAAGTGGTCGGCTTGCTCGGGCCCAACGGCGCCGGCAAGACCACCTCGTTTTACATGATCGTGGGGTTCATCACCCCGGATGGCGGCCGGGTCTATTTCAACGACCGTGACATATCCCGTCTTCCCATGTACAAGCGGGCCCGCCTGGGTATCGGTTACCTGCCTCAGGAGTCTTCGATTTTCCGGCAGCTGTCGGTCGAGGACAACGTCATGGCTGTCCTGCAGAGCCTGAAAATGAGCCGTTCTGATCGGCATCGCCGCCGTGACGAACTGTTGGACACCTTGGGTGTCAGCCATATTCGCAAGAACAAGGGGTACGAATTGTCGGGTGGGGAGAGGCGCCGGGTGGAGATCGCCCGGGCTCTGGTGACCGAACCGAAATTCATGCTCCTGGATGAACCCTTCGCGGGAATCGATCCCATCGCCGTGGCGGATCTGCAGGCGGTGGTGACACAATTGCGCGAGGAGGGTTTGGGGGTTCTCATCACGGACCACAATGTTCGCGAGACTCTGAATATCACCGATCGGGCCTACATTCTGTTCGAGGGCAAGATCGAGATGTCAGGCACCAGTGAACAGATCGTCTCCTCGGACAAGGCGCGGAAAATCTATCTGGGTGAAAAATTCCGGCTGTAGCCGTTTTCAGCTGCCGGAGAAGGAACTCCGGCAATAACGAGGTCAAAGGAAGGCACGTACATCATGGGTCCCAACATTGGTTTAAGACAGTCCATGCAGCTGCGCCAGCAGCTGGTCATGACCCAGCGCCTGCAGCAGGCTCTGAAGCTTCTTCAGGTCCCGACCCTGGAGCTGGCGCAGATCCTCAGACAAGAACTCCAGGGCAATCCCCTGCTGGAGGAAATCGAGCCCGAAGAGGAACTCGAGGAGGAAATAAAGCGGGAAAACGAAATCTCATCCGCGGACGAAAAGCTCCGGGAAACGGAACAAAATCCTCAGGACGAGGACCGCGATTGGGGGGACAGCTGGGACGAAGGATTCCGCAGCCTATCCAACGAGCGTGGTTATGACGAGGAAGACGAACTTGAACGGCCCCAGAAATACATACCTTCGGGCCAGGAGGATCTGGGCGAGCAGTTGCAGATGGCGGTGCCCGAGGGGCTGGAGCGGATGATCGGCGAGTACATCATCGGCTGCCTGAACGAAGACGGCCTTCTGGATTGTCCTCTTTCCGAAATCGCCGCCTACTACGAAGTTTCCGAGGAGCAGGTGGAAGAGGTCCTGAAAGTCGTCCAGGGTTTCGACCCGGCTGGGGTGGCGGCGCGCACCCTGCAGGAGTGCCTCCTGCTGCAACTGGCTGCCCGCGGGCGGGCGGAATCGGACGAGGCCCACATCATCAGCAACCATTTCGATTCGCTCAAGAACCGCAAGTTCAGCGATATCGCACGGGAAATGAAGATCACCCCCAAGGAAGTCCAGACCATCGCCCAGCGCATCGGTGACCTGGATCCCCGACCCGGTCTTTCGGTGAACACCGAAGGCGCCCGGTCCATCGTGCCGGACCTGGAAGTGGTCAAGGTGGACGAGGAAGCCGATGAATACGCGGTCTACCTCAATGATTCCAACCTGCCCCGGCTGCGGGTCAGCCAGGCCTATGAAGGATCGACCAAGGGTAATGAGGACGCCGTCAAGTTCATCGACGAAAAGAAGCGTCACGCCGAGTGGGTCATCAAGACCATCGAGCAGCGCCGTCGCACCATGATCCGTGTCATGGAAGCCATCGTGTCCGAACAGAAGGATTTTTTCGAAAAGGGCGCCATCGCTCTGCGGCCCCTGACATTGCAGCAAGTGGCATCGACCATCGGCATGCACGAGTCCACGGTGTCCCGGGTCACCCGCCAGAAATACGTGCAGACACCCCGCGGAGTATTTCCGCTGAAGTATTTTTTCAGCGCCGGCCTGGATTCCCACGACGGGACCGAGGTCGCGGCCAAGGCCGTAAAGATCATGATCCAGGATATCATCGAGAACGAAAACACGGCCAAGCCTCTGTCCGATAAAAAGATCGTGGACATGTTGCACGAAAAGGGATTGAAGATCGCTCGCAGGACCGTAGCCAAATACCGGGAGCAGATGGGAATTCTCAGCGCCAGGATGCGCAAACAATTCTGATCGATCCCCAACCGAAGCCAGAACCGATATGAAGGAGGACGCCATGCAGTTGGAAATCAATGCCAGGCATTTCACCATGGGAGACGACCAGCGGGAATTGATCGAGTCGGCCGTGGAAAAGCTGGCCAAATTCAGCCCCCGCCCGGTCCAGTCCATGAAGATGACGATTATCCACGAAGCCGGGCGCTTTCAGGCTGATTCCGTTCTGTCCCTGAAAAGCAATGATTTCCGGGCCAAGGGCGAGGGGATGGAGCCGGAGTTCGCGGTCAACGAGATGGTGGAGAATCTCCGCAAACAACTGGCCAAGTTCAAGGGCAAGATCAGCGGCAAACAGAAGGGTGAGGAGGGTGGATTGGGCCGGGCCATGGTGGCCGGTTCCGCCCTTGCCGAAGCGGAAAGCAACGAGCCGGAAGGTTTTGTCCTGCAGGACCTGGATGTGGCCGTCGCGCGGGATAAGTTTGAGGCCGGCGATCTGCCTTTTCTGCTTTTTCGCAACATCGACAACGACAAACTGGGCGTGATCTACCGTAGGGACAACGGGGAACTGGGACACATGGAGCCCGAAAACGACTGAGCGGCCTGGCCGCCCGGAATCAGGGGAAGCTATGAACATGGTCACGATCCAGCAGCTCTACAAGGAGCTCAAGGAACCGCTCCTGCTTGACGTCATCTCCGATTTTCCAGCCGAACCGGTCCCCATTCATGCTCCGGACGTGCATCGTCCGGGGATGGCTCTGATGGGGTTTGACGAAAATTTCCTGCCTCGTCGGATCCAGGTGTTCGGGGAATCGGAAACCGCCTTTCTGGCCACCCTTGATGCCAAGGCCCAACGGGAAGCCGTGGAAAGGGTCCTGAGCCTGGAACCTCCGATGATCTTCATCGCCATGGACAAGACGGTGCCGCCGCCGGTGATGGATCTGATCCGGGAGAAAAAATTCCCCCTGGTCCGGACCCCGCTGACCGCAGTTGAATTCATGTCCGAACTTGGTCATCACCTGGAAAAAGTTTTTTCGCCCAAGACCGAGATCCACGGTACCCTGGTCGATGTTTACGGCGTGGGTCTGATGTTTACCGGCCGCAGCGGGATCGGCAAGAGTGAATGTGCACTGGATCTCATCGAACGCGGCCACCGGCTGGTGGCGGACGATATCGTGGAGATCATCCGGACACCGGAGGATATTCTTATCGGCCGGTACCGGGAAGTGTTGCGCCACCACCTTGAAATCCGCGGGATCGGGGTCATCGACGTTCAGGCCATTTTCGGAATCAGGGCCATCCGCATGCGCAAGCGGATCGAGGTGGAAGTTCAGCTGCAGGAGTGGGACAATTCCATCGACTACGAAAGGGTGGGCATGGAAAACCGCTTCACCGAAGTTCTCGGGGTGAACATTCCCCAGGTCGCGGTGCCCTTGTACCCGGGCAAGAACATCACGGTGATCAGCGAAGTCATCGCCCTGAACTTCATGCTGAAAGTCTACGGCTACGACGCCGCCCAGGTTCTGAACGACCGCATTTTGGAAAACATGCGCTCGAGCCAGCGGCTGCGCGAATACCTGGATCAGGATAAGGAATGAACTGCAAAGAAGCTGTGTCCCGATGATCAAGGCCCTGGTGATAACCCATGGCGACATCGGCCGGGAACTCGTCCGCGTCACCGAGATGATTCTCGGCCCGGTGCCCGGTCTGACCGCCCTGTCCAACGCGGGTAAGGCGGCCACCGACATCACCGCCTTGATTCAGGACTGGCTCGAGGAAATTCCCGAGGGTGACCTACCTGACGCCGGGAAGCCCGACAAGAAGTTGATATTGCTGGACGACTACGGCGGCAGCTGCGCCACCAGTGCCCAGCTGGCCCGCGGGCGGGACCCGGACACCGCCATCATCAGCGGGGTCAATCTGGCAATGCTGCTGGGTTTCGTGACCTGGCGGCAGTCCGATGATTTCGAGGAGCTGGTCGCCAAGATTGTCCAGAAGGGCCGTGAAGCCATCATCCTGGTGGGAGGCCGCTGATGCCGGTGGTCCTGGCCCGCATCGATGACCGTCTCATTCATGGCCAGGTTACCGTCGGGTGGAGTGAACGACTGCAGCCCGATCGTATTCTTCTGGCAAACAACGCCATCGCCGCCGATTCCTGGCAGACCCGCGTCTATTCCAGCACCGTTCCCCCTCACATCAAAGTGTCCATCCTACCGGTGGCCAAGGCCGCGGCCACTCTGGCCGAGCCCGCCATAGGAGAGGAACGGGTACTGCTGCTGACAGGTTCTGCTGAGGAGATGGCCGAGTTGGTGAGAATCGGGGCCCCGATCAACGAAGTCAACGTGGGCGGCCTTCATTTCCGGGCCGGCAGAAAGGAAATGCTGCCCTTCGTTTACGTGGACCGTCAGGATCTGAAAGCTTTTTCACGCCTGCTGGAAATGGGCATGGTCCTTTCGGCCCAGCAGGTTCCCGGCGGCCGGGAATTCCTGGTCGATCAGGATCAGCTCAGTCAGATGGGGGAGGTGTTCTGATGCCCCTTTGGGTTCCCTTGGCCCTGATCCATGATCCCTCCTGGTCCTCCTTCCTGATTCTGGGGCTGCTGGCCGGCATTTTGGCCCTGGACGATACCGCCTTTGCCCAGACCTGGTTGGGACAGCCCTTGCCCGCGGCGGTCATGGCGGGGTTTCTCTGCGGTGATCCCCTGACCGGGTTGGCCGTGGGCCTTCCTCTGCAGCTGGTCCTGGCCGGAAATCTTCCCGTGGGCCAGACCTTCACCGGCGATCCCACCAGCGCCGCCATCGCGGCCGTGGCCGGGACTCTTCTGGCAGGCCGGCCTTTGCCTCCGGTTTTTGCCGGGGATCCCACCAGTACCTGGCACCTCCTGGGTTGGGTCATACTGGGAGCGGGGCTGTTGAGCCTGGTGGGTCATCTTCTGGTCCAGGCCGAGCGCCGGGCCAACGGTCTGTGGATGTTGCGGAGTCTTCACAGCCTGCGCGACGGCCGGCTGGCTCGTATCGAACATCTTCATCTGCGTTGCCTCGCGACGTGTTTTGTGCGGGGATTCGGCTCGGGAATCCTGTTCTTGTGGTTCATGCTCAAGGTGTGGATTCCGTTTTTTGGCCATCTTCCCCAGGTACTGCAGACGGCGCTCGGGACCCTGCCCCTGTTGCTGCCGGGTTTGGGGGTCGGGACCATGATCGATCGGTACGGTTTGAAATCCAGCTGGCGATGGGTTGCCATGGGTATGGTGGGGACTTTTCTGGTGGCGCGTTATGTGGTCTAAAGACGCCGTGAAACTGACCCGGAATCATTATCTGACCGGAGGGGGCCCATGGAGTTGAAACCGTCCGCCCTTCCCCAATCCGAACGGCTGTCCCGGCGCCTGCAATGGTCTCTATGGCTGCGGTCGTTGAGCCTGCAGGGTTCCTGGAACCACCAGCGCATGCAGAACCTGGGTCTTTTGTGGACGGTCTTGCCCTGGCTGCGTCGGCGCCCGCGGGATGTCAACCGGGACCGGATCTTCTGCCGCCAGTACTTCGGTTTTTTCAATACCAATCCCTACCTGGCCAATTTTCTCCTGGGGGGATTGGTGCGGCTGGAGGACGACCGCGCCAGGGGTCTCGAGGTGCCGAAAGGAATGATCGGCACCTTCCGAGATTCGGTGGGCCGGGCCCTGGCCTCGCTGGGGGATCAGCTTTTCTGGCTGGGATTGCGGCCGACTTTGGTCATGGTGATCTGTCTGGCCGGCTTGTTGGGCCACATCTCGTTGGTGCTGGTGGTGGTCGGCATTTTTGCGGCCGGCCAACTGGTGCTGCGCTGGATGGCCGTGCGCAAGGGATTTGAACTGGGGATGGACATCGTCGATCTGCTTTTTGATCCCCGGTGGCACACCTGGATCGCCCGTACTAAATATACCGGAATGGTGCTAACTGGTGTGGTGGGAGGACTTTATCTTTCCCAGGTCGCCGAGGCGGGGGTGGTGGCCGATCGGGGCCTGTTGTGGATCGGCACAGGGCTGGGCATGGGGTTGCCCGTGGTTCTGCGCAAGAGATTGCCAGGGGAGCTCCTGATCGTGGCGGCCTTGATTCTGGCTCTGCTACTGACTTTTGCCATTTGAGCCCTGGGGAGTTAAGTTATGCGCCTGACAATCGATTTTGAAATTTCCAAGGGATTCCACCATTGAAGACTGTGACCGCGACCGTATCCGATCCGGTAGGTTTCCATCTGCGTGCCGCCGGCCGGATCGTCAAACTGACCAAATCCTTCATGTCCGAAGTCACCATCCGGTATGACGGGCGAGTTGCTAATGCCAAAAGCATCATGGGCCTGGCCAGTCTGGCGGCCGAATTCGGCACCGATGTCACCATTGAAGCGGTCGGAACCGACGAAGACGCTGCGATTGAACGCCTTGTCCAGTTGATTCAAGTCGAGCTGGCCACCCCTGAGGAACACGAATAGGCCATGGATTCCTTTCCGGGCATCGCCGCCTCCCCAGGTTATGCCGCTGGCCCCGTGCACGCCATTCGGCAACGGGCCATCGTTCCGCAGCGGCGGTCGTTGGCGCGAGACGAAGTTCCCGCCGAAATCAAACGTTTTGGACAGGCCGTGGCCACAGCCAAGGCCGGTTTGCAGGAACTGATCCATCATTTAGCCAGCGAACTCGGACCCGAAGGCAGCGAGATCCTGGCCAGTCAACTGCTGATCCTCGAAGACGAGATGGTGTGGGACGCCACCTTGGCCGTCATACGGCTTGAAAGGATCAATGCCGAAGCGGCTTTTGCCCGCACGGTGGGGGACCTGGCCGCCCGTTTCCTGGAAATCCAGGACGCCACCTTCCGGGAAAGGGTCAACGATCTGCGGGATGTCGAACAACGTGTTCTGCGCGGTTTCGACGGTGCAGAGCCCAGTCATCTGGTTTTGCCCCAGGTTCCCTCCATCATTTCCGCCAGCAACCTGACTCCCAGCGATACGGCTGTCCTGGGCCGGAACAACGTCCTGGGCTTTGTCATGGACGAGGGCGGCAACACCAGCCATGTGGCCATCCTGGCCCGGTCGATCGGTGTTCCGGCGGTGGTGGGTCTGCAGGGGCGCGCGGTATCCCTCAAGCCCGGCCAACCGGTGGCCGTCGATGGGACCGAAGGCATTCTCGTCACCGACCCTGACGAACCGACCCTCAAAAGGTTCCGGATGCTGACCCGGCAGCAGGTCGTCGTCCGTCAGAAACTCGAACACCTGAAGGACCTCGAAGCCGTCACCCCGGACGGTCATCGGGTCCGGATGATGGCGAACATCGAATTGCCCGTCGAAGTGGATGAGGCCCTGGCCCGGGGCGCCGAAGGCATCGGTTTGCTGCGGACCGAATATCTTTTTTTCCAGCACCAAACCATTCCCACGGAAGACGACCAGGTCCGGGTCTATTCGGAAATAGTCCGGCGCATGGACGGCCGTCCGGTGGTCTTTCGCACCCTGGACGTGGGTGGGGACAAGGTTTCGGATTATCTGGGCGCCAAGCGGGAATACAATCCCTTCCTGGGGTGGCGTGGTATCAGGTATTCCCTGGCGAATCGCCTGCTGTTCAGGACGCAGATCAAGGCCATCCTGCGGTCCGCGACCGCCGGCAAGGTCAAGTTGATGTTTCCCATGGTCACCGGCGTGGGCGAGCTGCGTCAGGCGCGCCAGGTGGTGGCCGAGGCCATCGCCGAATTGGAGAAAGACGGAGTTCCGCATGATCCGGCGGTGCCCCTGGGAATCATGATCGAAACCCCTTCGGCAGTGCTGGCGGCCGACCTCCTGGCCTCGGAGTGTGATTTTTTCAGTATCGGCACCAACGATCTTATCCAGTACACCCTGGCCATGGACCGGGGCAACAGCCGGGTAAGCTATCTTTACCGGCCCCTGCATCCGGCCGTTTTGCGGAGCATCCACATGACGGTTCAAGCGGCCCATCGGGCGGGGATCAAAGTGGGGGTCTGCGGAGAGATGGGTTCGGAAACCCGGCTGGCCGAAGTGCTTTTGGGGCTGGGGCTCGACGAGATCAGCCTGCACGGAGCCGCTCTGCCAAAGATTAAACAGGTCATCCGGTGGACTCCATTCAAGGAAGCCCAAAGGATTGCCGAACACCTGATGTCCCTGGCGACACCCGATGAAGGGGACAGGTGGTTGGCCGAATTCATCGCCATGCAAAAACAGCAGCGGGGAAACGGAGGAGATTCCGCTTGAATAACCCAACCAAAGCGGGAACACGGAAAATGTTTTCCCTCGTCCATGCCCTTGGGGATCAGCTCCTGGAAAGCGCACGCCTGGAGGGTCTGTCCGAAATCCGGCCGCCCGATTCCGGGTTCAACCGCATCATCCTTTGCGGGATGGGGGGTTCGGCCATCTCTGGCGACCTGGTCCAGCCGCTGCTCACAAGCGGCCAAGTTCCTCTGATCGTGTGGCGCGATTATGGTCTTCCCCACTGGGCGGGCCCCGGGGATCTGGTGCTGTGCAGCAGTTATTCAGGAGATACGGAAGAAACCCTGTCCGGAGCTCGTGAGGCCAAAAAACGAGGCCTTTCGCGGTTGGCTGTCACCTCGGGTGGTAGTCTGGCAGCTCTGGCTTCCGGCGAGGGGTTTCCCGCGGTCATATTACCTGGCGGTTATCCTCCACGGGCTTCTCTGGGTCTTGGCCTGGGTGCCGTGGTGCGTGTTCTGGGCCGGCTTGGTCTGGTCACTGGCGCGGACGAGGCCATCGCGGCGGCGGCCGCCACCCTCAATGGATTCCGAGCGGCTCGGATGTCTCCGGTTGTTTTGGAAGGTGATACCACCGACTCCGTCCAGGCGGATCCCGAAGGCAACTTGCCGGCTGCGGAACTGGCCGAGGTTCTGACGGGCCGGATGCCGGTCATCTACACCGCCGGCCTGGGGGCTCACGCGGCCGGTCTGCGGCTCAGGGCCCAGTTGAATGAAAACAGCAAGGTACCGGCCTGTTTGGCATCATTTCCGGAACTCAACCACAATGATCTGGTTGGCTGGGACCTGGACGCCGAGGCCAGGGATCGATTCGTGCTTCTCATTCTGAGGGGAAAAAGCGAAAATGATCGTATCGATCGCAGGGTGGATTTGACCCGGAGGTTGTTGGCCGAGGAATTCCCCCGGATCCACGAAATTTCATCCGGCGCGTCGGGAATTCTGGATCACACCTTGTCACTGGTCCAATACGGAGATTACTTGTCCTGTCATCTGGCCCAGGCCAGGAACGTCGACCCGATGCCCGTCGATCGCATCACCAGGCTCAAAGAAGCTCTGGGAAAACCTTAGCAGCTGCACGGTCGGGATCGGTATTCCGGCTGGCCCAGGAGAACAATCATGAAAGCCGTCATTCCCGCGGCCGGGATAGGTACCCGATTGCGACCCCATACCCTGAACAAGCCCAAGTCGCTTCTGCCGGTGGCTGGGAAGCCTATCCTGGCCCATATCATGGACGATTTGACGGAGGCCGGTATCGACGGTTTTGTACTGATCGTGGGTTACCACGGGGACGAGGTTCGGAGCTGGTTCACCCGCGAGCGCCCGGACCTGGACATCACTTTTGTGGAACAGACAGAACGACTCGGGTTGGGACACGCCATCTGGACGGCCCGCCAAGCCCTCGGGGACGAGGCCTTTTTCTGTATTCTCGGTGACACCATCCTCAAGGCCGACTACGCTTCTTTGCTGGCTTCACCGAACAGCATGATCGCCGTCCGCGAGGTGGAGGATCCCAGGCGGTTCGGCGTGGTGGAGATGAACGGATCCCAGGTCAAGGGGTTCGTCGAGAAGCCGGAAGTACCGCCCAGCAACCTGGCCATCGTGGGCGCCTATCTGTTCCGGGACGCCGCGGCCTTGTGGCGGGCGCTCGACCGGGTAGTCAACGAGGACATCCGAACCCGGGGCGAGTACCAGTTGACCGACGCTCTGCAGTTGATGGTGGAAGAGGGAGTCACCTTCAACACGGTTCCGGTGACCGACTGGTACGATTGCGGCAAGAAGGAAACCTGGCTTCAGACCAATCGGATTCTCTTGAAAAGGACCCCGGATGAGGCCGGACCCGGAAGTGCCATTCCCCCGTGCAACGTGGCCGCCGATGCCGAGATCATTGCCTCGCACATCGGTCCCAACGTTACGGTGGGGTCCAAGGCCGTCATCCAGGACTGTGAACTCAGTGACTGTGTTATCGGAACGGGGAGCCGCCTGGTTGGCTGCAAACTGGACCAGAGCCTGGTCGGAGACCAGTGTGACCTGACCGGAGTGATCGGTCAGATTAATGTGGGGGACTTCAGCGAAATTACCCTCGAAAGAAACTGAACTACATAAAGGCAGATTCACAGCCGGACGGTCCGGGTATCCGGGCCGCTTGAAGGAAAGGAAGCAACATGAGCAAGAGGTTCCTGTTCACCAGCGAATCGGTGACCGAAGGCCATCCGGACAAGGTGGCCGATCAGATTTCCGACTCCGTGGTGGATGCCATCATGGCCGAGGACCCCGCCGGAAGGGTGGCCTGTGAAACCCTGGTGACCACCGGGATGGCTTGCCTGGCGGGTGAGATCACCACCCAGACCTATGTGGACATTCCCGACCTGGTGCGCGCCACCATCCGGGACATTGGGTACACTTCGGACGCCTTCGGGTTCGACGCCGACAGCTGCGCGGTCCTGATTTCCATCGACAAGCAGTCTCCCGATATCGCCGCGGGTGTCAATCCCGGCGGGGCGGGGGACCAGGGCCTGATGTTTGGTTACGCCTGTCGGGAAACCGATGTGCTCATGCCTCTGCCCATCACCGTGGCCCACCGCATGGCCCAGCGGCTGGCGGCCGTGCGCAAGGATGGCACCCTGCCCTGGGTCCGTCCTGACGGCAAGACCCAGGTCACCGCCCTTTATGAAGATGGGCTGCCGATCAAGATCGACACGGTGGTCGTTTCCACCCAGCACGATCCTTCGGTGAGCAACGAGGACATCCATGCGGGAATTCAAGAGCACGTCATCAAACCCGTTCTGGCGAGGTTCGACGTCGATCATACCGGTTATACCAGCCACATCAATCCCACCGGCCGTTTTGTGATCGGGGGACCCATGGGCGATTGCGGTTTGACCGGGCGGAAGATCATTGTAGACACCTACGGCGGCAGCGCCTGCCACGGCGGCGGGGCTTTCAGCGGGAAAGACGCCACCAAGGTGGACCGTTCGGCGGCCTACGCGGCCCGGCATCTGGCCCGCAATATCGTGGCCGCAGAACTGGCCGATCGCTGCCAGGTCCAGGTGGCCTATGCCATCGGCGTGGCCGAGCCCGTTTCGATCAATGTAGATTGTTACGGCACGGGCCGGGTTCCCGATGAAAAGATTACAGCGGCCGTGCGCCAAGTTGCGGACATGACACCCCAAGGGATCATAACGCGGCTTGATCTGCGAAAACCTGTTTTCAGGGATACCGCCGCCTACGGCCATTTTGGGCGCGATGATGTTCAGTTCACCTGGGAAAAGGAAGATCTGGTGGACGCTCTCAAGGCGGCCATCGACTGATTTTTGGAAAATCCGGATGAGCGGTTGAAAAAAAGGCGGGGCCGAAACGGCCCCGCCTTTTTTCCGGGTGGAATCATGTGACCCGCAGCCCCTGGACGATCAGGGATCGGTGACGGTAAAGGTCAACGTCTGCTGGCGAAGGACGGCCCAGGCGGGATAAAAAACCGAAACCTGGGCATCATAGGTGCCGGGAATCATATAGCGGAATTCCGGATCCACAAAGTTAAATCCATTTGAATCGGGGTCGCCCATGGCCCAGTTGAATTCCATCTTCACCGCATCGCCGAGAACCGAGGGGTAATTTATGTCGCAGGAGGTGGCCACCATGTTGAAACGGACAGTGTCGGCGGTCGTGACGTTTCCATCAGGAAAATTGGAGCCGGCCTGGATGACCAGGCTGTCCGGCAAGACGGTCACCGGGAAAGTGGAGGAAGCCGTGTTGCCGTCGGGGTCACTGCCAACCACGGTGACGGTCCAATCACCTGGTGTATAATACCTGTGGTAAGCGAGGGTGGAACTTCCGGTCCCGCCATCGCCAAAGGACCACTGGATATCCAGGTTGTTGTTCCCCCCAAGGGGGTCGCCCGTTTCATTGCCTCCGGACAGAACGGCGTATCCTTCAACGTCCATGGGGGCGACGCCGCATTCAGGTGTCACCCGCAGCCGGGTAAAGGTGGGCTTGGATTCGTCTTTACACCCGGAAGCGACGGCCAAAATCAACAGGGCCGGCACCCACAGTATACAGGCGCGTTTCATGTGTGGTTTTTCTCCCCGTGGGGTGACTTGGAATCTTGCTCACAGCAAAGGCCCGGAACCCCGTTCCGAGTCCTTCCTGCCTGGTCGCATCAATTTATGAAGCTAGGACAGCCTGGGCAAGGAGTCCAGTAAAATCAATTTTCTTGGCCACGGGTGAAAAACGGCTTCAGCGTCGGGCTCGCAAGTACATAATGGCGAAAGCAACGGCGTAAACGGCGTTTCCGGCCCAGGCGGCCGGGACAGGAGGAAGAGTGCCGTTGTGGCCCAGGGCCCGGCCGAAATTCATGAAAAGATAGTAAATGAAGCTCACGAGCATTGTGAAACCGAAGCCCGAGGCCACCGTGGTCTTGCGGGGCCCGGACGCCAGCAGGATCCCCATCAGCACCACGATCAGATTGACCAACGGAAAAGCGAAGTTGAACTGGATGTCCACCAGGGCGCTGGTGGGGTCGCCGCCGGTGTGACGAACAAGCTCCACGTGGTCAAGCAGTTGGCGGATATTCATATCCTCCTGCCGGATGCGGTCCCGATAGAAGCTCTTGGGATCAACCTGCAAGTCCGTTGCGGTCAAACGGTCGAATGAGACGGTGGTCTCCTCGTCCCCGTCGAAGGTGCGCCGGGTGCCTTCGATCAGGGTCCAGTGTTCGCCGTCCCAATGGGCCCAGGCAGCATCCACCCTTTCGGTGATATTGGCCCCTTCGTGGCTGAGAATCTTGAGGCCGGTAATGACCCCCGTGTTGGGATTGAAATTGCGGGCGTAATACAACCGACCGTCACTGCCGGTCAGGGCGATGTGGGAAGTGGGCCGGATGCTGTTGGGGTGACCATGGATTTCCACTTCCCAGACCTGGTTCCTCTGGACATTTGCCACCGGCAGGACGTATTCCCGCCAGGCCAGGGACAACAGGGTCACCAGGATGGCCACCAGGATCAGTGGGCGGGTGATCCGCATCAAGGACCACCCTGAGGCGAACAGGGCCGTCAATTCGAGATATCGGGCCATGGCGCCCACGGTAAACAGGGTGGCCATCAGCATGGCGATGGGCAGGACTGTATCGATGGTCCACACGGCCTTGAAAGTGTAGTAACGCAGGATTTGCCAAGCGGTGGCGTCGTTGTCTACGAAACTGCCGATATGGTCCAAAAGGTCGATGAGGGTGAAAAGGACCAAAGCCCCGACGATGGTGAAGCCCAGGTTCCGGAAAAAGGTCGACAGCAGGTACCGGTGAATGATGGAAATCAAATCAAGTCTCCATCTTCGGGCCCTCGGCCTTGAGTGCCCGGGGCTTCAGGGTGATGCTCAGCAGAGTGGACTCACGGGCGGCCTTGAAAAACAGGGGGATGCCTATGGCCAACAGGAAAAAATTCGCGGCCCACATGGCCAGGAAAGGGTCGAGCAGGCCTCGATCCGAGAATTTTTCCCCGCCGACGAGGAACAGGTAATAGATGAGGTAGACGGCAATGGCGAGACTCACGCTGATGCCCTTGCCGCTGCGGGAGGAGGTCACCGCCATGGGGACGCCGATCAGGGCGAAAACGATGCAGGCAAAGGGAATGGCGAATTTCTTGTGGAACTCCACCAGATATCGATTCTCCTTGACCCGGTAACTGTCCCGGATCTTATCCTGGTAGCGTGATTGTTCAGCGACACGGTCGGTCTTCAACAGGGTGGCCCGGAATTTTCCCTTCAGAAATGTGTCCCGCTCAGGGCCGGCCGCGGGTGTCGGACGGTTGCCCAGGATCTCGTTCCGGGTTTCCGGCCTCAGGATTTTCCACTGCCACATGAGCATGTTCTCGGTAAGTCCGGCCACATTGTCCTGCACCTTATCCTGCCGCTCTCTTTCCCTTCCAGCCGCGGTCCACAGGTCTTTCAAATTCATCTCGCGGTCGCCCCGGGTCTGCCGGTTCGATTCGTGAAAATCCTCCTCGACGTTTTCCACGTACAGGTTGTGCTGACCAAAACGGCTGACCTGGTATTTGTCGGGGGCCTCCTTGTCCGGCCGTTCGTGGATTTCCCCGTCGTGCAGTTCGATGAGCATCGAATCGGTCTCGTGGTCGGGCACTATCCGACCCCAGGTGGCAATGGTCAACCGCGGCGACAGGTCACCGGGCCTTTCTTTTTCAAAAATCGTGACGTCCTCGATCCGGCCGGTGCGGTCGTCCTTTTTGCGCACAAAGATGGTCATCCGGTCGCTCATGTCGGTGAACTGCTGCTCCCGGATTTCCAGCATGGGTTTCTTGCGGTTGATGTCGTACAGGAGGTTGGCCAAGGTGTGGTTCGACTCGGGAAAAACGTAGTGGTTGTAGGCGGTCAGGCCCAGGGCGATGAGCCCGGCTCCGAACAGGAGGGGGCGGAGGACGGACCACAGACTGATGCCGTTGGCCTTCATTGCCGTAATCTCATGATCGGCAGCCATTTGCCCCACGCTCATGAGGATGGCGATCAAGACGGCCATTGGTACGGATAATGCAAATGTGTGCCCCAGACTGAGAGCCAGAACCTTGGTAGCCATGAGGAATGGAACACCTTTGCTGACAAAGAGATCGACGTACCTGAAGAGCACGTCTATCATCAACAGAAAGGTGATGACGAACCAGCCGAAAAAGAAGGGGCCGACGGCGGCGGTCAGTAAGTGTTTGTATATCAAGTACATAAGATCTCTATGCCTTCGGCGGCGGCGCCATCACCATCCGGTTCGACCTCGTTTTTTGAACAACCTGAGGCCGTATCCGGGAGAGTTGATTCCTGGGTTTCACGTCTGATCTTCGTCCAAAACGGTGACCCGCTGAACTGAATCCTGCGGGGGCCTGTGGTCGGGGTATGGCCAGTCCCGGGGTCAGCATGACCATTTTCGAGGACGACCGGGAAACGGGCCAGCATTAAATCGGACATCCAAACGTTGGAGACAGGGATTGTCGCGAATGAGTCTGGAGAATACTGGTCGGATGGTTCGGCGCCCTGCCCGGGGTGCCGGAACCGGCTGTTCTCTGACCACCTGTCGCGGTGTTTCTCCCTCCCTGTTCCGGTCATTCGTATTCCTGTTCACCGTGACCGCCGTTCTGGCCGTCGGATTGTGTGAAAAAGCCCACGCTGATCCGGTCTACGAAGGACCCCTCCTGTACGGGCTGGATCCGGTGATCCGCACCACCGAGGATCCTCGCCTGTTGGGCGTGGACCGCCTGGTGTTGAAACGTCGCCTCGAAAACCTGGGCATCGATCCCTATCGCTATCCGGATCGCCGGCCCGGCCTGGAAACCTCGTTTCGCAGGCATATGCTGAACCGGTCCAATATAGATCTCGACCGCCGGGAGCACCTGGTCGAATACAACGGCAACCTGGGTCTGATGACCGAGATCCAATACCCCTCGTTCTTTTTTCTGTTCCCGTCGGCGGAAACTTTGCCTGGCGGGTTTCGCTACTACCCTCCCCGTCCGACGGGCGACACGATGGTCAAGCTCTTCGTGGACGATTTGTCGGCCGGGGCCCGCCGCCGCCATGCCGTGGGCCAGGTTTTTGTCCGGACCGAGGCACTGGATATCGCCGGCCAGGGCCGGCGTACGGGTCAGGACGGCAGTCTGATCAACCTGACCATCCCCATCAAGCTTCCCCGCACCTTGGAGAAGATCATCGGTCGGGGGGAGAAGACAAGGATCAAGATCACCGGCCGCGAACGCATCGCCATTTCCGGGGAAAGCACGGTGGTCAATCCCTTCACGCCGAACGAGCGGGTCACGAGCCAATCGCTCTTTCCCACCCTGGACATGGAACAGGAACTCCAGGTCAGCCTTTCCGGGACCATCGGCGAGAAGATCATCATCGAAGTCGATCACAACAGCGCGCAGATCGGTCCGGACGCCACCAAGATCAAGCTGATGTACCAGGGTCTCGAGGACGAGATCATCAAGACCATCGAGACCGGTGACGTGGGCCTGACTTTACCCGGTAGCCAGCTTCTCGGCTACAGTTCCAATAAATCCGGGCTATTCGGTCTGAAGGTGACCGGCCAGGTGGGGCGGGCCGATTTCACAGTGGTGGCCTCCAAGCAGAAGGCCGAATCCTCGTCCAAAACCTTCAACGCCACCGGCGGGCAGGTTTCCGACAATGTCATCAATTCCTCTGATTACCTGAATCACCGCTTTTTCCGACTGGACCTGCCCAATCTGGAAGTGCCCAACGGCCGGTTCGAGGGTGACAAGATCGTGGAAAATTCCATCAAGATTTTCCAGCTTTTACCCGGGCAGCCCATCGGCGGGGATATCGTCAATGTGGCCGCCTACGTGGATTCAATGGGCTACCAGATGTGGGGGACTATCGATTTCAACGAACCCCATGTTTTCGGCCGCCGTTGGAAAGAGATCACGAACTGGGTTCCCTTTCGGGACGCGCTCGACAATCTGATCTCGATCGACCTGTTGACCCAGATGTCCGACGAGGACGCCTTGGCGGTAATCTATGATATCAAGAAGGCCGACGGCACCATTGTCCAGGTAGGGGACATCCCCGGGACGGATGATCCCCAGCAGACGGTCACCGGAGGCGACGGGCTCTACTACCGCATGAAACTTCTCAAGGCGCCGGTGTCCGATGTGGAACGCTGGACCTACCAGTACGTCTTGCGAAACATCTACCCTTTGGGTGGGTCGAACATCGACGTGAATACCTTCAACCTGAGGATTGAACGCAACCAGCCGGGCATAAACCAGCCCCAGCAGGACGAAAATGGTTTGGACTACATCCGGATCTTCGGACTGGATCGGGACGATGCCCAGCGGAGCGGGAACCCGGACGGCATTGTCGATTTCTGGGATCCCTACCTTATCGATCTGGATAGGGGTCTGCTTAAATTCCCCTTGGATTTCCCCATGCCTTTTGCACCGGGCGGGACCCCCTTGGGTCGGCCGGAGGAAGCGGAGGCCATTGCCCAACAGGCCTACAGTGATTATGCCGATACCAGCACCTTTGTCTGGGATCCCTCCTTTCTCAAGGACAACCAGACCTGGCAGTTATACGACCCGACCATTTACCCCTCTCAATTTCACCAGTTCACCTCGTTTCGGATCATCTCCACCCACGCCTCGGCGGCCAGTAATTTCAACCTGGGCGTGTCGAACATCGAAGAGGGATCGGAGACGGTGAATCTCGACGGACGCACCCTGACCCGTGGTGTGGACTACGAAATCGACTACACCTTCGGCGAGGTCAAGCTGCTCGGGGAGGCTGCCGGCAACCTGACCCCTGACAGCAAGATCGGCGTGAACTATCAGTTCTCCCCGTTTTTTGGGGGAGGCAATACCAGCCTGATGGGCTTGAACCTTGGTTACGACCTGGGCTCCGGCAGCAAGGTGTCCACCACCTGGCTCTACGAAACCGAAAATATTGTCGGGGAAAAAGCCAAGCTGGGCGAGGAACCGAGCAAGAACCTTGTCGGCAACATCAATCTGCAGCACACCTTCAAACCCTACTTTTTGACCCATGTGGCCAACTTTGTCAGCCGCCGCAACACCGAAAGGGAAAGCACCCTTCAGTTCAACGGTGAAATGGCGGCCAGCCTGCCCAATCCCAACACCTTTGGGAAAGTCCACCTCGAGGATTTCGAGGGAGTGGACTCGTCGGATGTCATTTCGTTGACTCGTATAGCCTGGTCTTGGTCCAGCGTCCCCTTCCTGGGCGAGAGGTATCTGAGCGAAAATTCCGATTCGAGAACCTTCGATCCCGAGGACCGGGTCGAAACCGTCCGCTGGTTCCTGCCCAAGGACCGGACCCTGCGCCGGTACCTGAATCCGGAATTGATCAACCAGGAGCGGGACGAGACCCAGCAGTCCATGGACCTGTATCTGCGGGCGGAGGACGGCTCCTGGGACCCCGAAGACTGGGGCGGCATCATGAGAGGCATCAGCCGCACGGGCCTGGACCTGTCCAAGTCACAGTTCATCGAGATCTGGGTCAATGACGGCGTGCCTGAATTCGACCAAAGGCGCGGGAAACTGCACCTAGATTTCGGGTATATAAACGAGGACGGTTTCTGGCCCGCCGATGGCGATGGCAACCTCACTGTCGGGGACTGGGAAAGGGAAGACGGGATCGTCGATGGTTTTGTCGATGATGTTTTTTACGCACCGGATGAGGATATCGGGCTTGATGGCAATGAGTTCGGGCCTCAAAAGTTCGATGCCACCTACGAGCTCAATGGCGACAGACCCTATCCCGGCATCAACGGGACCGCCAGGAATGCCCGGGAAGATGACGAGGACCTCAATGGCGACGACCGCCCCAACCGGGACAACGGGTTTTTTTCCGCCACCATCGATTTGAAGGAGACCGAGGCCCTGGTGGATGTCGTCGATGACTACGACAACGTGCAGGACCTGATTGACGGAAATATCGCCTGGCGGAAGTATCGTATTCCGTTGACCGCCGTGGACACGGTCAGTGTGGGAACCGTCGCCAATATCCGCGCCGTGACCCACGCCCGTATTTGGTATGAAGACGAGAACCCGGGCGGCCGGACGGCCCTGACGCTCCAGTTGTCGGAATTCAAGTTCCTGGGCAGCCGTTGGGAGCGAGAGGGCGTGCGCCGTATCGACGGGGAAAAGCTGCTCACCCAGGCCCAGCTTTTGCCCGGCGAGGAGTTTTATCTGGGGGAGGTGAACAACAAGGAAAACCCCGATTATACTTCACCCTTCCCCGTGAGGGAGGTCAACAGCATTCCCGAAAAGGAGCAGGCCCTCGTCCTGAATTTCCAGAATATCGAACAGGGTCATATGGTGCGGGCCAGCAAGCAGGTGTCCGCGCGTGGGGACGACTACACCCGATACAGCGATTTGTCCTGGTACTGGTTCAATCCCAGTCATACCACTGCCGATCTGGACCTGTTTTTCCGCGTCGGCACCGACACGCTGAACTACTACGAGGTGAATTACCGGTTCAGTGATTCGGCCGCCAAGACCGGTTGGCACAACATGAATATCAATGTGGCCGAACTGTCCAACGCCAAGAACGGGGAGATTGACGAAAACGGTCATATCCAGTCCACCCTGAAGGACCGACGAAGCGGGGATTTGTATCACGTCACGGTGGTGGGGCGTCCGGATCTTCGCCTGGTCAAAAGATATTACTTCGGCTTCAAGAATAACGGTCTGAGTCCGGATGCCACCGGCTATTTCTATCTCAATGATGTTCTGCTGGAAGGGGTCAAGAGGGATATGGGTCTGGCTCAACGGGCGGGGCTGCGACTCAACATGGCCGATGTGATCAAGGTGGATTTCGATTGGCGACACACGGATGATGAATTTCACGGGCTCAACACCCCGGCAGGTTCGGGGATCGATTCTGAAGATTGGAATCTATCGGGAAACGTTGCCGTGGAAGACTTCATTCCTCTGCTGGGTTTCAAGTTGCCCGTTTCCGCCAGCCGGCGACAGATGATCAACCGCCCCAAATACGAGACCCACAGCGATATCGAAATCATCGACGAAGACGTCAGGAATTCACTGTCGTCCATTGACACCCAGGAAAGGTTCTCCACGCGCCTGAGTCATGCGCCTTCCAAGGCGGCCCTTTTGAGGTACGCCATCGATCCCTGGTCATTGCAGGTCAGCGGGTCTCGCCGCAGTCTGGATGGGCCTCTGGAGCAGCGTCGGGACAAGACCTTTCAGGGAGGACTGAATTACGATCTGAGGATACCCGGGACATACACCTTGGGTAGTATTCCCTTGCTCGGCAGCATTCCCCTGGTCAAGGGTCTGTCTTTCGCTCCCACCAAGGTGGCTTTCGGCGCCAGCTTCAGCAGCTCCTTCAACTCGTCGGCGACCATCGATAATTTCGGCAATGCCACCACACGGCCGGACAACAGGAATCGTCCGGGGAAGCTCAACGGGAGCTTTGACTACAAGCCCCTTTCGATCCTCGACCTGAGCTTTTCCGCCAATTCGGACCGAGACCTTTTGCGGGAACAAATTTGGAATGGGGTCAACATCGGCCAGGAGAACAGGCGCGGATATGATCTGCGCATGACTTTTCTGGTTCCCAAGGCCAAGTCCCTGCCGTCCTCAACCTTGTTTTATCCTTTCCGGGCCCTGGTGCGGGGGCTCAATAAAATGCGTCCCAGCCTCCAGTTCAACGGCAGTTTTGTCGACGCCCATGATCCGGGTCTCAGGCAAGCTGGCGACCCGGAAAATATCCGTAGCGTCAATAATTCAGGGCGCTGGGAACTCAGGTTTGACGTTCCGGTGGGTGATGCCGTTGAGAGCCTTCTACCTGGGAAAAAATATTCCGAGGCGCAACGGGAAAAATTGATCGCTGAGCAACGCAGGCGGGAACAACAGAATCTCCGTTCCGCCGGCCGGCTGGAAGATCCTCCGGTTTCCCAACTGCCGCCCCAAGGACAAGAACAATCTGAAGATGGAGAACCGCTGGGCCGGGGGCAAACTGAGGCGGAGGACCTCGCCGGTATGACGCCTGAGGAAATCCAACTGAGGGAGCAGGAACGTCTGCTGGCTGAAGCCGAGTTGCAGCTCGAACAGGAAAGGGAAAGGGGATTGGTCGCCGAAGAAGAACCGACTGTTGCCGAGGGCGGAAGGCTCAGTCCCATGGCCCTGTTGAACCCCGTCCTCGATGTCTTTCGCAACATCACTCCGGTGAAGGTCGTTTATACCGACCAGAACTCGAGCAGTTATGCCCGTCTCCTGCAGGAAGCTCCTTTCTGGTATTTGACGGGCCTGGTGCCTGAACTGGATGTGGCTGACTCCTTGTACTCAGCCTACGGTCTGGACAATCGGAAAAATTTAACCTTGTCCTCGAGCACCAAGATCACCAAGGGCATTGGATTGGATCTCAAATTCGGCGATGCGCGGTCGGAAAGAGATCAAATCGGCTCCGTGACTCGTAACTACAAACAAGATTGGCCTGATGCCCAGTTGACCCTGTCAGGTATTGAGAAGTGGCGAATTTTCGGAGGGAATCCCCAGGATGTGGATTCAGGCTGGTTCCGTTCCTCCAATTTCAACGTCAGCTACAAGCGCACCAAGACGGTGAACAATATTACCGAACGTTCCTATAACCCGAACATCACCACCGCGTTGAGTCCACGCTGGACCTTTAATCTGCACAGCGGCATGACGGCAACCTTGACGGCGAATTTCAATTCATCCGAATCGATAACCAACGGTGTTTCAACTCTCAACGACAAGATGCGCCTGGGTCTGCAGATCCGGCATTCTTTCAATGCCCAGTCATTCCTGGCCAAGATGGGCCTTTACCGGCCCGGGAGCAGCCAGAGCGTGACCATGGATGTGGATATATCTTATCAGACAGACCGCAACGAAAGAATCAACCCCGGTTTGCCGGCTGCCAAGCCCACCGGGACGGATCGAATCAGTGTTAATCCAAGGTTCAGTTACCAGATTACCAAGAATCTGAGCGGGGCCCTACGATTCATATTCGGCCGCAGTAAAAACATTGCTTCTGGGCAGACTTCCACCACGCTCGGATTGGGATTGGAGGCCACCTTTGTTTTCTAGGCTTCAGTTGTCGGAGCGTTTCTGCAGGAGATATCTCCGCACCTCGTTCCTGGTCTGTTTTTCGATGTTGATCGGCCTGGGACTGTCGATTCCTGCCTGCGCAAAACAGGCGGAACCGGTGCCGGAATTTTCGGGTGAACGCGCCCTGGAGCTGCTTAAAATGCAGTGCGACCTGGGTCCCCGTTTCCCCGGTTCACCGGGCCATCTTCAGCTCAGGGAATTGATTGCCGCCATGGCCCGTGACCACGGTTTACGTTCGTACAGCCTTTGCTTCGAAACCTCGGACCCACTTTCAGGGGAACCGGTCCAAGGTTGCAATATCGTGGTGCCGGTGGGACCCCAAGGGGGGGAACGGCTTTGGCTGGGAGCCCACTACGATACACGCCCGCGAAGCGATCAGGATCCGGACCGGGAAAAGCGGTCGATTCCCCTGGCCGGGGCCAACGACGGGGCCAGCGGGGTGGCTGTCCTGCTGCACCTCATGGAAATTTTGAGTAAGAACCCGCCGGTCAGTGGTGTCGATTTTCTTTTTTTCGACGTGGAGGACTCGGGGGTCGCGGGGGACCCGCAGGGATTCTGCCTGGGCAGCAGGCACCTTGCCGAAACCTGGGAAGACTTCGGCAACCCCCTTTCCCCGGGTAAGCCCCGCGGGGTGATCGTCCTGGACATGGTGGGGAAAAAGAATCTGCAAATACCCATGGAAGCCTATTCCCTGGCCTATGCCCCCGAATGGACAGCCACAGTTTTCGACCGGGCGGATCAACTCGGCCTGGCCGTTTTCCTGCCTGCCCAGGGCCCGGCCGTCTACGATGATCACGTGCCCTTCATACAACAGGGGATTCCTGCCGTGGATCTGATCGACTTCGACTATCCTCAGTGGCACACCACCGGCGATACACCGGACCGCTGTTCCGCGGCCAGCCTGGAAGAAGTGGGCCGATTGATGGTAGATCTTATTTACCGGCCTTGACCCTGGGTATCTTGGCTCCCGCTGCAATCCGAGCTAAATTGCCCCTCCAACCGGCCGATGCATATATCAGAAGGCCGCGGATATGCTCCCCAGGGGACCTGAACACGTGTATCCCGAGCCCACCAGTTTCGAGAGGTTTTTCCTGGAATTTAGGAGGAGCGGGGCAATGATCACAACCTGCACCGAATGTCAGGCTCGATATCAGCTAGATGCCGAAAAAATCCCCCCACGGGTAATCAAGGTCCGTTGCCCTTCATGTGGTGGAGTATTCAGCCTGGATGGCAACCAGGCCAAAAAGGAGGCGGTCACCCCGCCAGAGGAGCCCCAGGTGGTCCAGGGGGGATTCGGTGATCTGTCCAGCCCACCTGCCGAGGAAAAACCGGCGGCTCAAGTCCAGCCTGCCCCCCAAACCGCTCAGCAGCCGACCGCCGCAGTAGTTCCTCCACCGAAAACCGTCGCACCGGCTGCCCCAGAACCGGTTCCCGCCAAACCTGCCGCTGCCCAGCCGGCGGCCGGGGTGGCCGTGATGGATCGACCGAAGTCCACGACTTCCCGGCGGCGGAAAAGCAAAGAGGAAATGCTGGCCCGGGCCCTGATCTCGGATATCCTGGTCTACAACCGCGACCTCTATGACAAGGCCAAGGCCGAGGGGAACCTCCTTGAGGCCCTGGGACCGGAAATCAAGAAGTCCTGGGAACTCTACAAGGACAAAGTGACGCCCGAGGTGGCCAACGCCACGAACCACTTCCGGGAAGCCCTGAATGAGATTCTGGCCGATGGGGAAAAAATCTTCTGAAATACTTGTTTTTCGGACCATGAAAAATCGCGGTTCCGCATTAGGCGGGGCCGCGTTTTTTCATCCAATTCAATAAAATCCGGGTTCCCCTTCAGCTGATTCCCTTTTCCTTGCTGATCTCGGCCAGAATCTCGTCGATCTGTTGACGAATGCGCACGTTGTGGTCGGGTTCAAACAGGGCCTGCTTGACGCGTCCCTGGTCGTCCTTCTTGACGTACCGCAGGGACTGCAGGTCTTCCATCGACATGAGGATGTCCTTGCTCACCCTGACCTCCACCGCATGCCCGTCCTGATTCGCCGTGGGGTTGTGGAACGGGTGCATGCCGTTTCCCCACCCGTGGACCACCATGGAACAGAGAAGGGCCCTGAAGGTGTTCTGGCCCTGGACGGTGTTGAGGTCGAAATTTCCTCCTACACGGTCAGTCACGCTGTCAATAACGGCCGAAAGTTTATGGACAATCTCGTCGTCGATTTCAATTTGCAGCAGGCGGCCGAACATGGTTGTCAGGATTTTGTCGGTATTGGTGTTCATCTGGCCACTTTCAGTTGCGGATCCTATCCTCAAATACCCGGATGAAACCCCTAAGGGCCCACCGTGCGTGATTCAATCCCCATGTCTGTTCCTCTGTTGCAAAATGCTTGCCTGATTTTGAATCCCCCCCCAATCAAGGCCTCAGGGGCTGTAGAAATCAGTCCTTCGGTGGCACACGGCTTGCTCATGCTTGGTTAAGGACTCTGGCCAAGAGTTCTTTAAGCAGGGCTCCCAGCATGAAAAGGATGCCGAATTGGTCCCCAATACCCTGACAACCCAGAAGACCTGCCGTCTCCTTTATTTCGGCCCCGCCGAGGCGGGCAAGCGGGCCAACCTGCGGCATATCCACCAGTCCATCCCTCCGGAGCATTTGCTGCCACTGGCTGCCGAGGATCCCGAACGTCAGATCGCCTTCAAGGTCGCTCAGGGCGAGGATGGAGACTGGCAGGTGCTGGTTCAGGCCATGGACTCGGATCAGGATCATACCGCAGTGGCCGGTTCGGATGAAAAGGCGCCCTTCGACGGCATCGTGTTCGTGGTGGATTCCCGTTTGGAACAGCTGGACCAGAGCCTGGCTTCCTTTGAATCCCTCAAGACGTTCCTGGACATCTATGGCCTGGATCTGACCGAAGTTCCTGTCGTCATCCAGTACAACAGCCGCGACCAAGCGGATATCCTTCCTATCGATCGGATGGAAAGCCTGCTCAATCCATGGGGTCTTCTTTCTTTTCCGGCCAACGCCCTCAAAGGGGAGGGAGTGCGGGAAACCCTGAAATCGGTTCTGGGGCTCACGGTCAGCCACCTCAACGAACAACCCGCCGATCCATCCCGGGGAAATGTTTTCGAGACAATGGTCTCTCCAGACCAGGGCCCAGAACAAACGGACCCCGAACCCGAGTCCTCGGGTCTGGGTATCGACTATGGACCTCCTATCCCTGGAACGGAAATCCAGGAATCGACCAAGGCTCTCAGCAACGCCATCTTTGAAGAACTCCGGCCGCCGGTGGTCATACCGGTCAAGATCCCCCGACGTCTTTTGCAGGGGGATGAACCCATCAGGATCTTGCTGGAAGTCGAAATCGACGAGAACTCCACTTTCTGAAAAATTACCGGGCATTTCCCAGCGTTGACCCAGTGTCAGTTCTGGGGTAGATTGCCCGCATGAAACCATCAGCTCCAGATCCCACATCACCGGACGAAACGGGCCGGCGGACCAGCGCGGAACTCTTTCAGACGGGGCGCAAGGCCGAAAAGAACGGGGAACTTGAAAAGGCCCGTCAGTCGTACGAGCTCGCCCTGGCCAATTCACCGGACCAGCACCCCTGGCACTACCGTCTTGGTTGCGTATTCATGAAACTCGGGCTTCCTGAGCGGGCGGAGCATTGTTTCCTGAACGCCAATGAGATCCAACCCGGCACCCCGGCCTACCTGACCAACCTGGGGGTTAGTCTGGACCGTCAGGGGCGGCGCGACGAGGCCGTCCGGGCCTACCGTAAATCGACCCACCAAGAAGGCGGCAGCCCGGTGGCCTTTCACAACCTGGGCGCCATCTATGCCGAGGAGGGCCGGACCGACGAAGCTATCAGGGCTTTCGAAGCGGCGCTGTCCCTGGAACAGGATGCGGAGGGATACCAGAATCTGGGTCTGGTCCACTATGCCCGTGAGGATTTCACCCGGGCGCTGGATTGTTTCGAACGCAGCGTCGAGTGCGATCCAGGTTTTGCCCGCGGCCACTACTATGCGGCGCTGTGCCTGATGAAGAGCGGAATCTATCAGGACGCCTGCCACCGCTTCGACCTGGCCTGGAAACTCGATTCCCGTCTGGCCCGCATTCCCTACTACCGGGGCACCTGTCTGCATAAGCTGGAACGTTACGAGGAAGCACGCATCAGTCTGGAGAATGCTCTCCAGTTTTTCCCTGAGGACGGCCGCACCCATTATCAGATTGCCCTGACCTGCGACGCCCTGGGCATGCCTCAGGAAGCCAGACTGCACTACAGTCAAGCCAGGGCAGTTGCCAACGGTGGTTGAAATCCTGAACATGCTTCTGCTGGCGGCGGTCCAGGGACTCACCGAGTTTCTGCCGGTCAGCAGTTCCGGTCACCTGGTCCTGTTTCAGCATTTTTTGGATGCGCGGGTGGGGGATGTCTTTTTCGACATCGTGCTTCATGTTGGAACCCTGGGATCCATTCTGGTGGTCTACCGCCGGGAAATTCTGCGGCTGCTGAAGTTCGACCGGGCGGCCACGGAGTATGTGATCTGTTTGGCTGTGGGGACTTTGCCAGCGGTGGTGGTGGGCCTGGTTTTCAGGACCCGCATCGAATCCCTTTTCCACAGCCCCCTTGTCGCCGCCTGCGGATTGGTGTTAACCGCGGCGGTTCTTTTTTCCTCCCGTTTTTCGGATTCTTCAAGTCAGTTGGTGGATCCCTGGCAGCCGCGGGCTCCCTCTCTGTGGAGGGGATTTGTGATCGGGGTTGCCCAGGCCTTTTCTATTTTGCCGGGCATCAGTCGTTCCGGAATGACCATTAGCGCCGGTCTCTGGACGGGCCTGCCGCGGGCCGAAGCCGCCAGATTCAGTTTCCTGCTTTCCATTCCCGCGGTGAGTGGGGCTCTGGTCCTGCAGTTGATGGACGGGCAAACAGCGAGTGCCGCGGAAACGGGACGATTGTTGCTGGCCGGAGCCGCCGCCTTTGCGGTGGGGTTGGTGGCTATCAAGTGGACCACCCTGGCGGTCATCCAGGACCATTTCTGGAAGTTCAGTTTTTATTGTCTGAGTGCCGGAGTAGTGGTCATCGTGCTGTTGAGGTGAGCGGGGATGGGGGCCGCTGCTTCAGGCGACCGGAGTGGGGTCGAGTATTCCGGACAGGGTTTCGGCAACCCGATCGTGGTCGAAGGGTTTGATGATGAAATCTCTGGCCCCGGCCTTGATGGCGTTCAAGACCTGGTCCTTCTGACCGAGGGCCGTGATCATCACCACCTGGGCCTGGGGGTCTTCCTTCAGAATGGACTTCAGGGCCTCAGTGCCGTCCAATTTCGGCATGGTGATATCCAGGAGCACCAGGTCCGGCTGGAGTTTCCGGTACTGGGCAATGGCTTCGGTTCCGTCGTGAGCCTCACCGGCGACGGTCCACTCCATGTCCTCGATAATTTGACGGAGCATGGCACGCATGAATCCTGCGTCGTCAGCGATGAGGATGGTGTGGCCCAACAGGCACCTCCAGTAGTGTCCAGTGTCCCGGGCTCGGGAAAATTCCCGGCACCTCGGTGAAAATTTGTTGTTTACCCGTAACGGACGGGTCAACAGAATGATCGTCCGAACCGTCTATGACTTTAGATTGAATGGTGGGTACACCGCTTTTTCACAGGGCCGCATGGCCCCAGATCAGCCCCAGACCTGGGTTGAACGACCCCAATCGGAGGCCTCGATATGAATGCCAAACCTTTGAAACCGCTGGGAATGCTACTTTTGTCCGGCAGTCTGCTTTCCGGAGGAGCCGCCTCTCTGGCCGGGGACGACCCATTCGTGGCTTCCACCGAAAACGACCGGCAAAGTGTGGATGTGACCGTTTACAACCGCGACCTGGCCCTGGTTCGGGAAATACGGAAGGTGGAACTTCCCAAGGGTGATTTTTCCTTCGAGTTCCGGGATGTTCCCTCACGCATCAATCCGGTGACCCTTCTGGTCTCTTCTTCGGGGAAGACCCGGCTGGAACTGTACGAACAGAATTACGAGTTCGATCTGATGTCCAAGGACAAGATCCTGCAAAAATATGTGGGTCGTGATTTGGCCTGGATCCAGGAAGATGGCACCCGCCGCACCGGCACCCTGTTGGGGATGAGCAACGGACCGGTTTACATGGTGGACGAGGAAATCGTTTTCGAGATGCCGGGGCGCATGGCCCTGCCTGAATTGCCTGATAACCTGCGAGCCCGGCCCACCCTGGTCTGGCTGGCGAATGCGGCTGCCAAGGGTGCGGCCGAGGTTGAGACTTCCTACCTGACCGGTGGTTTTTCCTGGAATGCGGACTATGTCCTGCAGCTGGATCCCGAAGGCAAGGAGGCTGGCCTTCAGGCCTGGGTCACGGTGGAAAACAGGACCGGAGCCTCGTTCCGCTCCGCCAACCTTTTGCTCGTGGCCGGGGATATCAACCAGGCCCGGCCGGCCATGGATACCATGATGTCCCTGGAGGCTGCCGGCATGCGCAAATCTGCCCCGGCCTTCCAGGAGGAGACCCTGTACGATTACCACATGTACACCATGCAGCGGCCCACCGATCTGCTGGACAACCAGATCAAGCAGATCTCGCTTTTTGATGCGGCCGGAATAGCGGTGACCAAGCACTACAAACTGCGGGCCCAGCCGCATTTCTTCCGCAGCATGGGTCGCTTGAACGAGAAATCAAAGGTTGCCGTCAGTTACAGTTTCAAGAACACCAAGGAAAACAAGCTTGGCATGGCCTTGCCCGCGGGCATCTTCCGGGTTTACGGACGTTCGGATTCGGGGGCGCGGCAGCTTCTGGGCGAGGACCGGATCGATCACACTCCGAAAAAGGAAACGGTCGAGCTGACGGTAGGTAACGCGTTTGACATCGTGGCCGAAAGGGTCCGCACCGACAGCCAGAAGCTGGCGGACAACCTGTACCGGACTTCCTTCGAGATAACTATCCGGAATCACCGGGAAGAACCTGTTGTTGTGGAAGTTAACGAACCAGTCGGTGGTTATTGGGAAGTGGTTTCCGAATCCCATGATCACCGTAAGGTGAATGCCTCGGAACTTGCCTTTGACGTGCCGGTGCCCGCGGACGGGGAAACGGTCCTGAAATACACGGTCCAGGTAAAGTACTAGGCCCGAGCGCTTTTTCAGGGCGGCAACGGGGCTCGGTCAATTCCGGGCCCCGTTTTTCCATTCAAGCAGCAGTTGGCGCAGGCGCTGGTCCTGGGGACGAAGTTCCAGGGCCTTTTCCAGATTCCCAATGGCCGCGGACCTTTCCCCGGTACGGTATCGCGCCACCGCGAGATTGACCCAACCCTCGAACCGTGAAGGATCCTTGGCCACGGCGCGGCGAAATGAATCGATGGCCTCGTTCACCTGTCCCAGTTGCATCTGACAGACACCCAGGTTGACCGCCGAGCCGGCCAGACGTGGGTTTTTCCCCAGGGCGCTTTGAAAAAACGGCAGGGCGTCCTGGAACCTTTTCTGGTCCAGCAGAAGGTTTCCCAGGTTGTGATTCAGGGTCGGGTGATCGGATTTAAAAGACAGACCCTGACGGTAGGCGGCTTCGCGTTTTTCTGTTTCCTGGGCGAACAGGAAAAGATGCCCGGCGGCCAGGCAAAGGTCCGCTCTTCGGGTCGGTGATCCGTCTTCGGCGTCGGCCAGGCTCCGGTTTCCCGCCTGCGTTAGTAGGTTCTGGCCATCAGGGCCGGAATGGAGCTGGTTTTCCGGGTGGCCGGAAACCGGTCGAAACAAGAGGCCTCCCGGTTCGGCGGTGACCAGGTCCCAATGGGCGGAGTCCAGGAGCCGGAATGCCAAAGGATCGAACGAGGAGCCGGACGTGGCCAGGCTGATGGCCTGAACTTGCCGAAGGGCCAAGAGATTCAAGGCCTTCTCATCGGCACTTTTGATATTCAGGTATTCGGCCCACAGATTGGCGGAATAGGCCTCGGTGCGGCCATCGATATAGGTTCGCCCGGAAGAGTTGGCCAGCATAAAACCCGCCGCGTCCAGATTGGCGAAGTAGCGGGGATCATCCAGGCGCGCCAGGGTTAGAGCCGACCTTGATGGAAAATGCGCAGGCGTCAACCCCGACCCGAATCGACGTCCCACTCCCTCTTTGAGATAAAAATCGTCACCGACTATCTGGGGCCAGAAAATTCCTGCCGCCAGAAGGCAGAGGCCCAATCCAACGGCCGCCCTCAGGACCGGGGGCGGGGCGGCCCAACGGCGAGGCAGGAACATCCGCCAAGGCTGACTGCCGGCGCCCGAATGGAGCAGCATGAATGCCAGGGAATAGAAACCGATGCTGCGTTGATTTGTCCAGGCCCCCAGGGCCGCCAAAAAGAACAACACGATCCGCAGCAGGCTGACACGGCCGGCGGTGGCGACTATCCAAACGATTCCCCAGACCAGGCTGACCCGGTAGGCGGAAATGGTCAGGCCCAGGGAGTTGGGGGATTCCTGCAGGGGGACAAGTTCGGAAATTGTGGCGCTTAGATCGACCTTGGCCTGGAAAAATTGACCCACCCCACGGATCGGCATCATCAAACCGTCAATTCCGTTTGGTGTCAGAACAAGGGCGATGATGAGCACGGCCAACAAACCTGCTGCTCGTTTCCAGGATCCGGGAAGCGGCATCGACGGGGCTGGTTTTCGATACCATCGATTTTGAAGCGGGGCCACCGTCGCTCCCAGCAGGATCATCAAGGGCGCCAGGGCGGCGAACCCGTGAAGCTGGGCCCAGATCACCGTCAATAAAAACAAGCGACCGCCCCGCCGGCGAGGATCCCAAAGTCCGGCCCACCTTTGCGTCGAGGATCCAGAATCCCTGACCGTGAAAGAGGAATCCTGTGGCGACAACCGAAAAAATTGTTCCGACCAGCGGACCAGGAAAATAAAAAAAACGTAGGAAAACAGTTCCGGACGAAGGGTCAACCGGGGCCACAAGAGCAACAATCCCGCCAGCACCGGAATGGCTGTCCAGGCCGCCGCAGCCGGGCCGTCCCGGCCGAGAAAACGAGCTTTCCCTCCATCCCCCAATAGAACGGTCAGCAGCAGGAGAAGGGTCAAAGAGGCTCGGAGCACGTTCCAGCCGGATACGTCGAGGTCCGCCGGGGCGACCGCCGCTGCGATTGGCTCCGGACCGGTTACGGTGCTCAGAACCTGAAACAACCACTCGTGATTTACCCAGGGATGGTCCGGTTCGGTGAACGAGTAATGATTGACGTGGGATATTCCCTGTCCATCCAGGAGATCCCTTCCGGACCGCAGGTGGAACCAGATATCCAGATCGCTGAGGCTGTGCCAGGACAAAAGCAGACCCGATAGTACAGTTATCAGAAGGGGCACAGCTCCCCACCAGATCCTCGCCGGCCGCTGGACCAGTCCCTCAGGGGTCTGCAATTCGGCGCCGGATGGGGGCATGGAACACTCCTGGTCTCTTTAAACGGTAGCAAAAAGTGCATCTAACCGGACATCATCATATCCCATGAAAGCCGTTCTGCCCACCCGGCTCTAGGTCTGGAAGCGGGGGGGCAATAATCAAAAAAAAATTTGACAAAGTGACGAGCCTTGCAGGAGAGCTCTTGACAAAATGTCACCGATCCTTTGAAAACGAGAACCCGTTAGCTAAATAACAAAATCCCTGGGTTTTTAAATAGCTGAACTGTAATCACTTAGGGGAAAGTTACAAAGTTAAGATTTTTCGCACATATGGTATGGATATTGTTAATGGGCAAGTACGGGTTTGCCCCCAAACCTTCACCAATGCCTGACCTGGGGGATGACCCGACCGGAATTAAATGCAGGTTTTCCCGGAGAGGATGTTGTAATGGCCAAGCAGAAAAAAATCAAGAGCGCCGCTCTGAGCAAGAGTGTCGTCCCGGCCCCGAAAAAAACCAAAAAGGGTTCCAGGGGCTCCGCCAAACTCAGCGGAAAGGCCGGCAGTGACCAGGTCGCCGCCCCCGCCGCCCAGTTGATGAGCACGTTGGACCTCTACTTTCAGGAAGTGAAGGCCTATTCCCTGCTCACCAGGGCCGAGGAATGCGAACTGGCCCGCGGCATCCATTCCAATGACAGTGTAAGCCTGCACAAGCTGGTCAAGGCCAATCTGCGCTTTGTGGTTTCCATCGCCAAGGAATACGCCCATTACGGTGTTCCCCTGGAAGACCTGATCAATGAAGGCAATCTGGGTCTGTTGAAGGCCGCCCAGCGATTTGATGAGACCCGTGGATTCAAGTTCATCTCTTATGCCGTGTGGTGGATCCGCCAGTCCATCCTGGCGGCTCTGGCCAACCACAGCAAGATCGTGCGCATGCCCTTGAACAGGGCCCGCGTGCTGAACCAGATCAAGAAGGCCAGCGGCGAACTGCAGCAGAAGCTGCGCCGCAAGCCCGAGCCCGAGGAAATCGCCAAGGCGTTGGGGCTATCCCTTGACGAGGTGAAGGCCACCTTGCCTTTGATGCAGGACAACTTCTTCCTGGACGACTTCGTGGGCAACGACGAGGACAGCACCTACCTGGACTTCCTGGAGGATACGACCAGTGTGGGCCCCGATAACAAGGTTCAGGACGACGACCTGAACAAGAGCATCGGGCGCATGTTGGGAGACCTGAAGGATCGCGAGGCCAAGGTTCTGCGCTTGTACTACGGTCTGGACAGCGACCAGGAAATGACCCTCGAAGAGATCGGCCGGATCATGGGTCTGACCCGTGAGCGGATTCGTCAGATCAAGGAGGAGGCCTTCGAAAAGATCCGTTCGAGCAAGGCCTTCAAGTACATGCACGACTATTCCGAGGAAACCCAGCCCTAGCGGGTTGGCTGCCGGCGGCTGACCGCGGCCGTCTGGATGAGGATTGAAGCGGGCGAATGGGAAAGGGCTCCGGTGGCACCGGGGCCCTTTTTTTATCAACTGGGTTCTTCCAGCTTGGTGACCCCGGCCGTGAGTTCGGTCAACGCTTCCCCA
>CBDUDB010000005.1:0-40911 GCA_965365795.1 uncultured bacterium | reverse complement strand
GATGACAATGGTGATGATGATCCACTGAAGGGACGTGGGCAAGGAAGCGGTTGATAAAAACCCCGATATTTTTTCTGGATCCTTTAGACCTTCCTATCCAGGCAGGCCTGGGTGGTTTCTCCACCCCTTGAATATTTGCCTTGAGCCGACTGCCCCAACTGCCCACTGAACTCCCCTGTTACCAATGCCAGCAACTGACGGGACAGGCCCTGCAAGCGGCGGTCAGCTTCCGCCAAGGCCCGGACTTCATCCTGATATCTTTCCCTTTCCGGCCTTGAGGCATCCCGATGGGCCTCGGTGAAATCCGCCAGGGCGTGTTCCCGTTTCTTCAAGAGGTCATCACACAAGCCGTGGTCTTGGGCTTCCAGGGCCTCATGCAGACGCTGGGTCAGGTCGCCGGCCCGTTGGATGGTTTGGTTCAGTTCCATGTCACGCCGATACTGAAAAAATGGACGATGAATGACCTTCCCGGTCATGTGGGTCGGGTTGGCAGGTTTCAGCTTCTGCCGGGTCACCTTCTGGATAGCCCTGCGAATCACCAGGCTCGCGTTGGCGATCTCGATCTCTGGCGGCTTGGTGGGCCGTTCCAGGCGGGATCTGCCGCCAGGCTTCAAGCAAAGGTTTGATGACCGCCAGGCATTGATCGACATGCCGGGGATCCTGATCCACCAGGGCGGCCATATGCTCGGCCAACAGGTAGTCGTAGATGGTCTCCAGATTGGCCGGGATTTCGCCACCGACGGAATGGTCCAGGGCGCTGTGCAGTTCGGTGATGATCATCTGGGAGTGGGCCAGGCGGTCGTTCATGGTGATACGGTCACCGGTGGCCATGGCCTGGCGCGCGGTCAACAGGTCCTGGGCCATCTTCTCGTACAGCAGAACCAGTAGCTTTTCCTGGGAAAGGGATTGGATATCCGCTTCGAGATAACTCTGGATGCCCATGTCGCCTTTCCTGGTTCAGGAATTTCAGTCCGACGCTCCGCCAGACTTCATCCTGTTAAAAATTGAGGCTGCTCAGGTAGTTGCCCTGGGCCTGCAGCTGGGCCACCATGCGTTCCATGGCCAGAAAGCGTGCCTGCAGGTTCAGACGGTAGGACTCGATGCCCCGTTCATATCGTTCAATGGTCTGGTCAGCACTGCGGATCTTACTGTTGAGGGCATCCGTCGAAATCTTGAAAAATCCGGACACGCTGTCGGTCATATCGTCGATAGCGGTATTGATCAAATACCCTTTGCCGGGGTTTCCCTCACGCTCGATAAAGAGGTCCCGTACTCCAGCCATGTCTTCCAACAGAGCTGCCTGGAATTTATCCGGGTCCCACAGCAGCTGTCGGTCTTCACCGGTGGTGATGCCCACTTCCCATAGCATGGTCACCGACCCGAGGCCGCCTTCCAAAGGGGCGGTGAAAAGGTTTTGCAACCTGGTGGTGACCGATCGCAAGGTTGGGTGCCCGTGGAGGTCACCCTCGGGGGCCGATTGTTCCTGGATGAAACCGAACAGATCGTTGTAGGTGTCCACCAGCGCCTTGACCGCCTCTTCCACCTCCTGTCCGTCAGTTTCCACCTGAATGGTGACGATGGTGCCGGGTGCGGCCCGATTAAGATCCAGGGTCAAACCGCTGATCACATTGTCCACATGGTTTCCCGAGGCCGTTACCGGGATATCGTCCACAGTAAGGTGGGCGTCCTCGGCGACCTGGGTGTTGGTCATGACCGGGGCGTTGCCCCCGGACAGGCCCGTCGTGACCAGGGAATAATCTCCAGCCGAGCCTTCGGTGTCTCCGCGTAGAACCAGAAAGTGAGAATCGCCCCCGGTGCCGTCATTGATCAACGAGGCGCTCACGCCCTCGACGTTGCTGTTGATCAGGTCCTTGAACTCGGCCAGGGTCGTGCCCGGGTCCACCATCAGGGGAGTGGCTACACCGCCCACGGTGAACCATACCGTGCCGTGCCCGACTAGGTCGTTCACCGATCCGTAGCCCTGGGAAACGTCCTTCCGCGCTGTGGCCAGGCTCTCGACGATGATCTCGTAACTGCCGGTCGCCGCCGAGGAGTTTGCTGTGGCGGTGAGGATGTCTTCATGGGAAGAAGTGGCGCCCAGGGCGTTGAACTCGCCCATGGTGTCCAGACGGGCGGCCGCACCCTGCAAGGCCAGCAATTTTGTTTTCAGGATGGAAAGGGCCGCGAGTTGGTTCTGGAAATCGGTGCGCCGGTTTTCCAGCCGGTAGACCGGACGGCGCCGGAGCTCCACCAACTGGGCGACAATACTGGCGGTATCCAGCCCGGTGGCCAGGCCGGTAAATGAGACGGTGCTCATGGTGAACTCCAAGTGTTCCGTGCAACCTGTGGCCGTTCGCGGAGTGCGAATGGGGTCAGGTTTTGCGGTCGATGACCATGCCCGAAAGATCGTCCCAATTCCCGTTCAGGTTGAGGACTTTCTCGGGCGAGAAACTGGTCACCAGGGTGCCGTCGATCTTGCGGATCTCGATGAGGTAGTTCCGGCTGTCGGATTGGGGTTTGAAACCCACCAGATACGGTTCGGTCGAGGCCTTGCGGATGGCATCCGAAACCCTGGCAACGAATTCGCGCATCTTGTCAGGATCCAGGTACTGTTGACCCCTTGCCGGCTGAGGGGGCGGAGCCTGAACTCCGGCCTCTGCCAAGGTTTCCCTGACAGAAGTGGATTCGGTCGGCTCGGTGATAAGACCCTCGTCCGATTTCAAAGGGATTATATTTTCCTGAACCTGCCCCCCCGGTCCAGTGGGCACAAGGCCCTGGTTTTGTCCAATTGTGTTCATGTCTTCCACTCCCGCTCGGGAGAAATCCCCTTCTCCGTATCAGCAGAATGTCCTTCTTTGCCCCATTGGGGGTTTTTGGTGACCTCGCCCCATGGTCTCCGTCCATGCAGGTTGGAGGAGGAGGCGAGGTCGCCTTATTCTGCCCGTCAGCTGACGAGCAGGCTCAACGCCAGTCCAGGCACGAGATTGGCCTGGGACAACATGGAGATCCCAGCCTGCTGCAGGATCTGATAGGACGTCATCCTGGAAGTCTCGTAGGCGACATCCACGTCCCGGATCCGGCTGTTGGCAGCGGCAAGATTCTCGGCTGTCATGCTGATGTTCCGGATGGTCGACTCGAGCCGGTTCTGAACAGCTCCCCAGCCGCCACGGGCGGCGACCACGTTATCGATGGCGGTATCGATTTCACCCATGGCCAGCTGGGCTTCGGCCACGGTTTCAATGGTGTTCACGATTCCCAGATCGGCAGCGGTATGGGACTGGCTCAGATCGACCGAAATCCTGTCCTGAGGTAAATTGGTGATGCCGACCTGAATCCCGACCACGCCGCCGGTACCGTCCAGCATTTTCACGCCGTTGAAGTCCGTGGTGGCCGCGATACGGTCCATTTCCTCAACGAGGGCGGCGTATTCATCGTTGAGATAGCCGCGCTCAGTGTCTCCAAGTGTCCCGTTGAGTGACTGTTGAGCCAGCTCCTTCATCCTTTGCAAGATGTTTGAGACCTCGTCCATGGCGCCTTCGGCAGTTTGCAGCATGCTTATGCCGTCGGAAGCATTGCGGCTGGCCTGGTTCAGGGCCCTGATATCGGCTTTCAAGTGTTCGCTGATGGCCAGACCGGCAGGGTCATCCCCGGCCCGAGTGATGCGCATCCCGGAACTCAGCTTTTCCATGGATTTGGCAAAGGCATTGGTGGCATTCGCAAGATGCCGCTGGGTTGAGAGGGATGCTACGTTGGTGTTGATGCGGATGGCCATGAGTTTTCCTCCTTGAAAACCATGCGGATACCGGTGATACCGGCGTTTATCCCGGGCCGCCTTGCCCAGGGTGGATATGGCGGTCTTGGGTTCTGGCCGCCATTCCTTGGGTTGTCATTCCCCATTTCGGCCATTTTGGTGGGAAACTTTAGCTTTTTTTGATATTTTGTAATTCATTTTGTTGCTTGCCAAGTACCGCCCAGGCCGGATAAATTCCTCGTAATTACCTGTATCCGGGAGATTTCATGGAAATTACCTCCTTCACCTCCGATCAATTCGAAGAATTCCTGACCCTGGTTGACCAGGCAGTCAGGCCAGTTGGCTCGCCCTCGCACGCCTGGGAGGATTCTCCCGTCGTTCTGGGCTCCGGAAACCGGAAAATGGTTCGCGGTATCTTTGCCGATGGCCGGGTCGCAGCCGGCGTGGCCTGCCTGGTCCGCCAGTTTCAAACCAGCTGCGGGACAATTCCCGTGGCCGGAATTGGCCGGGTGGTGACCCGGCCCGAGTATCGTGGGCGGGGTTTCAGCCGTGTTCTACAACGGGATTTGATCGACAGTCTCCGCCAGGCCGATGTCCCGCTGGCGGTACTCTGGAACGATCAACCCAATGTCTACCATGGCCAGGGGTTTGTTTCCGCGGGCTGGGAATTTCACCTGAACCTCGAGGGCCTGGCCCCGGATATGGATTTCCCGGCAGGTTTTTCCTGCCGAGATTTCCGGCCTGCAGACTCTTGCGCAGCTGAAGGTATCTACAACCGCCATCCTTACCGCACGGTCCGGCTGCCGGGTGACGGCGAGAAGTTGTACAGCATGCCCGGAACCCGCGGCCTGGTGGCCGTGGGCGAGGATGACCTGGTGGCCGCAATGGTTTTCTGCGGCAAAGGGGCCAATTTCCCGGAATATGTCCTGGAGTGGGGTGGACCGCTCGGACTGGTGTCGCCCCTGGTGGGCGAGGCGGTTCGTCGGGGCTGGGCCAAGCACCTGCTGGCCCCGCCCGGCGGCGAACCACTGGCCGGACATCTGTCTCTTGCGGGGGCCACGGTCCTTGCCCGGGACTCGGGCCACTGGCTCGTTGTCCAACCCGAACAGCTGGCCCGCTATCTTCAGGGGTCAGGACATGGGGCGGGCCGGGACCCGTCCGATCCGGCCGCCCTTCTGGGAACCGTGGGACCCGATGGCGTGGTCGTTCCCGGCATCCTGACCATTGCTATCTGGGGCTTCGATTCCGTCTGACCCTCAAGTTATTCGTGGGACTTGCCGATCCAGAATAACTCAAGGGAACCTCAGGTCCGGTCCATGGAACCAGCCGAAGTTCCCGGTTGGCACGGTTGGACATCACCAGGATAGGCATCACACTTGCAATCATGAAATACGTAGGAACAGTAAAAAACGCGGCCCTCAAAGGTAGGCTTGCCATGGTCATGGATCGAATTGGTGGATTATCACACATGGGTAAGGCGTTCCTGGACAAGTTCCAGGGATCCGACCGAACCGATTCCACCAGAGGTAAACCTGACCCGGAAAACGCCACCCCTGTCGCTTCGGCGGGCGACGCCAAGCGGTCGGCTCCTCTGGACAAAGCCGAGATTTCCCCGAAGGCTCATCAGCTCAATGATCTGCGGAATGCTGTCGATTCCGGTCGCGAAGCCCTGGATGGGGTGCCTGAAGTTCGCCAGGACCGGATGGCCGAAGTGCGTGCCCGCTTGAACAGGGGTTTTTATAATTCGGTCGATGTCCGCGCCCAGGTGGCCGAAAAGCTGAATGATGTAGCTCGCAACCTGGAGGACATCTGACCAAGACCCACTAACCTCGGACTCCATCTTGCCTGGATTTTGAAACCTCCCGCCGTCCGGTTCCAGGGAGTGTTTTTTTTGTTTGCATATACTGGTAAATAACTTTACAGTTTTTCCTGCGATGGATCGCCACACATCTTTCACGATGTCAGGATTTGCTCATGGAAGACAAAATTTTCTGTCTCCCTTCACCCATTCCCCATGGTGCTATTTTTGTCGGCCCTTCCGATTGGCTGACCGAGTCGGCCCTTGGGGACAGGGATTGCCGGACCTTCGCTCAAGCGGACCTGGCCCTGTCCTGGCTGCGGGCCGCCGCCGCTGACGGACAGCAAGCCACCTCCCGCCTGGTTTTTCTCCACCAGGACGCCTTCGCCGGGGAAGAGGGCGCCGATCAACTGGTCAATTGGCTGGAAAGCCTGTCCGCTCTGCGGGCCCCGTATCTTCCCATATTTCTTCACGGCGATCTGACCGCTGAACCGCTGGTTCGTTTTTTTCGAGCTGGGTTGTTTGACGCCCTGGTCGTCCCGGTGGATCGGCGCCGCTGGGTCAACATGCTCATCAGGGCGGAAAAGAGATTCGAAATCCGTCAGCAGGGTCGGCTCATACTGGCCTCTTCCGGACAGACCCAGGATCTGTTGCGAAACCTGCGGCGACAGCTGGGGGATCAGACCGCCCGTTCGGCCAGCCAGATGTTGAATTCCCAGGAATCCCTGGAGGCCGCCAACCGTCAACTGAACGAAGCCATGGCGGAACTTTCGTTGCTCTACAGTTTCGGTCGCGAGCTGAGCGCCGCTGGAAACTGGGACGAGGTTTTGCGGGAAATCCTGAAGAGTCTGGCCGACTTCACCGGGGCCCGCGGTTCCGCCCTCATCCTGAGGTCGGCTCCCGGCGGCGCCTACTCACCTCGGCAGACCTGGCAGTGGGATGAATCGGCCTGGGACAAGGTCATCGTCGAACTCAAGGATCAGGTGGACCCCACCATTGCCGAGGGCATCCTGGCGCCCGGCGTTTTCAAGGTCGATCCCGGACGCCGCACCGAAGGCAGTCCCGGCCGCCGCATCATTGCCTTGCCTCTTGAACACCAGGACCTTCGCCTGGGGTTTTTGTTGCTTTTGCTGGCCGACCCGGTCGAACGCGACCGCGTCAGCCGGCGGTTCCTGCCTTTTCTCCAGGCCGTGCAAGTGGTTCTGTCCGAAGAGGTGGCCAGTGCTCAGTTGCAGGACCGTATACGCGACATCGGCACCTTCAACGCTCGAGTGCTGGAAACGGTCAACAGTTCCATCTGGGTGATTGATGAAAATGGCCGCACGGTTTTCTGCAACCGCGCCGGACAGCAATTGTTGACCGGCCATTCGTCCGCCGCCATGGATCCCGAAGAGATCCTGTTCCAGATTGGCAGGGGCCGCCGCGACGTTTCCGTCGGTGACTCAGCGGACGATCTGCCCGAACTTTTTCTGGACGGACGTTTGCGGCTCGATGAAGCCGACGGACTATTGCTGCCTTTCCTACGCGATTTGCCGGACAGTTTTTTCCGAGGTGAAGGCCAGGTGACCCGCACCGACGGGGCGGGCATTCCGGTCCTTTTGCAGACCTCGCGCATGCCCGGCAGCATCCCGGACCAGAACTGGCTGGTCGTTGTCGCCGAGGATCTCCGGGAAACGCGCAAACTCGAGGCCGAACGATTGCGTTCCGAACAGCTGGAAGGGCTGGTGGAGATGTCCGCCACCTTGGCCCACGAAATCCGTAACCCCCTGATGGGGCTCAGCGCCCAGGCCGAATTGCTGGCCGACCAGTTGCCGCCCGCGGACGACCGGTCCCGCTACATCGAAGTGATCACCGCTGAAGTGGACCGCATCGACGCTACCATCACGCGAATGCTTAATTTTGTCAGACCGTATGAACCGGCCCGGTCCCTTGCTTCGGTCGATGCCTTGGGGCGCGACGCGGTGGCCCTGGTCCAGTCGCGGGCCGAGGCGAAGAACGTTAGCCTGGAATTCCAGGTTGATCCTTTCGGTGACCATTCCGGCCCGGTGGAAATCGACGTGGATGCCGGGCAGATCAAACAGGTACTGCTGAACCTTATAATCAACGCTGTGGATGCCGTTCCGGAATCCGGCCGGGTCCACCTGAGAATTTCCGGCCGGGACAACCTGGCGCTGAGCGATCCGGCCCGAGGCACCCGCCGAGAGGGACCGGGCGTTATCATCGAGATCAGGGACAACGGTCCCGGATTCAAAGATGGGGACCTGACCCGCATCTTCCGCCCCTTCTATACCACCAAAAGCTCCGGCACCGGGCTGGGCCTCGCCATCTGCAAAAAGATCGTGGCCGCCCATGATGGACAGATCCTGGCCGGACGCGAACACGATTGGACTTTTTTCCGTGTCCTGTTGCCCCGTGACAGCGAAAGTCCGGCGGCCGGTCAGGCACAATTCGAGGAGAAGACATGAAACACAGGATCCTGATTGTCGACGACGAGGCCGCCATCCGATCTTCCCTGCTGGAATCCCTGACGGCCGAAGGTTATGACGCGGAAATTGCGGAATCCGGTGAGGAAGCCCTGGCCCGGTGCCATGGGGCGATTTTTGACCTGGTTATCACGGACCTGCGCCTGCCGGGGGTGGATGGGCTGGAAATCCTGAAGGCTCTTCGCAATCAGGGCAATGCCACGCCGGTCATCATGATGACCGCTTACGGCGACATGGAAACCGCCCTGGAGGCGATGGACTCGGGGGCCTACAAGTTCATCCCCAAACCCTTCAAGCTCGGCGAAATTAAAAAGCATGTGAGGGCGGCCCTGCGCGCCACGAACGATGACCGCGAAACGAAGGCCGAAACGGCCGCGGACGAAACAGGGGGACAGGCTGTTTCGCCGGGATCGACACGCGGTTTCAGCGGCCTGTACATGGGCATGATAAACGCCTGCCCGGGCCTGGAAAAGGTCGCCAAAGTTCTGGAGAAAATAGGGGCCAGCCGAAGCGGCAACGATACTTCAATCCTCATCCAGGGCGAGTCAGGTTCGGGAAAAGAAATCGTGGCGCGTGCCGTTCACGAAGTCAGCCTCGGTCACTCGGACCGGTTCATGGAAATCAACTGTGCCGCGGTACCCGAGACCCTGCTGGAGAGCGAACTTTTCGGTTACGAAAAAGGCGCTTTCACCGACGCCAAGGGACGCAAGGAAGGTCTGTTCGAACTGGCCGGGAGCGGCACCATTTTTCTGGATGAAATCGGGGAGATGGGCGTCCTGCTCCAAAGCCGCCTGCTGCGGGTTCTGGAAAACCGGCGCTTCCGGCGGGTTGGAGGCAAGGATGACCTGCACGTGGAGGCCCGGATTGTGGCCGCCACCAACCGGCGCTTGAACGAAGCCATCGAAGACGGTTCCTTTCGCAACGATCTGTACTACCGGCTGCAGGTGGTGGAAATCGAAGTCCCACCTTTGCGGGAACGTCCCCAGGATCTGGAAATCCTGATCAATGCCTTCCTGCGTGAATTAAATGCCCAGCTGGGACTCCACACCGAGCAGATCGATGGCCGTCTGCTGGAAGTTCTGCAGAAATATCCCTGGCCCGGAAATGTCCGGGAACTGAAAAACGTGTTGAAGCGGATCGTCATTCTGGAGGAACCGGCCAAGCTGCTGGAAAGCCATTTCCCTGGTCATATTCTCGATGGGCGGAATCCTCGGGGATCTTCCCGGCAGCAAATGATGGGACAGGCTATGGGGTTGATTCCCCTTTCGGAGGTTGAAAAGCACCACATCCTGTACATCCTGGATAAGACGGAAAACAACAAGTCCAAGGCCTCCCGGATTCTTGGCATCAGCCGGCAGACCCTGCGGGAAAAATTGAGGATTTACGAAGAAAGCAAAACTCAGAAGGATGATCTGAAATCAGATCATGCGGAGGCCTGAGAGGCCTATTCCAGGTACCTGAGCCCAGCCAGCGGTGCCCGGTTCCTGGTTTCCCGCGCCTGACCACAAACTGACCACGCGGTGATCACTTGTTGAGGCTCCGAAATGCCGGAGCCTCAATTTTTGGCCCACAATTGGGATTAAATTCCTTAATAATCTTTATAGAAGAACATCGTAAACTAAGGCTTATAAATCTTTTAAGAAAATACTTTCCATTTATATACTCGGATTTTGCTTTCCTCTGCCCGGATTGCCCCACCCAAGCCGGAAAAGGCATGCGGTTTGCCCATTTAGGCTGAGATCTGTCGATATTCCTTCATCAGGATATGGCCGAAATGCGTCGCCAATCGAAAAAAATCCTATTCCTTGTCGTTGCCACCGGATTCCTGTCCGCTGGCTTGGCTGAGGCCGAGAACCTTCCCGAATCCCAGGATATACCATTGCCGTTGGCCCTGTCCTACACGGCTTGGGTTTCCTCCCTGGAACAGGACACCCCGGCAACCGCCGTTTGGCAATTCCCTTTTGGGGCGCCGCAACCTTCCGGTCTCAGCGAACAAGAACTGAAAATTGTGGTCTCGTTGCGGCGTCTGGTTCTGAACGGCAATCCCGAGGAAATGGAACCTCTCGCCGACCAGGTGGCCAGACGCCAGGGTGTCATGCCAGCGCAGATGCTTTTCTGGTTGGCCTATACCCAGGGACAGCTCGGACAGCAGGAGGCTTGCCTGGCCAACCTCAGGAAACTGCTGATGATTCCCGAAGCCTGGCCTCCTCTGGAAAAGGGTCAGCGAGCCTGGGTCCTGACCGAAACCGCCGATCTATTGTTCCTTTTGGACAACAGGACCGCAGCTGCGGGGTGCTACACCAGGTTGTCGGTTTCCCCCGTTGATCATTTGAGGCTCTGGGGACAGTTCCAGCTGGCCGGCATGGCCTTTCTGGACCGGGATTTTGAACAGGCCAGCGAACGGTACCACCTCGTTTGTGAAGGTGACAAACCCGCCACCTGGCGCGGACATGCCTGCGCCATGGCCACAATTGCCGAACGGTTGAGCCGGCTGGGGAAAGAGGGTGAAGCCCGTGACGACTTTTCCGCATCTGGCCCCTGAGACCGAACGCACCGAAGAGGACTTGTTGGCTCGCCTTCTGGGTCTGTATGAAGAAGAAAGACAGCTTTACGTCCGGGTCCTGGAACTGTCCCGCCAGCAGGGGGAACTGGTGAGCAGGGGGGAACCCTTGGCCAGCGTCCGTCGCCTCCTGGAAACAAAAAATGAATGCCTTGACCTGATAGGACGCCTGGAAATGACCGAACATCGCAGCAAGGTGGCCTGGGAAAAGGGCCGCCACCAATGGTCCACCTCCGGTCGGCGAAAATTGCACGAGGCCATCCAGGAAGTGGCCAGGCTAATCGAGGAGATCCTGATCTGCGAAGAGAAAAACGACCTCTTCCTCATCGAACAGACAAGGGTGGTGTAATGACCTTGGCCCTGACACAGGTTACCGGCGAATCGGGTGAACGGACGGAGGATTCGAGCCGCCGTCCGGAACGTCGTCTTTTGGTGGGGTACCTGCACAAGACCAGTAACACCCTGTGCGGCATCAAGGGGTACGCCAGTCTCATCGCGGACAGAGAAATGCCCGACGGCCAGGCCGGCCAGTGGGCTCGTAAGATCATTCGTGAGGTCGAACGGATGGAAGAGATATTCCGTTCGGTGGGCGATTTGACTCGCGGGCGGCAAAACCCCGATACGGGAATCGATTTGCCGCGGCACGTGACCGAAACGTCGCGCGCCCTGGCGTCCCACCTGGGAAACATGAATCTGGTGGTCCGGGACCTTCCTCAAGGGGAACTCAGACTACCGGCGGCGGACCTTGCCCTGATACTGGGCGAGGTGCTCAAGAACTGCGCTGAAAGTGCGGGCGCCGACCTGACCAAGGTGAATGTGGATATGACCGGAGTGTCCCTGGAAGGTGGCCGCATTTTCCTGGAAATCAGTGACGACGGGTGCGGCATGAATCGGGAGCTGACCGAACAGGCGTCCGCCCCGTTTATCACTACCAAGGACAACCACCACGGCGTGGGTTTGACCCGGGTCGATACGCTGATGGAGATGTACGGACTCGAATGGGGTCTGGACAGCGAAGAAGGTCGCGGCACCCGTGTATTCCTGGAAGTAGCGGAAGCGGAATGAACCAGCACTCCTTCAACAAGGAAAGGGACATGATGTCCGCCAAACCAAAGATCCTGGTCGTGGACGACGAACCCACCATGCGGGATTTTTTGAAATCCTCCCTGGGGGATCGATTTCACGTCAGCACGGCCGCCAATGGTAAGGACGCCCTGGCCATGCTGCTGGCCGAGAGGTTCAGCATCGTGCTTTCGGATGTGCAGATGCCCGGGTCCGGGGGTATGGAACTGCTGCAGAAAATCCGGGAAGGGCTCGACTACACGCCCTGCGTGATCCTGATGACGGCCTTCGCCAGTGTGGAACAGGCCGTCCGGGCCACCAAGTGCGGAGCCGACGACTACATCTGCAAACCTTTCGGGCTCGACCAGCTGGATCATGTCCTGCAGCGGGCCGTCTCTTTTCGTCAGCTTCACCGGGAAAATAACAACCTGCGCGCCAACCTGGTGGACCGGGCCGAGAAACACGGCTTGCTTGGCAACAACCCGGCCATGGACCTATTGCGTGAGAAGATTGCCATGATCGCCGATTCGCGGGGCACCGTCCTGTTGCAGGGGGAAAGCGGCACCGGAAAAGAAGTTGCCGCCCGGGCCATCCACGAATCGGGGGGGCGCAAAGACGGCCCGTTTATTCGCATCAACTGCGCCGCCATCCCCGAAACTCTGCTCGAGGCCGAACTGTTCGGTTACGAACGAGGGGCCTTCACAGGAGCGGTCCAATCCAGCCAGGGGAAATTCGAATTGGCCGACGGCGGCACCCTGCTTCTGGACGAAATCAGTGAAATGCCTTTCCCCATGCAGGCCAAATTGCTGAGGGTGCTGCAAGAACGGGAATTCATGCGGCTGGGCGCCCGCTATTCCACCCGGTCGGATGTGCGCATCATCGCCACCACCAACGGCAATCTTCATGAACTGATCAAGGAGCGTCGGTTTCGTGAAGATCTTTTCTACCGGCTGAATGTCATCCCCTTGATGATGGTGCCGCTCAGGTCTCGCAAGGACGATATCCCCCTGCTGGCCCGCCATTTTTGCCAGAACTTCTGTGCCGAGAACAACAAACCGGTCATGGAAATCACCGATGGGGCCCTACGCGGCCTGATGGCCAGGGAATGGCCCGGCAACGTGCGTCAGTTGCAAAACGTCATCGAGCGGGCGGTTATCCTTGCGACCGGACGTACCCTGGATGAAAAGGTGCTCGGACTGGCCGATGAAATCGATGCCACAGCCCCGGTGGACCAGCTATCTCCGGACATGACCCTCAAAGACATGGAGAGGGAACTGATACTCCGAAAACTGTCCAACACACGCGGCAACCGAACGCAGGCGGCCCATGAACTGGGTATCAGCGTGCGGACGTTGCGCAACAAACTGAATCTCTATTCCGACTTGGGCGTGGAGATTCCGGGATGAAACGATGATCAAAACCGGATTGTTCGATCAGGAACACCTGGCCGTTCTTAAAAAAGCCGTGGACGTCTACGGCCGTCGGCACCAGGTCACCGCCCAGAACATCAGCAACGTGGAAACGCCGGGATACCAGTCCCAGCGTTTGAAATTCGAGGAGCTGCTGAGCACCGAAAGGATGCGGCTCAAAGGATACCAAACCCACCGGAACCACTTGCCCATCGGTGGTGGAAATTTCGAGCAGGCCCGTGATGAAATCGTGGACAGCGAAGGCGGTTTCGACAATGGGGTGAACAATGTGGATATCGATAACGAAATGACGAATCTGGCCACCAACGATCTCAGCTACCGCATGGCCACCAGGCTTCTGAGCATGCGATACAACGTGTTGCGGGGCGCCATCAAGGGTCAGATCAGGTAAACAAGGAGCAGGAAATGAGTGAAGGATTGTTCAGCGCCATCAAGATCAGCGCCTCCGGACTGCGGGGTCAGCGAACCAAGATGGATGTGGTGGCCCGGAACCTGGCCAATGCGGAGACCACGCGGACAGCCGACGGCACACCCTACCGCCGGCAGCGGGCCATTTTCGAACAGGTCCTCAGCGACAAGTTGAAAAGACATTCGGTGAGCATGGGATACGCGGCGGAAAACCCCCTGTCCCGTACCCATCCGGCACACATGGGCGCTCCCAGCCGGACCTCCGTTCTGGGAGGTGGCGGTATGTCCAGCGAAGTGGGGGTGGCCCTGGATTCCTCGGAATTCCGAGTGGTCCATGACCCCGGCCATCCTGACGCCGACGAGCAGGGTTACGTTCTGATGCCCAACGTCAACCCCATCTCCGAAATGGTCGACATGATCACCGCCAGCAGGGCCTACGAGGCCAACGTGAGCGCCGTCCAGACGGCCAAGGACATGTTCAACGACGCTTTGAAGATCTGACCGGGAATGTCCGGCCCTTTGACCGAAACGAGGAAATGAAATGTCCATCGGCAGCATAAAATCTTTGGGATCCGTTGATCCGCGTGCGGCCTACGGTGGGATCCAGAGCGTTCCGGAGCCGCGGACCTCCTTCATGGACCAGTTGAAAAACGCGGTGGCCGAAGTGGATCAGTTGCAAACCAACCGCGAGGAAATGGTGGAACAGATGGTCACCGGCCAGGTGGCCGAAGTCCACGATGTCATGGTTGCGGCCAAGGAATCTCAACTGGCCTTCGAGTTGCTACTGGAAGTAAGGAACAAATTGCTGGAGTCCTACCAGGAAATCATGCGCATGCAGGTTTAACGGTCGGATTCAACCCGGATATGAGGTATTGCAGTGGATGGATTCAGGAACGTTGCGGACAACATCAAGAACCGTATCGGTGCGCTTTCCTTCAATCAAAAGGCTCTGCTGGGGGCCATGGCCACCGCCAGCGTGATAAGTGTCGCGGTGTTCACCCTGTGGCTGCAACATGAGGAAACCGCCGTTTTGTTCACGAATCTGACCCCTGAGGACGCTTCGGTGGCACTCGATGAACTCGCCAAACTGGATGTCAAAGGGGACCTGGTCAATGGCGGAACCACCATCCTGGTGCCGGAAAACTCCGTTCATCGTCTGAGAGTGGATCTTGCGGGCAAGGGAATTCCCTCCAGCGGAACCGTGGGCTTCGAGATCTTCGACGGCAAGCAATACGGCCTCACCGAATTCCTGCAGAATGTCAATTTCAAACGGGCCCTGGAGGGCGAACTGACCAAATCCATTGAGTCACTGCAAGGAATCCAGTCAGCACGGGTCCACCTGGTGCTGCCCAAACCCTCGATTTTCAAAAAATTGGACGCTCCCGCAACCGCAAGCGTGGTTTTGCAAATGGGAACGGGTGCTCGGTTACAGGAAAGCCGGATCAATGGCATTCAAAGCCTGGTGGCCGGCAGTGTGGAAAACCTGGACCCGGGTCAGGTGACGGTTATCGACCAGTTCGGCAAGGTCCTCTCGGTGGAGATCAAGGACGGCGAGACCGGTCGCACCGAGGATCAGTTGGCCCTGCGGAAAAAGGTGGAAGGTTACCTGGCACAGAAGGCCGGCCTCATGCTGGATCGGGTGCTGGGCGCCGGCCGTTCCATAGTTCAGGTGGACGCGACCTTGAACTTCGAAAAGATCGATCGCGAGAGGGAGATTTTTGATCCCCGAAATACGGTCGTGCGTAGCGAAGTTCGGCAAGAAACCACAGACGCAGTTGACGGAAGCAGCGACGAGAACAATACCACCAACTACGAAATCAACCGGACGGTGGAACACATCGTGGGCGACACCGGCGGCGTCAAACGGCTTTCGGTGGCCGTTTTCGTGGATGGTCATTACGAAACGGCCCAGAACAACGCCGCGCCCCTGTACCTGCCACTGACCGAAGACGAAATGTTGCAGCTGCGCCGGATCGTACAGACCGCCGTTGGGGTGGACGCGGTGCGGGGCGACCAGATCGAAATCGTCAACATGCAATTTAATCAGCCTGAGGTCATCGAGCCGGGCCCCTTCGGAAGTCCCAGCTGGATTGAACTACTTACCCGATACGGGCCGAAGACCTTTGTATACATCCTATTCGCGGTCGTTTTGCTGAGCTTGCGCAAGGGAATCGGCAAATTGCTGTCGACCGAGTACTCGCCGACAAGCCGTCGGACTCATCAGGCCAACGACAACCGGGATTCGGAACATTTTGAGGGCATTCCCGACATGGACGACCAGGTCATCGACGACATCAAAGACTACGCGTCCGAAAATCCGGACCGCGTTGCCGACGTGGTTCAGTCCTGGATTCATGAAATGAACCTTGGCGACACACCGAAGGAAACGGTGGGTGACAACAGTGAAAGATAACGCCGTACGCAAGGCTGCCGTATTCTTGATGACCCTCGGACCCGATGCGGGGGGTAAGGTGCTTTCCCAGCTTCCGGAAAAGATGGTGGAAGAACTGACCCACTCCATCGCCAGCATGGGTCCGGTGGGTTTGGACGAAAAGAAGAAGACCCTCAACGACTTCATTTCCAGCAGCGGTCAGATTTCCGGCATCGCCACCGGCGGTGAGGAGATGGCCAAGCAACTCCTCGAAGCGGGCTTCGGTTCGCGTCGCGCGAATTCCATGCTCAGCCGGGTTACCAGCTACAGCGAAATCAAGAGTTTTGAACATCTGAAGGATGTCGACCCCCTGACCATCGCCAACTACCTGCGCAACGAACACCCCCAAACCGTAGCCGTTGTCCTGGCCCACATGGACCCCAGAGCGAGCGGCCCCATCCTGGCCTTGATGCCGGCCGATATGCAAGGGGATGTGGCCCACCGCATGGCTGTTCTGGAAGCGCCCAATGCCGAAACACTTCTTGCGGTCGAGAAGGTCCTGGCGGGCCAGATGCAGGGTGAGCTTTCGGCCAAGGAGGCCAAGTACGGCGGCCGCAAGCAGGTGGCCGACGTTCTCAACGAGGTGGACCGTGTCGTCTGGCAGGAAATTCTCGACGAAATGCGGGAGATCGACGACGAAGTGGCCAACGAGGTGAACAACCTCATGTTCGTTTTCGAGGATATCGTCCTTCTCAACGATTCCCACATCCAGGAGATCCTCAAGGAAATCGACGGCAAGGAACTGACCCTGGCTCTCAAGGGAGCCACCAACGAAATCCGGGACAAGGTTTTCGGGAACATGTCCAAACGGGCCGCCCAGGGGATCATGGAAGACATGGATTACATGGGTCCGGTGCGGTTGGCCGAAGTGGAGGAATCCCAGAAACGGATCGTGGAAGTGATCCGGACTCTGGAGGAAAACGGTACCATCACCATCGGAAAGGGCAGCAAGGATGCGGAAATGGTGTCCTGAACCCTTTGACCGGCCCCTGGACGAATCCCCGGCCTCCGGAGACAATCAGCTCCCCTTTGAACAAGATTCACCCGGCGGGGGCGACCTGCCCCAAGGTGGTGATTTGGGGTTCGAGAAGGACCTGTACCTTTCGGACCGTCATTCACTTTGGGACTTGATGAACCAGGTGGAAAAGGACCAGCTGCTGGAAAAAGCCCGCGAAATTCTGCAACCCGAATATGAAGAACGGGAGTCCGAACTCCGTCGCCAGCACGAGGAAAGAACGGCGGCCATCCGGGTCGAAAACGACCTGCGACTTAACAACTGGGGTAAGGAAGCGGCGGCCGCCTGGAATCAGGAATTAAACCACCTTTCAGCCGAAGCGGCGGGGCTTTCCTTGGCTCTGGCCCGACAGATCATCCGGGATACCGTCAAGGTGGATCCGGATTTCCTTTCCCGGACCGTGGAAACGGCCCTGTTCAAGATCCAGGAGGGGCGACCTTTGACCGCCGTCGTTCATCCGGATGATGCCGTCTTACTTACCGAAAACCCCGACCTGATGCATCGGCTTCGCATCGACACAGTGTTCCCGGACCGACGCGTGGAAAAGGGTGGCTGCCGCCTGCGCTCCGGTGCCCGCGAATGGGACGCTACTTTGTCCGGCCAGATGGAAACCTTGGCCGAAGTGGTCACAGAGGCGCTGGCTGAGGCCGGGGGCCTGCCGCTGGCCCATGCGGGAGGCGAAGATGATTGCCTCCTGGACTGAGCTTCAAGGAACCATAGGTAAAACCGACACCATCAGGACCGTCGGCAGGGTCCGGAACCTCGTCGGCATGGTGGTGGAGGTCGAAGGTCTGTCCGCCCCTGTTGGTTCTCTGTGCCGAATCCACGCCGGCAGGCATGAACCGAACGTACTCAGTGAGGTCATCGGTTTTCGTGACGACACCCTGCTGCTGATGCCCTATCAGAACACCCGGGGAGTGGCCGCCGGGCGGCCAGTGGACCTGATCTCCCGGAAGTTGACCGTTCCGGTCGGCCGGGGGCTTCTCGGTCGGGTGATTGACGGGCTGGGAAACCCCCTGGACGGTGGTCCGACCCTGACCGGTCTCCCGCGTATGGCTCTCGGAAGCCAGGCCCCTGCGCCCCTGAAAAGACAAAGGTCAGCCGAGGTCTTGGGAACCGGCATCCGTTCCATCGACAGCATGATCACCACGGTCCGCGGTCAGCGCATGGGATTGTTTTCCGGCAGCGGCGTGGGTAAATCCATCCTTTTGGGTATGCTGGCGCGAAACGCGTCGGCCCAGGTCAACGTCCTGGCCCTGATCGGGGAACGCGGTCGCGAGGTTAAAGAATTTCTGGAGAGGGATCTCGGCCCTGAAGGACTGGCGCGAAGTGTGGTGGTGGTTGTCACCTCCGATGAAAGCGCGGTCATGAGGGCCAAGGGCGCCGACACGGCCATGACCATTGCCGAATCATTCCGGGAAAACGATCAATCCGTGCTCTTTTTGATGGACTCGGCCACCCGCTACGCCATGGCCCTGCGCGAAATCGGCCTGGCTGCCGGGGAACCGCCCACCACCAAGGGATACCCACCTTCGGTTTTTGCGGCCCTGCCACGATTGTGCGAAAGGGCCGGCTGGTCAGCGGTAAATTCCATGACGGCTTTTTTTTCCGTCCTGATCGAAGGGGACGATATCCAGGACCCGGTGGGGGATGCCATGCGTTCCATCCTCGACGGACACATCATGCTCAGCCGCGACCTGGCGCGAAGCCACCACTATCCCGCCGTGGATGTCCTGGGCAGCGTCAGCCGGTTGCGAAACGAGGCCGTCGCCACGGAAGACCTCCAGGCGGGTGCCCGGCTCATGGCTTGGCTGAAAGCCCTGGAAGACAACCGGGATCTCATCAACATCGGCGCTTATGTGGCGGGGTCTGACCGGATCCTCGATCAAGCGCTGGAAAAGGAAACCGCCATCAAGGATTTCCTGACGCAAGAAGTGAAGGAAAGTTTTTCCGCGGAAGGCACCCTGTCCGGTTTGCGGGAATTGACGGAGGTGGTTTGATGGCCAGCTTCCAATTCCGTCTGGAAAAAGTGTGGAAACACCGGCAAAAAATAGTAGACCAGCATTCGCTGGAAGTGGCCCGCGTCAATCGGCAGGTGTCGGCCCTGTCCCAAAGGGTCGTGAAAATCGATGGGGACATTCACCTTCAATCCTGTTCCATGGAACGCCCCCAGGGCCAGGAGTTGAACTCCCAGGATCTTACCACCGAGACAGCTTGGTTGAACCATCTTCACCAGCTTAGGGATGAACTGGACTTGCAATTGCGCGCTGCCTTGAAAGACCTGGATCGCCACCGGTCACGGCTGGCGGATTCATGGCGCGACCTGGAAGTGCTTTCCCGGCTCAAGGAACGGCAGACCGGAGTCTGGCAAAAGGAGCAGGGCAAACGCCTGCGCCGGGAAATGGATGAAATCGGGCAGAATCAGGTTTTTCGGTCCAGGGGGAGCAAGGATTCCCCCTGACAGGAACTAGTTGCCGGGTTTCCCGGAAAAAGCTGAGGACCCGGATTCAGAGAAATCCCCAAACTTCTATCTTTATTAGAGATAGGGAGATTGGAAATATGCCAGTTTGGGCTTGCCCATGGCATCGGCATTGCGTGTCTGTCGGGACCGGGTGTCTGGATACCCGTCCGTTGAACCAGAAGGATCCAAAATGAAGAGTGTCCTTATCATTTCCGTGGTTACCTTTTTCCTCATTTTCGGGGGCCTGGGCATCTTGAGTAGCCAACTGGGCAGCAATCCCCTCGGCCGGCAGCAAAACTCCGAATCAGTCAAAGCCAAGGACGCCGACCTGATCATTAAAGGCCTTGAGGCCGAAAAAGCCCTGATTCGCCGAGAAAAAGAGGAACTTATTACCCTGCGCCAAGCCATCGCGGTTCAAGATCAGGTTCTGGAAGAAGGACGTCGCGAACTTGAGCTGATGGCCGGCGAAATTGAAGCCCAGCAGAGAGTCCTCAGCGAAGAAAAGGAGCGGTCGGTCGGACGCCTGGCCAAGATGTACGAAAATATGAAACCCGCCCAGGCCGCTCCGATCTTGAGTGCCCTGGAGATGGACATCCTTCTGGACATCATGACCCTCATGAAGGAGCGGGAAGCGGCCCGGATTCTGGCCAAGATGGAGGCGGGTCTGGCCGCCCGGATCAGCACCGAATTGAGCATGGGAGGGACCGGTTGATTTCCTCGTTTCCCAATCCGACCCCGCATGTCCCCACGGAAAATCCCCGTCCCCAAGCGGAGGGAGCAGATTCGCCCGGTTCCCAGCGGCGCGAGGTGCCGCAGCCCGCGGGGAACAAGGGGGAATCCTCATTTTCCCAGCTTCTTACCGGCGAACTAGGCCTTGCTCGTTCTGGCAGGCCCGAAGCCGAAGACAAGCACCACCTGAACATGGCCGCCAAAGAAGGCCAACCCAAGCACCAGGAAAATTTCGGGACCGACCCATCCACCCGTTACCACACCACAGCACCGAATGACGTTGGCCAGGGTGTGGAGGCAACCTTAACGGAACCTGAGCCGACGGTTAACCCCGAACTACTGGATGCTCGAATGCTGGCAGGCGCCCTGTCTTCATGGGGTGGATTGCCAGCCATGGTTCCGATGGGCCACCCGTTGGGATTGGCCAACACACCGGTGGCAGGAATTGCCCCATCAGCCGGAATGCCTCCTGAGGGAGTGGCCGGCCTGGCGGCGGAAATCGCCACCGGATACTCCGGAAAGAATGGCGTCCAGACCCTGACGGTGAACCTCGAGCCCGAACATCTGGGTCGCGTTGAAGTCCGGCTCCTGGCCAAGGGCGATCATCTTTCGGTACGCCTGATGGCATCGAATCCCGAGGCGGAATCGGCCCTGCGGGAAAATATCAAGGATTTGACCGAAGCGATCCAGGTCCGGACGGGCCGTTATCAACAGATGGAAGTCAGGGTTGAGCTCAGGGAAAGCCGTGAGCCTGACCAGGATTCCAATGAAAAAGAAAGCCCGGACTTTCACCACCAGGGTTCAACGGAAGATCGGGGTTCCGATCCAGAGACGGAAGACGAATCCCGTGAAAACCAACCCGATCAGGTGGCAACGGAGCCCGACCCTTGGGCCCAGGAAGGATAGACCATGCCGGTTTCAGGAATCACTGACGGATACGGGCCCGTGGTGGGGCAACCCGCGCGGGACAACGCCGCCGTCGACAAGATGGATTTCATGACGTTGCTGGTGGCCCAGATCAAGAACCAGGATCCCATGAGCCCCATGAATAACGCGGAATTCACCTCGCAGATCACCCAGTTCACCATGCTGGACGAAATGAAGGCCATGAACGCCAGGCTGGAAGAGAATCTTCTGGTGGGACAGACCATCAACAACACGGCCATGCTCTCTTTGGTGGGCAAGAATGTCACGGTCGAAGGCAACAAGATCTGGATGGACGAATCAGTGGCCTCGGAAAGCGTCGTGGCGGCTGATGGCCCCGGCAACGTCGTGGTTGAAATCACCGACGACACCGGTCACGTGGTGGCCACTTACAGTCGCTCGATAGAACGAGGTCTGAATGATGTTTCCTGGGATGGCCTGCTGGAAAACGGCGATCTGGCCGAGGACGGAAACTATTCTCTATCGGTCTCGCCTGCTGACGGCAGCGAAAACGTTTCCTTCACCACGTTGATGACCGGCCCGGTTGAAGGATTGCGTTACGAAAACAACATGGCGGTGGTCATCATCGGTGGCCAGGAATACTACGTGGCCGACATCTACAAAGTAAGTTAAAGGGGTGGCCAGGAAGGCCGTTCCATAATCGGGAGGATCCCATGTTCAGGTCTCTATACTCCGGCGTTTCGGGAATGGCCGCTCAGATCACCAACCTCGACGTCATCGGCAACAACATCGCCAACAGCAGCACGGTGGGGTTCAAGTCCGGGCGTGTGACCTTCAACGAAATGCTCACCCAGACCATCAAGGGCGCGACCAGACCCGTCAGCGGGGGTTTGGGAGGGACCAATCCCCAGCAGATCGGGTTGGGGACCCGGGTGGGAAGCATCGACACCCTGTTCAACCAGGGCACCTTTCAGACCACGGGTAAAAAGACCGACCTGGCCATCCAGGGCGACGGATTTTTCATCCTCCACGACGGTACCAGCCAGGTTTACAGCCGCGCTGGGGTTTTTGGACTGGATAGCCAGAGCATCCTGGTGAATCCAACCACCGGATGGCGGGTTCAGGGTGTGATGGCCGACGCTCTGGGCAACATCGGAAACGGTCCGTTGAGCGACATCTTCATTGATCCGGGGCTGGTCATGCAAGCCAGTGCTTCGACCAACGTCGAGCTCTTGGGAAACCTGGATGCCGACAGCGACCCCACCGGCACGGTGACCCAGACCCAGACTTTTCTCGCGGCGGCAGACGGGACCGACCGATTGGTCACCATGTCGGCAATGGGCCAAGGATCCTTGGGCCTGGCTGTCGGCGATGTCATTCATATCAACGGAACTGTGGGCCCATTCCCCCTGTCCGTGGCCACCTTCACCGTGGCCGAGGAGTCCACACTGCAGGACATGGTTTCCTGGCTCAACCGTTCCATGGACATCACACAACAGGACGTGACCTTCAGCCTCGATGCCTCAGGCGCCCTGCAGGTCGCCAACGACATGGGGCAGGATGTGATCGGGCTGTCCCTCTCGTCGGGAAACCTGGCCCCCTTCAATGCCAGTTTTATTTTTGAATCCACCATCTGGGCCGGCCATACGAGCAAGTCGCAAGAGTTGCGCGGCTTTGCCTTGGAATCAGATCTATTGGCCAACCTTTACGATGCCAGCGGGAATCCTCTGGATATCGATCTTCTCAATCCGGCGGCATCATTGACCCTGAGCGGAGCGGTGGGAGGGATGCCCGTCACGGACCACACCATGGCCGTGGGCGCGGGGTCCACTCTCGGCCAGCTGATGCAGGAAATCCAGTTCACCCTCGGCCTGAATTCCCAGCCGATGGTGCTCAACGACGTGGGTCAGATCATCGTTTCCGGTGAAGCGGGAACCGATGCGGCCCTCAGTGGAATCTCGGTCCGGGAAACGGGAATCAGCAACCCGGTTCTGGAGGGGGCCTTCGGCTTCACCCAGATCCAGGCAGCCACCGACGCCCAGGAGTATTCCCTCGCCACCACGGTTTACGATTCCCTGGGAGCCGAACATACCGTTGCCATCGCTTTTACAAAAATCCCGGGACAGAACGAATGGACGTGGACGGCCAGCATGGAAGGCGGCGAAACCATTCTCTCCGGCGGATCCGGGCGTGTGACTTTCGCCGACAACGGGGCTTTGAGCAGCTACACCTACGATGATGGATCCGGATCCCTGACCTTTCAACCTCAAGCGGCCGGCAATCAGGGAGCGGCCAATGTGGTTTTGAACCTTGATTTCGGCGAACCGGGAACCCTGACCGGTCTTACCCAGTTCGCCGGCACCGGGGTCATGCAGTCCATGGCCGACGGTTTCGGGGCCGGCAACCTCCTGGATTTCAGCATCGGACAGGACGGCGTTATCACCGGGATATTCTCCAATGACACCACCCAGGATCTGGCCCGCATCAGCTTGGCCCAGTTCTCAAATCCCGAAGGGCTGAGCCGGGTCGCGAACAATACGTACCGGACCAGCGGAAATTCCGGCCTTGCCCAGGAAACCTTTGCCGGACAGGGCAATGCGGTATCTCTTGTGTCCGGTGCGCTGGAAAACAGTAACGTGGACCTGGCCAAGGAATTCACGGATCTGATCGTGGCCCAACGCGCTTTCCAGGCCAATAGCCGGGTCATCACCACCGCCGATCAGGTGATGCAGGAACTGGTCAATCTCGTGGGATAATTCACGGTTGAGAGGAAACCAGTCGTAGCAAGGAGCTAAAGTCCATGATCAAAGTCACGAAACTTAATGGGAACGGGTTGGTGGTCAATGCGGACCTCATCGAGTTCATCGAAAGCACACCCGACACCCTGATCAGCCTGACCACCGGTCGCAAGATCATGGTGCTGGAAGAGCTGGACGATGTGATTCGACTGGCCGTGAGTTACCGGGCCCAAGCCAGGATCTATCCGGTTCCCGCCGGGGGCACGGGATCGGTTTTCGAGGGATGACCGGAAAGAAGGACATCCGCGACATGTGTGGTTTTCGACATAGCAACCTGGGAGACAGGCCGTGGACATAGCGACACTCATCGGTCTTGCCGCGGCTTTCGGCCTGGTCGGGTGGTCCATTCAGTCGGGTGGCAACCTGAGCGGGTTCGTGAATCTTTCGGCCGCCGCCATTGTATTGGGGGGTACCTTCGGCTCCCTGCTTGTCAATTTTCCCATGTCCCGCTTGATCGGACTTGTCAGTATCCTCAGAAAAACCCTGATTTTCGCCCAGCCCAGACCCGATGACGTCATCACCAAGATGGTCCTGTACGCCGAACGCGCCCGTCGGGAGGGCATGCTCGCCCTGGAAGACGATTCCGAAACCGAAACCGACGATTTTCTTCGCAAGGGTCTGCGTCTGGCCGTGGACGGAACGGATCCGCAATTGCTGGAGAAAATCATGCAGACCGACGTCCAGCAGATCGAAAACCGCCACGGTGAAGGGGCCCGCATTCTGGCGGCGGGGGGGACCTACGCCCCGGCCTTCGGCATGATCGGAACCCTCATCGGACTGGTCAGCATGCTGACAACCTTGTCGGACCCCGCCAAGATCGGAGCCGGCATGGCCACCGCCCTGGTCACCACCTTTTACGGGGCGGTCCTGGCCAACGCCCTGTTTTTGCCCCTGGCCGGCAAGCTGGAAACCCGGTCCCGTGAAGAGATATTGAACAAGGAAATGATCATCGACGGAATCATGGCCATCCAGAGCGGCGATTCCCCGCGCATCGTGGAGGAGAAGCTGAAATCCTTCCTACCGCCAACCCTTCGCCGCAAGGTCGAAACCGCCAAGGAAAAGGCCGCCTGACCGGCCTGAGAATGGCGACATGAAATAAACGGGAGTCCGGAAACCCAATGAGTTCGCGAAAAAGGAGCCCCATCACTCAGCGCAAACCAGACGGCTGGATCATGACCTATGCCGACATGATGAGTCTGCTGCTTACCTTTTTCATCCTGATCGTTTCCTTTTCTACCCTACAGCAATCCAAGTTCAAAAAGGCCGCCCAGTCCCTTCAGGAGGCTTTCGGGATCTTGGAGCATCCCGAATCGGCCATCGAATTCAAAAACCCCGTCTATCCGGACATTCGCAAGGAGAATGTCGATGACGAGGTTTATTACGAAATGCGCGAAATTGAGCAGGTCATCCTGGAAAACGGATTGGATCAGGAAGTCCAGGTTCAAGTCCAGGACAACGGGGTTTTGTTCAGGATCCAGTCTCCTTTTCTATTCGCCTCGGGACAGGCCGACCTGAAGGACGAGTCCCGCCCGATCCTTCAGGAACTCACGGTCCTTTTTCGCAAGTTCCCCTACCAGGTCCGCATCGAGGGGCACACCGATAGTTTGCCCATCAGATCCACCCGGTATCCGTCCAACTGGGAGCTTTCGGCGGCCCGGGCCGTAACCGTGGCACGATACTTTCAAGGATTGAATTTGCCGCCGGAAAGAATCGCGGCAACTGGATTCGGGGAATACCACCCGATCGCGGACAACGCCACCGCCGGGGGGCGGGAAAAGAACCGACGAGTGGAGATTTTCCTTCAATTGGACAAAAGGGATCTGCCCAGGGGGGCGGAATTGCCATTCGCCGATCCCCTTTTCCTGGAAAAGGGGTCTTGATACCAAGACCGCGGGGCGGATGAAATTTCGCCGGTGCGGCCGATAATCGACCCGCAGTCGGTTAGTTGAAGGGGAACACGCCAGGTTTACGAACGAACAAGGAGAACAGGCATGGCCGACAGATCGAAAACAAACCCCGATGAAACCCAACCCCAGGTTAAAAAAGGCTTTCTGGAGAACAAGGCCGTCCTTCTGGGATTGATCGTCATCGTGCAGGCTTTGGTTGCCATCGGCTTGACCCACTACGTACTTGTCCCCAAACTGACCGTCCAGCAGGCGGCCGTCAGCCCCGGCAACATTGCCGACCTTACTTCCGATGTGCCCCAGCGAGGGGTCATGGTGGGGCTGGAAGACATCATCGTCACCCTGGCCGGCGATTCCCGGCGTCCCCATTATCTGCGCATCAACATCAATCTCGAGGTGAAGGACAAGGTCACCGCCGAGGGAGTCAAGATGCGCCTGCCTCAAATGCGGGATGTCGTGATCATGACCCTGTCGGATAAATCCCTGGAAGACCTGAGCAAGCCCGGGGGGAAAATGAACCTTCGTGCGGAAATCTTCAAGCGGTTGGACGACAGCATTACCGGCGGAAAATTGATGAACGTCTACTTCTCGGACCTGGTCATCCAGTAATCCGAAACAAGGGAGCCCTCGGTGCCCGTCGAACTTGAAAATATATCCGGCGAAACCGACCGGGAAAACGACCCGGGGTTGGACGCTGCCCTGGATACGGCCCAGAATCTTACCGGGACCGTGGACAGTGGTCTGGAAATTGACCTCGACGAGGTCCTCAACGCCCCCTCGTACGAGGAAGACCTGGGGGACACCCCTGTTAAATACGATTTTCACCGGCCGCACAATATTTCCCGGGCTTTCCAGAAAAACCTCCAGGCGGTCGCCGACTATTTCGCCAAGAACGGGACCATTGATTTCACCAGCCGTCTACGCCTGGCCACGGACGTGAAATTCGTGGAACTGCGTCAATGCACCTACGCCGAATTCGTCAAGGATTTACCCCGACCAACCTGTGCCGCCATGGTGGAATTGCGGCCTTTGAAAGGGTCCTCGTTGCTTCACCTGGACCTGGGTCTGTCTTTTGTGTTCATGAAAAAACTCCTCGGCGGCCAGCCCGATCCTGAAATTTCCGTCCGGGATTTCACGGAGATCGAACGGGGCATCGTGGCCGATCTGATGGAACGGTTCGTTGAAATGTTCCGCAAGGCCATGTCGAAAATCGTGACCGTGGAATCGAAACTAACCGCCCTGGAAAACAACACCCATTACCTGAGCGGGATATCCGAAGGCGCTTCCCTGTTGATCCTGAAGTTCGAGATCCAGCTCGACGGCGTCCGGGGACCCCTCCAGTGGGCCATGCCCCTGTCCGCATTCGGCCCGGTAAGGGATACCTTCGATCCCAGCGACATCAAGGAATCCCGTAATAACGACGAATTGCGCGATGACCGACGCAAAATCCTGGATATGGTCCAGCAGAGCGGCAGTGAACTCATTGTCCAGCTTGGACAATTCGGCACGAACCTCGAGACGATTCTCAATCTGTCCACCGGCGACGTGCTGGACCTTCCTCAAACCGTGGCCACCCCCTTGACCATTCAGATCGCCGGCCAGGACACCTGGCTCGGTGAAGCTGGGCGCGTCGGCAACAACCGGGCTATCAAATTGCTTCATCAGTTGACCAAGGAGTGAACGGAATGAACATCGATGACACCAACCTGACACCTACGGACACGGTCGGCCCCGAGGCCGCCGCGGGTGCGGACCCCACTTCCTGCGCCACTGCGGTGATGGATGATGAATCCGATTCCCTGATCCGGGACCTGGAGGGCGATGTCTCGGACACGGCCAACCTGGACCTTCTTCTGGACGTGAATCTCCAGGTGTCGGTGGAATTGGGCCGGGCAGCCCTCAAGTTTCGCGAGGTGCTGAATCTGGCGCCCGGTTCGGTTTTGGAACTGGACCGTCAGACCAGTGAACCGGTGGACATCCTGGTCAACGGCTCCTTGCTGGCCACCGGCGAGGTCGTGGTTGTGGACGACCATTTTGCCGTCCGGATCACCAAACTTCTTAACCGTGTCGAAAGGCTCAAGAAGGTCCTGTAATGTTTGTCACCGCGTCATTCCTGGCCAGCATGAGTGGAGGGGCCTTCACCGCCGATGCGGGCATGTCCTGGTGGCAAACCCTGGGCGGATTGGCTGTGGTCTTCGGGCTTCTACTGGTGAGCTTGAAACTACTCGGTCGTTGGAATCGCCGAACCGGCGCCGCAGAAACCTCCATGTTGACCGTCTGGCACCTGGGACCAAAAAAGGAAATCCAGGTTTTGCGTCTTGAGGATCAGGTGCACTACATCTACCGTCACGATGGAGCCATGGTGGTGCTCCAGACCAAACGCCTCGTCGATTTCGAGACCGAAAGGAACAACGTTCCTGCCGAGTCGCCCACCACGGGTTGGCGCGACACCTTGACCGGTAACCTCCCCTTCTGGAACGGCTCAGGCAAAACAGCCGGGAACCCGGCAAATACGCCGGCTGACCCGGTTCGCGGCTGATCCGGACCTGGCCAGTTTCTGGCCGAATCCCTTCCAAATAACCAGAATTTCCGGGGTGCCGGATTTTTTCGTGCCCAAATCAAGGGCCCTGGCAATGCTGTAACCAACTTAGAAACAACCGGTTAAAATCATTCGGCTTGCTTTCCCGTGTTGACGCCCGTGGCACGTCCATTGCCTTTCCTGAAAGGTGTCCATGTGCGCCCGCCAGGGCCTCATACCCATCAGGAAGCCGCAGATGACCTTCAAATCTCAGAAACAACTCCGCCCAACGAAACTCAGGATTTTGATCCTCGGGTTAATTCTGGGGTCCTGTTTGTGCGGAGCCAGTTCTTTGGCCCAGGATGATGCCACACCCGCAAAGTCCTCGGCTGCCCTCGAGAAGATGGAGCCGGTGTCCTCGGTCATGACGCTGACCCTGGAAGGGGCCGAAGGTCCCCAGTCCATGGATTCTGCCCTGAAAATCGTCCTGTTGATGACGGTCCTTTCCTTGGCCCCGGCCATTCTCGTTTTGCTGACCAGCTTCACCCGCATCGTCATCGTCCTGGGATTCCTGAGGCAGGCCATCGGCGCGAACCAGGCGCCCAACAACCAGATCATCATCGGCCTGGCCCTGTTTTTGACCCTCGTGGTCATGTCTCCGGTCCTGCACCAGATGAACGTGGACGCGGTTCAGCCTTTCATGAACGAACAGATGAGCCAGGGGGAGGCCTTCGCCAAGATCCAGGTTCCCCTCAAGGAGTTCATGCTCAGCCAGGTTCGTGAAAAGGATGTGGCCCTGTTTCTGGACCTGACCGAAGCGGAAGTACCAGACTCGCCGGCCGACCTGCCCATGTTGGTGGTGATCCCGAGTTTTGTCCTGAGTGAATTGAAGACCGCCTTCCAGATGGGCTTCGTGCTCTTCATTCCCTTTCTGATCATCGACATGGTGGTGGCTTCGGTTCTGATGTCCATGGGCATGATGATGTTGCCGCCGGTCTTGATCAGTCTGCCTTTCAAGATTCTGCTCTTTGTTCTCGTTGATGGATGGTTCCTGGTGGTCAAGTCGCTGGTCCAGGCCTTCCAGTAGTTGAAAAGGAAACAAGTCATGACTCCGGAAACCGTGATCGAAATCGGACAGTACGCCATGCGGACGGCGGTACTCGTGGCCGGCCCCATGCTGCTGGCGGGCATGGTGGTGGGTTTGGCCATCAGCATCTTCCAGGCCGCCACCCAGATCAACGAGATGACCATGACCTTCGTGCCCAAGATCTTGACGGTGTTCCTGGTCCTGATCCTGACCTTGCCCTGGGCCATCAGCCAGATGACCGGATTCACCGAAGCCATGTTCAACCGAATCGCCGGCATGTAGGAGATCCGTTGCAGCTGGAAATAGACATCACCCTGCTCGCGATCACGGCCGCCTTGACGGTCCGTTTCGGCGTTCTGGCGGCCACCTTGCCTCTGCTGGACATGCGCAGTGTACCCCCACTGTGGCGAGTGGCTCTGGCCTTCAGTTTCGCAGCCGCCCTGGCCCCCGGTATCGCCCAATCCCTGCCCGCAACCACGGTGTCCTTGGCCTGGCCGTCCCTGGTGATGGAAGGCGTGCGCTCCCTGGTGGTGGGGGCCCTTCTGGGTTTCACCATCAACCTGGTTTTCACGGCGGTTCGTTACGCCGGTTCCATCGCCGGAATGCAGATCGGGTTCGCCATCGTCAACTCGTACGACCCCATGAGCAATTCCCAGATATCGGTCATTTCCCAGCTCTACTACCTGCTGGCCGTGCTGTTGTTTTTCGTCACCGGCGCCCACCAGATCCTGGTGGCGGCCATGTTCCAGTCCTGCCTGGCTGTGCCCCCTTTTGCCTCCGGTGACGTTGTCGGCGGCGCCTGGTACCTCATGCGGGAATTCGGGACCATTTTCACCCTCGGGCTGAAGATCGCCGCGCCCATTGTCATCGTCCTGCTTCTGGTCAGCGCTTCCATGGGTGTGATCGTAAAAACCGTTCCTCAGCTGAACGTTCTGGTGGTGGGCTTCCCCATCAAGATCGGAGTGGGGCTGATCACGCTCGGCCTGTCGCTGGTGTATTTCAGGCAGGTGACCACGACCGTCATGGACGGTGTTCAGGGCCAGTTGGCGGAGCTGTTACTGGCGATGAAATAGACGAATGAGCCTTATCCGAACGGAAACATTTATAGCTCTCGAGGAGGTGAAAAATGGCTGAAGAAAATGGCGCAGAAAGAACTGAAAAAGCGACAGTCAAGCGAAGGGAACAGGCGCGTGACCGGGGGCAGGTGGCCCGCAGTACCGAGGTTACCAGCGCCGTTCTGCTGGTGGCCGGCATGGTGGTGCTGGTGGCCGGGTCGGGCCATTTTTCCGCCATCTTGGGACGAAATACCTCGTATCTCCTGTCCCAGGCCCATCATCTGGATCCCGGAAATCGGGTTGGCCTGGGCGAAATGGTTTCGGGCAATCTGGAAGTTCTGCTGGGGGCCCTGGCTCCCTTGTTGCTGGCGGTCATGGTGGCGGCCGTGGGGGCCAACGTTGCGCAGGTCGGCTTTCACGCCAGCAGCAAGGCCATAGCCTTCAGAAGTGAAAAATTGAATCCCTTCACGGGCATGAAAAGGTTTTTCCAGAAGACGACCTATTTCGAAATGGTCAAACATTTCCTGAAGATCACCGTGATCGGACTTCTGGCCTGGGCCACGATTTCGGGTCTCATGGGATCCGTCACCGCTTCGGCCGTGCTCCCGCTTGAGGAAATCGTGTCACTGGCTAAAGCCGACTTCGTTCACCTGATGATCAAGTTGCTCCTCTTCATGGCCTTTCTGGGCGTGATCGACTGGTTCTGGCAAAAGAATCGTCACGAGGAAAATCTGAAAATGACTCGCCAGGAAGTTAAGAAGGAAAACAAGGACCTGGAAGGTGACCCGCAGGTCAAGGCCAGAGTGCGCGGTCTTCAGTTCGAGATGGCCCGTAAAAGAATGCTGGCCGATGTGCCCACAGCGGATGTGGTGGTGACCAATCCCACTCACTTCGCGGTGGCTTTGAAATACGCACCCGGTTCGGCCGCCCCGTTGGTGGTGGCCAAGGGCCAGGACTATGTCGCCCAGATGATCAAAAAGGTGGCCCGCGGGGCCAGGGTTCCGGTAATCGAAAACAAGCCCCTGGCCCGTTCCCTCCACAAGCAGGTGGATGTGGGTGCGGGCATTCCCGAAAGCCTTTTCCAGGCCGTGGCCGAAATCCTGGCCTACGTGTATCGCCTCAAAAGGGCCTGAAATTTTCAGGTCTTCTAAGGGAGAGTGAGTTTGGAACAAGATCAAGTCATCAACAGAGACCTCGTGCTGGCCAACAGCAACGTTCTGAGTGCCGGAGCGGTGCTTGTCATTCTGGGTCTCATGGTGGTCCCGGTTCCACCCATCCTGCTGGACCTGATGCTGACTTTCAGCATCGCCTTTTCGGTAACGGTTCTGCTGGTATCGCTATACATCAAGCAACCCCTGCAATTCAGCAGTTTCCCTTCCCTGCTGTTGATTCTGACCCTGATGCGGCTGTCCCTGAACGTGGCCTCCACCCGTCTGATCCTCAGCCAAGGCGCTGCCGGCCAGGTGATCCAGAGTTTCGGCGATTTCGTGGTGGGGGGGAACTACGTCATCGGCGTGATCGTGTTCCTCATCCTGGTCATCATCAACTTCATGGTCATCACCAAGGGGTCCGGGCGCATCGCCGAGGTCGCGGCCCGTTTCACCCTGGACGCCATGCCCGGCAAGCAGATGGCCATCGACGCCGACCTTAACGCCGGCCTCATCAACGAACGGCAAGCCCGGGCCCGACGTCAGGAAATCGCCCAGGAAGCCGAATTCTTCGGGGCGATGGACGGCGCCAGCAAGTTCGTCAAGGGTGACGCCATCGCGAGCATCATCATCACCGTGGTGAACATCGCCGCCGGGTTCGTGGTCGGCATGATCCAGATGGGGCTGCCCGCGGGCGAATCCCTGAGCAGGTTCACCATCTTGACCGTCGGTGACGGCCTCGTCAGCCAGATCCCCGCCCTGCTTGTTTCCACCAGCGCGGGTTTGGTGGTGACCCGTTCCAGTGGCTCTTTGAACCTGGGCCAGGCCCTGACCCTTCAGATTTTCCGCCAGCGCAAAGCGCTGTTCCTTTCAGCGGGGGCCATGTTCGTTCTGGCTTTGATACCCGGGCTGCCGACCGGGCCCTTCCTGTTTTTGTCCGTCAGCACGGCCGTCACGGGTCTATTCCTGGGCCGCAAGGTGGCCCGGTACGATGAGGAGAAATCCCGGCAGGAAAGTCAGGAAACCGTTTCCCAGAAGCAGACCGAGGACGAACCGGAATCAATCCGATCCGAAGACCTATTTGTCCTTGATCGCCTCGAACTGGAAATCGGTTACGGCCTGATTCCCCTGGTCGACGATTCCCGCGGGGGAGACCTTCTTCATCGGGTCGGCAACATCCGGCGGCAAGTGGGGTCGGAACTCGGCATCTTCATTCATCCGATACGGGTGCGGGACAATCTCCAGCTGGGAGCCCAGCAATATGTCATCCGTCTCAAGGGTGTGGAAATCGCCCGGGCCGAATTGATCCCTGATCGCCTGCTGGCCATGAACACCAGTCCCGATAGCGGGAAGATCGAGGGGATGGCCACCACCGAACCCGCTTTCGGATTGCCCGCCGTCTGGGTTGAAAAGGAAAACAGAGCCACAGCCGAACGCGAAGGCTACACCGTTGTTGAACCCACGGCGGTTCTGGCCACCCACTTATCCGAACTGATCCGGGGCCAGGCGGACGAATTGCTCAGCCGCCAGGACGTCAAGGACATGTGCGAATCCATCAGGGAATTCGCCCCCTCACTGATTGAGGACCTCATCCCGGACAAGGTGCCGGTCAATACCCTTCACAATGTCTTACGGGCTTTGCTGCATGAGCGTATCCCCGTCAAGGACATCGTCACCATTCTCGAAACCCTTGCCAATTTCAGCGGACCGGGGCTGGGGACCGACTACCTGGTGGGCAAGGTCCGCGAAGCGCTGGGGCGATCCATCACCGCGCTTTACGCCGAAAACGGCGGACAGCTGCACGTGGTTTCCCTGCACCCGGAAACCGAACACATCCTGATGGTGGCCAACCGGGATTCGGAACAGGCCGCTGGCGTGGTACTCGATCCAGGTTTCACGCAGGATTTTCTGACCCGGATGGAATCCGTCCTTCGAACCGCCTACGCCAGCGGACCGCAACCGGTGTTGCTGGTCCCGACCCCCATTCGTCTTTTCGTGAAACGGCTCGTCGAGCCGACTTATCCCAATTTGGCCGTCATGGGGTACACCGAAGTTTCCAACGCGGTGTCCATCCAGTCGGCAGGAACGGTGGTGACCAATGGAGTTCCACAGGAACAGCATGCGGTCGGTTGACGGACAAACGACCGTCGTGACCGGGGCCACCCTGGCCGAAGCGTTCGGTCGGGTTCGGGAGAAATTCGGTTCCGAGGCCAAAATCTCAGGTTCCCACACCCGGACCCGGCGCAAGGAGCAGGGCGTGGGCACCGAAAAGGTGGTGGAAGTACTGGTGGAAATCCCTGGCGTCGGAAAATCCGCGGCCTGTGTTGCCAATCCTCCAATGTCCGACCTGACCCATGAATTCCGCCAAGAGGTGGAAAGAATCGAACGTATGGTCGATGAAATTTGCCGGTTGCAAGGTGGGGATGAAAGGGCAATTGACCAGGCCCTCTCGATCCCCCTGGCCGAACATCTGGTGGAAAACGGAGCCTCACCCGCGGCGGTGGAAAAAATTCTCACCCGGTTTGCCGCCGAAACTAGCGGCTCGGTATACGACCGTCCCGCCGCCCTTTCCTGGCTGAGGGAATACCTGGGAACGCGCCATGATGATCTGGAAAGTCTGGTGGGCCATCACGTTTTCCTGAACGAATACGGGGGTGAGGTCCTTGACCTCATTCTGAATCTGGCTGCTCGTCTGACCGAGATAGGACGGCGGGTTTTGGTGGTATCAATCCTGCCGGACCCGGACCGAGATGAGCCCCGTTTGAAAAACATGGCCGAGACCTCGGGCCACGATGCCGCCGTGGTGAGGGATGAAGACCAGCTTGCCGACATACAGGACCACCTGGACGGTTACGACCTGGTTCTGGTGGGTTTGCCTGGTCTTTTTGATCCCCGTTTGGCCGAAGGCAGCCGGGTTCACAGCTGGTTGTCTTCCCAGCCGGATTTCCACCGCCACCTGTTGATGTCCCTGGATCGGGATTTTTTGGACCTGGACCAACCGCGCCAGGTCGCCCGTATCTGGAACTGCGACGGCCTGGCCTTGACCCGGATGGATCGAACCGGCCGACCCGCCAAATTGCTGGACCTGACCGAGCGTATTCCCCTGCCCATCTCCTTCATGACCATTGGCGCAGCAGGTCAGGAAACTCTGGTCTGTGCAACCTCTGATCACCTTTTGGACAGGATCCTAACGTCCGCAAGGCCGGTCGCCTTCAGGCCAGGCCTGACGATTGAAGGCCCAAATGGCCCTTAAGTGAGGACCCCGTTGGTAACGTCCGGGTTCCGGACCAGGAAGACAGATGGCACAGAAAGTGCATTTGGAGTCACGTCACATAACACCAGAAAGGTTGGATAATGATCGACACAATGCAGATCGCGCACCAGGAACTTTGGGAACAGTGCCAGGGTCCTTTAAGGCAGGACGCCCGTCGTGACCTGGTCAATATCTATGCCCGCATCGTCAAATACGTGGCCGGCAGGATGGCCATTGGCCTGCCTCACTACGTGGAGTTCAACGATCTCATTTCCGCCGGGCTACTGGGCTTGATCCAGGCCATCGATAATTTCGATCACCAGCGGGGCATCAAATTCGAGACCTACGCCATTCCCCGCATCCGCGGTTCCATTCTGGACGAATTGCGCAGCCAGGACTGGTTCCCGAGATCACTGCGCCGAAAGGCCAAACAGCTCGAGGAAGCGTACTCGACTCTCGAAGTCAAGCTGGGCCGTCCGGCGACCGACGCCGAAGTCGCCAAAAGACTCAACATCAAGGTGGAGGAGTTGGACAGTATGGTCGGCGAGGTTTCCATTGCCACCATCATGTCCCTGGACGCCGACACTTCCGGTGACGACAGCGAGGGTTCCACGAGCCTGGGAGATTACCTGGCCGACGTGGACCAGGATGACGTGGAGCAGATCCTGGCCAAGCAAGAGATGAAGGACCTGATCGGGACGCGGATGTCCGAACTGCCCGAAAAGGAACAGCTGGTCCTGGTCCTGTACTACTATGAAGAACTGACCCTCAAGGAAATCGGGGAGATCCTCGATGTCACCGAAAGCCGCGTGTGTCAGATACACACCAAGGCGATCCTGAGGCTCAAGGGCAAGATCGAAAGGCACGAGGGAAAAAGCTCCATCGGCCAGATCACCAGACAAATTCAGAAGCAACAGGACCAGGAAGAAAAACCCGAGCCCAATACCACGGTGGCCAAGACCCTCAAGGTCCTCGAACCCGTGAACGTCATGGCCTGTCTGACCTTGTTTCACATCTGTACCTTTTTGACCTGGATGGCAAAAACCGGGGGCTGGCCAGGGACCACCTCGTGACGGAGTCCTTGCCAGTTCACAAGTAGGAGATCCCATGCCCGGCGACGGCGTTTCCCTGCCGACTTCCCTGGCCCAGATGGGCAACGTGGCCAAGACCCAGGCGCGCGGACAGCAGTCTGCTCCCCAGGTCACTCCTTTTTCCGAAAAAAAGGAGGGCCAGGAAGAACTGAAAGTCCAGCAGGTCACCGAAACCAAGGAAGCAGAGAAGAACCGGGTCACGCGCAGGGACGAAGAAAAAGACAAGAGAAAGCGCCGCCGTCTGAACCGCACTCTTAAGAAAGGGAAACTCCCCGAGGAGGAAAAGCATCTTCTCAGGGGCCATACCGATCCCCAAGACGGTGACGAGCGGGACCCCGAAACCGAAAATGAAACGTTGGGCGGCCTGATCGATTTGCGGGTTTGAACGACCGGGAGGAATCAAGATGAACTGGGTGAGCATGTGGGAATATCTATCCGGCCAGGGGATCATGTTCTGGTCCGCCACGGCCGCCGTCGCCCTTGGCTTCACCCTTATCCTGACCGCCGTTCACATTCAATGGCGTCGGCGTTCACGGCCCGCCAAGCATAATCCCGCCATGGATGCCAAAATCCCACCTACCCTACCGGATCCGGCCCCGGTCAAATCCAGCGAGGATATGGACCCCCAAAGCGGAAAATCTCCTCTTCAGCCACCGACCACCTTTCAGGGGCAGGACCACTTTGAAATTGGGGGTTTGATGTCCAGATTGCGGTCTGCGGCTGATCGCCTGGCGGCATATCAAGGTTCCCGCTCGCAAATCCCAACAGTCCTTGCTGATTCCCATCTAAAGGAAGACCCCAACGGCGTCGAATACCTATTCAGAGCCGGAAAAGGGTAATTTAGGATCCAATCCGGCCCAGAATTTTTGACGACCCAGTTTGCCTGAAGATGTCCCGTTTCCAGGAGAAGGTATGGGAACCTCAATTGGTGCCCCCTCGAATCCGGACAGTGAAGCCGGTTTGGGGACCAACGATCAACTGCAGAACATCATCATGACCACTCGGGACTTGCCTGCCATGCCCCAGGTGGCCAGCAAGGTGCTCGAGCTGTCGTCCGACCCCAATACCTCTGCAGAGCAGCTCCAGCAAATCATTTCCGACGACCCGGCCATGACCGGCCGGATTCTCAAGATCGCCAACAGCGCCATGTATTCCTGCAGCCGGAAGGTCAAGACCCTGACTGAAGCCATCGTCATGCTGGGCTTCAATTCCATTCGCAGCCTTGTGGTGACCAGCGCGGCCCGCAACCTCTACAACACTCGCAAAGTCACCACCGGTTTGAAGGAAAGGCTCCTGTGGGAACATTCCGTGGGTGCGGCCTTTGCCTGCCGCTTGCTGGTTCAGGAACGAATTCCCAATCTGGCTGAAGAAGCTTTTCTGGCCGGGCTGATGCACGACATCGGCAAGCTGGTTTTGAATCTTAGAGTTCCTGAGCAATTCGATGAGATCGTGCAACTGGTCTACAACGACAACCGCTCTTTCCATCTCACCGAAAAAGAGATCCTTGGATTTGATCATGCGGAGGTAGGGGCCCGGCTGGTCAACAAGTGGAACCTGTCTCCGGTTTTGGAGGACGCCATCCTCAATCACCACAACCCGGAAGCCATGACCATCGACAACCCCTTGCTTCTGTACCTGGACCTGGGCAACAAGGTCTGCCACAAAATGGGCGTTGGTTTTGTGGAGGAACCCGACCTGGACCTCAGCAACTGTATGACCAACCAGATACTGGGCCTTTCACCGGAAACCTTCGACAACGTGGCCGTTCGCCTCCAAGAAACCCTGGAAGAAGAGATGGAAATTTTCATTTGAGGGACAGAACAATGCGGTCGTTCTACGCCAGTGAAAATATCATTGATCCTGTAAATCTGCAGTCCATGCTGTCCAATTTTGAAGAACTGCCCACCCTTCCTGACATCCTATTCCAGATTCTCAAGATCCTTGACGACCCCAACAGCGGTTCCAAAGAACTGGCTGAGGTTGTTCGACTGGACGCCCCATTGACGGCCAAAATCCTGAGGCTCGCCAATTCACCCTACTATTCCGCCCGTGGGGGCTTGGCGGATATCCACCGGTGCATCGCCGTTCTTGGCTACCGGACGATCCGACAGGTTGCCATCTGTGTTTCGGTGGCCACCAGCGTGGTGGCCGCGGCCGCCCAGGCCAAGGGGCGAATGGACTACCGAGAATTGTGGCGTCACTCGATTGCCACCGGCGCCATCGCCAAACATCTGGCATATATGGCCGGCTACCCCGAACCGGAAGAAATTTTCACCGCGGGTCTATTGCACGATCTGGGTAAATTCGTGTTTGAAATCTATTCTCCCGAAACCTACGGGGAAGTCATGGTTTCAAGGAAGATCCACGGCCAGACCCTCATCGAGGCCGAGCGCGCGGCCTTCGGATTCGACCACGCTTTGCTGGGGGAGGCCTTCGGTTTTTCCTGGCGTTTTCCCGAAATATTGAATCTATGTTTCGGACACCACCACGACCCTCTGCCTCCTGAATGTGAAACCGGGACCAAGGCCCACGCCCTGGCCCTGGTGGCTTTGGCGGACTATCTGGCCAATACCCTGGTACCGTCCAACTGCGATCTGGGATATGACCCTGAAAACGTGCCCGGTGACACCCTGATGACCAGTTCGGGACTCACCGCCGATGCCGTGGCGGACGAATATGATAGCCTCAAGGGCGAAGTCGCCAAATCGTCCATTTTTCTGAATCTTCCCTGAAAACCGGTTTTGACCCCATTTTCCCTCACCGAAAACCCTGGCATTAGGCTCATTATATAGTAATGTGACACATTGGCAGTGTCAGGACACCCCTTCTTGAGGACGGCTCGGCTTGCGATCAGTGATTCTTTTGAGCAGGCGTCATCGGATTTATTCCGCGGCGGCAACTTGGGATCTTCCCGAGGTGGAACTTTTTCTCTACGACTCGCCCTCCGAAGCCCTGGCCCGTATTTCCCTGGGCAAAACGTCCCTGTTCATTTTCGACATCCGGGACTATCCCCGCTTCAAGCACGTCGTCCGAAAATTCCTGTCCATGAAAACCGATGCGGACCTGGTGATCGTGGGACTGGACGAATTTCCACCCGACCTGGCAGCCCCCGACAGACAGCACGCCGTGCGGCCATTGCCGGCCGATGCGGATCCGGAAGAGATTCAGCAAGTGGTGGAACGCCTGCTGCGGCTGCGACGGGTCCGTGAAGGCAGCGGGATCGTCGGCGGCAGCGGCGCCGTCGCGGAAATGCTTTCCCTTATCGCCCATGCCGCGCCACTGGATGTCAACATCCTGATCCAGGGTGAAAGTGGAACCGGCAAAGAACTGGTGGCCCAGGCCATCCACGACAACTCCCTGCGGCATGGCGGCCCCTTCATCAGCCTCAACTGCGGGGCCATGGCCGAGGGCGTTCTGGAGAGTGAACTTTTTGGACACGCCCGGGGCGCCTTTACCGGTGCGGTGGCCGACCACCAGGGCGTATTCAAGCGTGCCGACGGAGGCACTCTCTTCCTGGACGAGGTCGCGGAAATGCCGCTGGGGATGCAGACCCGTTTCCTGCGGGCCCTGGAGACGGGGGACTTCACTCCGGTGGGGGGACGGTCCACCGAACACAGCGACATCCGCCTGGTGGCAGCCACCCACCGGGATCTGGCCCAGGACGTGGCCCGGGGACGCTTCCGGCAGGATCTCTACTACCGGCTCAAAGTGGTGGTGATCAACGCACCCCCTCTGCGCGAGCGGAAGGACGACATCCCTGTGCTGGCCGCCCGTTTTCTGAAAGATCAAAACAAAAAACACGGTCTGCATGTTCGTGGCCTGACCCGGGCTGCCGAACAAGCGTTGAGCATGTATGACTGGCCTGGCAACGTTCGGGAACTGCTGAACACCATCAGCTCGGTGGCGGTGCTCAAGCAAAGGGGAATGATCGAACTTGAAGATCTTCCTCTGGAAATCCGTATCGGTGATGGGCCGGGAGGGGATGCTTTTCTGCCCGTTCCCTTTGATCCCCAGGCCGGTGGCGGTGTGGACCTGGCGGTCCTGGCCACGACCCTGCTGGAGCTCCGGCATGACATCAAGGAGATCAAGGCCATGCTGAGATCCGGCTTCGGCGGGACGGACGGTTTTCAGGGTTGGTCTTTGCGTCCGGACGGCCGCCTCGCCACATCGGGCCCGGTGGTGGAAACCTTTTCCGAAGATGCCGGTTACAGCCCCTTGCAGGGTGAAAAAGCGGGTGATCTCCAGACCGCCGAAAGGACCCTGATCGAATCGGCCCTGAAGCAGGCGGGGGGGAATCGGCGTAAAGCCGCCGACCGGCTCGGTATCAGTGAGCGGACGCTTTACCGTAAAATCAAGCTCTATGGCATGTAACCCCTTGGAAGATTGATCCTGGGGCTTTCCAGATGGTGAAAAATGTCCTATAATGATTCCAAGTCGCAATTCATCATTCTCCGACCTTACCCCTGGTTAGCGAGGCAACCAATGCCGTTGAAACGGGTTCGGCCTGTTCAGGGTCGATGTGCGCGTTCAGCAATCATCCAAGCGATGCTTGTGACTGTCCTGGCCGCAGTTTTCCTACCAGGACCCGCTGCCGCCACCAAATATGCCGGCTCCTTCATGGAAAACGGTGGCGGTGCTCGAGCCCTGGGAATGGGTGGCGCCTTCACCGCCGTGGCCAATGATCCCTCGGCGACCTTCTGGAATCCGGCCGGCCTGGCCTCGATGCCCGACCGAGAACTTTTACTCATGCACTCGGAACGGTTCGGTGATTTGATCGACCGGGATTTCATCGCTTACACCCAGCCGGTGAACTGGTCCCTCTTCGGAGGACCTTCGGCCGGCATCGGCGTTTCGGTGATAAGGCTGGGTATCGACGACATTCCCTTCACCGACCACCTGACCGCTTTGTTGGATACGGACAATGATGGGTCGGTCTCCGACGAGGAGCTACGCGGCCTGTTGACCCGGCAGGACGAGATCCAGTACAAGAGTGACCAGGAATTCGCCTTGATGTTGTCCTACGGAGAAAAAATCGGCTCCTGGC
>CBDUDB010000004.1:0-42423 GCA_965365795.1 uncultured bacterium | reverse complement strand
CAAAGGCCCCCAGGGATCGTGTCCCCTTGGGCAGGGCGCTGATGGCCCCGCTGATCCGGGGTCCTTCACAGAGCACCGAGATCAGGTCCTGCAGATCCTCCCCCGGCCGGTCACGACTGGGAATCTGGCGCTCCTCGGTCACGAAACCGGAGGCGTCCCACTCCGGAAATACGAGCACCACCGCACGGTCGCCCGCCAAGGGAGCTTCCACCACGGCGCCGATACCCAGATCGTCAAATTCCGAACCACCCTCATCGGCGCCCTTGTTCAGAAACCACCAACCTGCCGCAGCCACGGCGGCAATCACCACCAACCACAGAAAGCGGCCCCCCGACTTTTTCTTCTTCCTGGGCGGCCTGGCCGGGCGCCGCACGGATGTGCGCGGCTTCTGCGGAGGTCTTTGGTCAGTCATCGGCAACCTCCTGTCCGCTACCGGTCAGGGCCCGGTAGTTCAGGATGGCGTCGCCAATGGCCCTGGCCAGATTCCTCTGATATGAACTGTCACCCAGGCGCTGCTCCTCCTGGGCGTGGCTCAGGAATCCCAGTTCAATCAGGACCGCGGGCATATAGGCCCCGACCAGTACGCGAAATCCCGCCTGCCGTACGCCCCGGTTGGGAAGGCCCAGGTCCGCGGTTACATCGCTCTGGATGGTTTCGGCGAGCTGACTGCTGCTGGATATGAACCGGTTTTGCACCAGCTCCCAAACGATGAACTCCACATCGTCCGGATCGCCATTCGGTCCGGTGGGCCGGCCGGCCTGGTTCTCGGCGGCCTCCACGCTCTTGGCCCAGTCGCTCCGGGCCGGCGACAGGAAATAGGTTTCCAGGCCGTGGGCCCCGTCGTTGAACCAGCTGTTGCAGTGCAAGCTTATGAAAAGATCGCCGCCGGAACTGTTGGCGATCTCGGCGCGGTCCTGCAGCTCGAGGAAAGAATCATTGTTCCGCGTCAGAACAACCTTCAGATCGCTTTCCTTTTCCAGGTATCGCCGCAGCTCCTTGGCCACCCCCAGATTGACATCTTTTTCCATGATGCCCCGCCGGCTCACCGCACCCACGTCATGGCCGCCGTGACCGGCATCCACCACCACCGTCTGCACATCGATCCGGTTGGTCACGTCGACCGGCCCCTGGTCGATATTGACATTGGCGTGACCCCGGGGCACGGGACTGGGCATGGACGAAACCTGTTCCTCTTCCAGCACCACCACGATTTCGCGACCCTCGTCGGCGGTGTAGGTCCGGTATCGACCCACCAGCTGGTCAACGCTGATGGTGACCTTGGCGTGATCCCGGTGCTGCCGGCTGGTGACCGCCTGCGCCAGCCCCCGCCGGCTCCCCGAACGGACGGCCGAGGTATTGACCTCGCCACCGTAGATCTTCACATCGATCACACCGGTGCGCGGACTGCTGGTCCGGTATCCCAGGGGTTCCCGACAGTAAATGTGCACGGCCGTGGTTCGGCCCAGCACTTCAACTTCGAGGCGAGCTACGCTGTAGTCGGCGCTGCCGAGCGCCAGCTGTCGGTCTTCCGGGTTCCAGGCCACCCGTTCCCGGGTCTGCGGTCCGACCACCTGTTCGAGGAAAACCATCGGCAGCCACAGGTCACCTTCATGGTCGAGCACCGGCACCGGCATAAGCATCTCACCGTCTGCGGTGACCACCACCCGGCTGCCCGCGGTGACCCGGAATGACTTGGCCCCGACCTTCAGGTCCATATGCCGAAGTTCGCCCTGCCAGTAACGGCCCGCCTTGAGAATCGTGGCCAGGGTTTCGGAGCGCAGATACATCTCCTGGGAATCGGTCAGAAGGTATCGCCCCATCGCCCGGCGGGTTTCTCCGGTCGCCCGGTACCTGATGGACAGGGGGACACCCTCCGCGGTCGGATTGATCCGGGAAAAAGCCACCGGATCGCTATACACATCGTTCGAGGCGTTGCCTGTCTGCGCCGGGGCCCCGTCCGCCAGGACACCGCCAATCAGAACCGCCGCCAAAAACGTGGCCACGACCTTTGCTGACGACCGCCGCTGGCCCACATGGTTTCGAATCTGCTTCATGTCGATGAAATTAACTCCCGGCTACCGGCGGCCAATTTCCTTGGCGATCCGCCGCTGAACATCCTGTTTCGCCTTCGCATCCCTCTTGTCATGCAGTTTCTTGCCGCGGCCCAGGCCGATCTGGATTTTCACCAGACCTTTCTTGAAATAGATCTTAAGAGGCACCAGAGTCAGCCCCTGCTCTTCCACCTTGGGCCGGATCTTCCTGATTTCCCTGCGGGTGAGCAGCAACTTGCGGCGCCGGAAGGGCTCATGATTCTCTCGGTTACCCATTTCGTAGGGACCGATGTGCATCTTACAGATCCAGGCCTCGCCTTCCCGGATTTCCCCATAGGAGTCACCCAGATTAACGCGTCCGTTGCGCAAGGCCTTGACCTCGGTGCCCATAAGCACCAAACCAGCCTCCCACGTGTCGAAGATTTCGTACTCGTGGCGGGCCTTTTTGTTCTTGGCGATGATCTTGATGCCGGCTGGTTCACTCTTGCGAGCCATGTCTGCTCCATGGTAAGGCCCACCCTCTGACGACAGGCCCGGTAATAGACCAGGAATATACCGTTCGAGGGCCCCGCTGCAAATCACGGATTTTGATCGCCGCAGGTTGACAGGGAGATTTCGAGCGGCTAGATTGACCGCCCGTCAGGACGGATTTCCATCCGCCTGACGTAAAGCGTGCCCAGGTGGCGGAATTGGTAGACGCGCTACGTTCAGGTCGTAGTGGGGGTAACCTCGTGGGAGTTCGAGTCTCCCCCTGGGCACCACGCTTTAACTCCCCGATAATTAATTTGATTCCGGATCCTTTCGGCCCCCCAGGCCCTCCCACCTCTCCTTTCGGAGGGGTTTTTTTGTATCCCGGCATGTTTTCTGCATTTCACGAGAAAAGCAAATGGGTTCTCAGGCCCTGCGCAAAATAATTTATTGGGATTAAAGGCTTTAACCTAAGAAAAGCCATTCCCGCGACCCGGAGGCATCCATGCGCTGGATCGATATCATCCTGCCGGATCCCACAATGCACCAGGAACTGGACAGCCGCCTGGCTGCCGCAGCCGCTCTGGCAGCCAAAATCCCGCCTCTCCAGGACCAATACGGCCTGGATTCGCCCCGCGTCCTGGATGTGATGAAAGCGGCCGGCCAGGAGCTGTTTCAGGGGATCAAGGCGGTCGATCCCGGGTTTTTTGACACTTCCCGGTGTCCAGAATCGCGCGAAATTCCCGCTCTGGGCCAACGGGGACACGACGAACTGGTGGGTTACCACATCGTAACGGGCGACGCCTGGGTGGGCCTCCCCTGGACCTGGCTTCATAACGGCCTGGGTTTCCTGTACGAAAAATATCCGGTCTGCTGTTCCGGGCGGGTCTCACGCCTGCCCGACGGAAATGATCAAAGACCCTGGATGCAACGGCTGACACGGGCCCGGTATCTGGTAGGCGACCAGGGCGGCAGCAGCGTGAAAGAAACGCTGAACCAGCTTCGCCCCGGCGGCGTCGGCCGGCCGGAAATCCTCTTTGTTCCCGGCCACACCGATCGGGAAAGACTCAAACTTATCTACCGCGAAGCGGAGCTGATCGAAGGAGCCCTGGAACACCGCTGCCAGGGCGAGACCCTGCTCCAGCTCGACCTGCCCCTGTCGCCGGTCACGCCCAGCGATCTGGAAAAGCAGAGCCCTCAGTACCAGGCGATCCACTTTGCCGGCCCGACCAGCCAGCCCGCGCGATCCCAGGACCCGCAAGGTGAATTCTGGATGAATCGCCTGATCGAAGAAACGTCCCAGCAGGAAAACCACGAGCTGGAAGATTCTCTGGGTATGGAGGGAGAAGTTCTGGGCATCGACCCGGTCACTTCCCTGCTTGACGATATCGCCGAAAGATACGACCGGGCCGAAGCCCCTCTCGACATGGTCTATGCGGAAGCCGGGTCCGCCGGAGACGGCGGTTTCGCCGCACCGACCAGCGGCCAGGTCGCGACCCGGTCCTGGCTGCTGGCCGACGGCCCAGTCCATCCCGAAAACCTGGAGCGGGGCGGCATTCTTCCCCCCTTGATTTTTTCCAACAGCTATCGGGCTATGCCATCGCTGGGCCATCGTTTCGTCAAGGCCGGAGCCTCGACTTTCATCGGTCCACTGGTTCCATTGTTCAGCCGTCCGGCCAGGATTTTCGCCGGCCACTACTACCGTGCCCTGGGTCAGGGGTGGTGTGCGGGAGCTGCCCTGTGGAAGGCGTCGCGCGAATGCCGCCGGGAGCTGGGCAACACCCATCCGGCCTGGCTCAGCTACGGCATTCAAGGGTACGGCCAGCTGGCCCTGCAGTATCTCTAGCAGGCTGTTAGGGAGATTCCGGAAACCGAGCGATCAGGTCGATCAGTTCATCATGAATCCGACCGTTGCTAGCCACCAGTTCCGGTCCGTCCGGCCGGTAATCAATCCCGTGATAGTCGGTGACCCTTCCTCCGGCCTCGCGAATCAGCAACAGGCCCGCGGCCACGTCGTGGCGATGGATCTCTTCCTTGAAGCTGGCCACCAGGGCGTCGTAACTTCCGCCGGCCACCCGCGCCAGCTCCAGAGCGATGGCCCCCACCTTCCGGATTTTCATGGTCTCGACAAACATGGCCTGCAACAACCCGGGACTGCGGACAAAGCGGCCGTCTTTTTTGAACTGTGTCCCGACCACCGCTTCGGCCAGCCGGGATCTTTGGCTGAGCCTGACCGGTTGACCGTTAAACCGGGCGCCTTGACCAACTGTGGCGGTGAAAGCATCGTCCATGAGGGGCTGATAGACACACGCGGCCAGCGTTGCGTCACCTTCCATCAAGGCGATGCTGGTGCAGAACCCGGGCAGACCCAGGGCGAAATTCAGCGTGCCGTCCACCGGGTCCAGATGCCAGGACCTGCCCGACGGCCCGACAGAAGACGTTCCCTCGTATTCCGAGCCCAGCTCTTCTCCCACCACGCCGTCGGCGGGGAATTCCTCGCCGATGCGCCGGCGCAGCAGTATTTCGATTTCCACATCCGCGGCCGTCACCGCCTGCCGGTCGTGCTTGAAGCGAAGTTCGCCGGTCCGGCGGAAATGGGACCGGGCGATGGCCCCGGCCTCGCGCGCCCAGGCCAGCATGCGGGATTCCAGAGGGGGCAGAGCCCAGTTTTCAGGATCAGTCATCGGATATCCTCTGGTTGGTGACGATGGTTTCGGCCAGTTCGGCCACACCTTGCCGAACGTTGGCGACGATAGCAGAAATTTCCTCTCTCGTGGCGTGATCCTGGTGAATCCCCACCACGGCCGCGACCGTCCGTCCGGTCGCCCGGCCCAGAATTTCCGCGCACTCCCCCGCAATGGGACCTTCCCGGTGCGCGGGCAATTGGGTCACCACGGCCTGGCCGCGGTCAACCGAGCCATCGAAAACGGCGACAGCCCCAACGTGAGCCTCCCCGCCGGTGACCTGCAGCAGAAAATCCCGTCCTTGAATCCTCAATTCCAGTTTGACTCGCAGTCGGCCTGAACCCACACTCAGCGTTGCGGCAGGCGGGTTTCCGGTTCCGTCCCGGCCGAGGCTATTGTCAAATTTGCGTTCATCATTCATTCGGATGCAACCCCTGGGTTCGGTCATTCGTCATTATGACGGGATACGGACCGGTTTCACCACCATGCGAATAACATCAATCCGGCGAGGGTAATTGATGCCCCGACCAGGAATACAAGGTATATTTTCAAGGAGAGACCGGGAACTTTTTGTGGGAACGGCCGGTTAGCGGTGCATTCCCACGACATGAACCGACCTGACCCCGTTCCTTACCGGGCCGGGTTAAAACGGAGCGCCATGCCGTCTGAACGGCTGCACCCAAACCCCCTGTCGGGAGTACACAGGCTGCTCACGTCCCGGGGCACTCATCTATTCATTGGAGTGCTCACGGTGCTTGCTGTGCTGTTCAGCGGGTATGACGCCACCAAGACCCGGCCCAGCGACGGTACGGTCTGGCTCCTGGGCCGCCCCAAGCTCGAAGTCCTTGACGTTGTTTCCCGCCCGACCGGCCAGCCGACGCCCCTGCAAAGAGGCGACCAGATTGTCGGTATTTCCAACACCATCGTTCGATCTCCCCAGCAGGCGGCCCAGACCCTGAGCCATCAGACTCCCGGTTCGACCATTCCCTACCTGATTGTCCGTGAGGACCCGGTCAGCGGTCAGGAGCGTCAATTGCTGGTCCAGGTCCCTCTGACCTCCACGCGCGTTAATATACAGGACTACTCGGTGAACGTTGTACTGGCCCTGGTTTACCTGGTTATCGGATTCGCAGTGTACTGGCGTAGCGGTAACGAACGACCCGCCGGACTCTTTTTCCTACTCTGTCTGTCGTTCGCCCTGTACTTCATGACGAATCTGCAGCAGGCCAGTTATTTTCTCGGGGCCATCATCACCCAGAATCTGGGAGCCTTCGCGCGCTTCATGCTGCCCGCGGTGTTCCTGCACTTTTTCCTGGTCTTCCCCCGCAAGAAGGTGACGTTGACGCGTCACCCGTTCCTGGCGCCCTTGCTGTACATCATGCCTTTGATGTTTTACTTCCGGTTCACCCTGGACCAGTTCATCGGCGCCGAAGGGGCCAAGATCAACGCCACCAGCTGGATCGTCCTGGGCATCTACTACGTGTTCGGTCTGAGCGCTCTGTTGCACGGTTACTTCAGCTACCGCGACCCCTTGATGCGGCAGCGGGTCCGTATCCTCACCTTCGGCACCCTGGCGGCGGTGATCCCTTTCCTGATCTTCAAGATCGGTCTCGAGGAGCTGACCTTCAAGACGGGCCTGACGCGGCTGGGGGCCGTGCCCCTGGCCGCCATCCCCATATCATTCGGATACTGCGTGGCCCGGTATCAGGTTCTTCAGATCGACCTGCTGATGAAACGCAATCTGGCCTACGGACTTCTGGCGGGATTGATCTGGGTCGGATATCTCGGCGGCGTATGGTGGCTGGGCAGCAAGGCGCTGGGCCTGATTCCCGGGTCCAGCCCGCTGGTCGCCGTCGGCACCACCTTGGCCATCGCCGCGGCCCTGTGGCCGGCCCGGTCTCGCACCCAGCAGGCTCTGGACCACCGGTTCTACCATTCGCGTGACAACATGGCCGCCCTGATCGAGGAATTCAGCAAGGAGATTCCCCGCCTCATCCAGCGTGACCAACTGCTGGAAAAGGTCGGCCGCCGATTGCTGGACGTCCTGGATCTGCCCGGCATGGCGGTTTATCTCGTGGACCCCGTGGACGGCTTCCCCACCTTCGATCTCAAAGGGCACATCCGGAACAACTCGCTGGTGTCGGCTTATTCCGAAGATTCGGAAGGATACCAGACTGAAGCCCGGCGCATCAGGGAAATCAGGTATCCCAGGCAGCTGGTTCTCCAGTCCGTGGCCCAGGTCCTGCAGGATCAGGGAGAACCCTTCTGGTCCGGCGCCGGCGACCTGGAAGAAGTCGACGAACGTCAGTCCATCACCCAGGAGCAGGCGGAACTCAAGGCCAGGGCCAAGGAACAACAGTTCCTTTTGGACAACGGCATCCAGCTGCTGATTCCCATGGTGACCCAGGGCCGGCTGGTGGGGATCGTGGGTCTGCCGGGAAGGGCCGGTGACCGCGAATACCAGGTTTACGAGCTGCAGCTTTTGACCATCGTGGCCGGGCAGGTGGCCCTGCAGATCGAAAACTCCCGGCTGTACGAAGAAGAGATCGCCAAAAAGATGCTCGAAGAAGAGATGGCCATGGCCCGCCAGATCCAGTCCAGGCTTCTTCCGACCAGGCTGCCGTCCATCCAGGGATGCCAGATGGATGCGGTGAACATATCCAGCAAGCAGGTGTCCGGCGACTACTATGACCTGATCGAAAGGGATGACGGTCGGCTGGCCATCATCATAGCCGACGTCAGCGGCAAGGGTATGCCCGCTTCCATCCTGGCCTCGAACATTCAGGCGGCGCTGCGGGCGCAGTGTTACACCTGCGAATCACCCGGGCTGGTGCTCGAAAGAATCAACCTGCAGATTCACGCCAGCACCGACCCCCAGCATTTCGCCACTCTGTTTTTGGCGGTGTTCGATCCGGTCAAGCGGGAACTGATCTACAGCTCGGGCGGTCACAACGCTCCCATCCTGATGAGGAACGACGGCTCCCTGGAGCTTTTGGAAAAAGGTGGGTTGCCTCTGGGTGCTTTTGACTTTGGCACGTATGAAGAAGGCTTGTTGCAGCTGGACCTGGGCGACCTGCTGTTCATGTATACCGACGGCCTGACCGAAACCAGGGACACGACCGGTGAAGAGGAATATGGCGAGGACCGGTTGAACCGGCTGCTGCACAACCGGCGCGAGTCGGAAGTTTCCGAGGTTTTCCAGTTCGTCAACAGGGCCCTGACCGATTTCAGCGGCCGTGAAGACGCCGACGACGACATCACCATGGTGGGCTTGAAAATTGTCACTACCAGCGATGTCGCGATTGCTGAAGGCGGGCATTTTTGACGTCTGCGGCCGGTCGTAACCGGCCATGAATATTTTTTCGGAAGTGCAACAATCACCGGCGTTTGCCCGTAGATAACCTGGATAGTGCGGTGGCGAACTCTGTTTCGGGGTGCGTGACCGCCCGGTGATTTTTCAACGGAGGCAAGACAGTGAAGTGGATGATCATGGGTTTGATTGCAGCCTTAGTCCTTATCGGACTTGGCTTTGGGCTGACCGGCGGCAATGGCCGACATGAGATTTCGGACAGTCCCGAAGCCCTTCAACTCTGTGAAGAAGGCACCCAGGACCTCAATGCCTTCCGCTGGAAATCCGCCGTCGATAAACTCGAACAAAGCCTCGAACTCGACCCCACCCTGGCCGAAGCCTCCATTGCCAGGGCCTTCGCGTTCTACCGCCTGGGCAGGCAAGATGATTTCAAGGTCGAAGCCGCCCGCGCCGACAGTCTGACCGCCGTGATCGAAGACGACCAGCGGCGTATGTTGGCCCAGCTCCGCCTCGGTTCGGTGGGCAGTTCCAATTTCCAAGACATGAGGGATTCCCTACTGACGGTGCTCAAAGCCGAGCTCCCGGATAACATCTACGTTCTGGAAATCCTGGCCGGCCAGGCCGGAATGTCCGCTGACGACGACGAGGCGGAAAAGGCCTGGCTTCACATCCTGGAAGTGAATCCGAACTACGCCAACAGCTACAACAATCTCGGTTACATGGAGCTGAATCGCGGCAACTACGACCAGGCCATCGAATACATGCAGAAGTACGCCTTCCTCGCCCCGGGCCTGGCCAATCCCCACGACTCCCTGGGTGACGTGCTCATGGTGCTGGGCCGTTATGAAGAGGCCGAGGCGGAATTCCGCACGGCCATCAAGATGCAACCCGATTTCTATCATTCACTGATTAATCTGGGTAAGACCTACATCTCACGCGGCCAGCTTAAGAAGGGCCTGGATATCCTGAACAAGGTCCACACCCAGGTCGAAAGCAGTGAGATCCAGATGAAGGTGGATGATGAAATCGTGAAGACCTACCTCGTATCAGGTCTGAACGATGAACTTAGCCGGATGATAGACATCTACGTCGAACGCTACCCGGAACATTACGACTCCCCCATCTACCGGGGCATTAAAATGGCCTACCAGGGTCAGGTGGAAGAGGGCCGGGCGATCATGGATTCCACGCTGGCCGTGTGGCGTGCGGGCGACGAGTACGGGAAATATCCCAAGGCCAAGAAAGGGATAGACAGCGCCGCTTTCCAGTTCGCCGCCCTGCTGGCCGACGTGGTGGACGATCACAAGACCGCCGCCGAAAACTGGGGCCAGGGAGTCGAAACCATGAAAAGCACCACTCCCTACCATGACCAATGGTATGCCCGCTTCCGCTGGGCCGCGGCCTTGCATGCCGACGGCCGCTCCGCCGAAGCCCTCGAGATCATCGATCCCCTCCTCCAGGTCAATCCCCGACTGATCAACACCCTGGTGCTCAAGGTCGAATGTCACCTGGCCCTGAGGCAGGGAGAAAAGGCCCGGCAGGCGCTCGAGCAGCTGCAATGGAGTCTTTCCAAATCCGATCAGGACTTTCCGCCTCGGGGCAAAGCCGAAGAGCTTTCTCTGCAGGTTTCCGCTTTGGCGGTCGGCGGCTGATCCTCTGCTCCGTATGTGGGCCTTTTCCTGGAACGCGGGGCCGCTACTTCCTGTAGCGGCCTCGCTCGCATTCCGGGACCTCTCGCCGTCCTTGGCTCCGGGCCCTCCATGACGTCCAGGAAAAGACCCACACACGGAGCAGAGGATCAGTCGCTGACGGCCAAAACGGATACCCACAAAAAAACAGTGGGGGGCTGTTTGTTTCAGGAAGGTGGGATTCTTCGGGGCTGAAACGGCACATCTGTATTAAATGGGGCATCCGCAGGCCCGGAGCCAGGATGGCGGAGGACCGAGGACAGAGCGGGCGCTACATGGATGTAGCGCCCGCGTCCCCATTTAATACAGATGTGTCGTTTCAGCTCCGAACGCGCCTACACTTCCTGGAAAAAATAGGGCGCCAGACACTGAACGATCTTGTCGTAGGTTTCGGGATAAAGACCCCAGACCGTGGCCGCCACGGAGCTGAGCAGGCTGTTACCGTCCTGCGGGGTGAAGCAGTAGCCGCTGATGGTTTTTCCGTCTTCGGAAACATGGATCGTCTCGATGGGCACGACCGACTGATTCAGAATGCGACCGCAGAAACCATGGTCCCGGCCGAAGGAGAACACGCTGTTGGCGGTGGTCTTGTACGTGATGGCCACCCGGTCGTCATCGACGACCCTCTGGATGACCTCGTCCCTGGTCACGGGTTTTTCCACCTTCATGGTGAACTGGATGATGTGCATGAGCTGGCTGTTCACCTTCAAGGCGCTGCTGAACAGGTTCAGATCGTATTCCTGACCCTTGGTCTGGTACAGATGCCAGGCGTCGCGGGCATGATGGGTGCCGAAGCGGGCGTCCGAGTGATTACCCACCTGGGGGCTGGGCACGAACTTGTCGTCCTGGCTGATGTCGTTGGACCTTCTCATGCAAATGAAGCGGCCCTCCTTCAGATTGTCCGGTCCCTGATCGGCCAGCCCGAAAATCTTGATCAACACCGACAGGTTGTGGGTGTTGCAGCTGACGACCTGCAAATACTTGTCCTGGCCGACGTCAAGCACCTCGTCGTTGATGCCGCGGGCGTACTGCTTGCCGAAGCCGAACTCGCTGCCCTGGGCGATGAAGAGGTCGGTATTGTCTTCGTATTTTTGGTACCAGCGTTCCTTCATCGCGTTGCCGCTGGGAGTGCAGTCGACCACGACCTTCGAGGCTTCCATGGCATCTTCGGTGATCGTCTCGACCTTCAGCCCAATCTTTTCGAATCCATCCACCCGGTCTTTGTCCGTGACAAGGTGAGCTCCCCGGCGCATGAGATTCTTGACCTTGCTTCGATCGGTCAACAGTGGGGTCCGTTTGTGGAACAGGACCTCGTCGATGCCCAGCTGGGCCTTGAAATTGCAGAGCAGGCCGATCAACGGCTCACCGATCGTGCCCGTCCCGATGACAAGTACGGATTTGGACCCCAGCATTGGCTTCTCCTTTTCCCCTTTGAAACCGCGGCCGGACTAACCGACCGCAGCGACGATCATGTTTCGGGCAGTGCCCATCTTTCGTGCGGCAGCACCTCGACAGGCCGGGCAAAGAACTTATCCGCCGGATAATTTAGGAAGTTACTCACTCTGCTGGTGTAGATACAAGCAAATTCCATGATTTGCCTGCCGAGACGGCTGGCCGCCCTCCCCTCGCGAAAATGGGATTCCCAGTGGGGATTGAAGGCCGACCGCAGATTCCGCTGCAGGCGGGCCCGTTTACCCAGGGCGTCGCTGACCAGTTTGTCCAGTTCCACGAAGCGTTCGGACGATTTTTGGGAGATCGCCTCCAGGTGGTCACGCTCCATGACCAGGTCCTCCAGGATGTCCTCCTGGACGGCCAGGGCCTGCCAGTCGTCCCGCAAGGGCCGCATGGCCGCCACTTCCTGCTCGACCTCCGGGACGATCATGGCCGTGCGCCAGCCGACACTCTTTTTGCTGCGCAAGATATCGCCGTAGGTATGATCCCCGAAATAGAGAATCTCATCACCACTGGATCCGATTTTCTTTTCCAGGAAAAACGAATCGCCACCCACAAAACAATGACCCTTGTGGTTCGGCATTTGCGGCACCGAACCCCGCGGCACTGGTTTCCCGTCGCCCCGCGCCACGAAAAATTCCGGTTTCCCCGAGAAGCAGACCACCAGATCGAAGAACTCTTCCCAGCAACCGGTAGGACCGCCGACCAGGTGATCCATGACCGCCGCCGTATAGGAGGCTTCGGAATTCGTAAGCAGGAATAGTTTTTTGCCCGCCTGCTGGTACTTGCGCAGAGTGGGCACGAGATTCCTGTCCTTCAGGAAGTAGGCGCCCAGGTCGGCCGTGATCCGGGCCTTGAGCGATCCGTCCGCGTGCAGCGTGTCCACCGCCCCGCGGATGTCCTCGTACAGGGTGAGAAAATCCACCTTCAAAAAGTCGGGTGATTTTTCCATCAGATCCACCAACCCGGCGTAGAGGCTGCCTTCGGGAAGATCGAACAGGGTGTCGAAAACACGGTAGCGGCGGGACCCCAGGCGAATGCCCCCCCGGGGATATCGCCGGCGCCGTTCCTCCCTGTCGAGAAACCTCCGCCCGTGGCGCGCCCGGGTGACGTGATTGTAGGCGTCGATCTTGAGCAGGTTGCCCAGCTTCTTGTCCACCACCAGACCACGGATGGCCGCTTCCGGCTCCCAGGCCATGGTGCGGATCTCTTCGGGGTAACCCTTGTCCCGGATCAGGGCCTCGATGGCCATCACGAAACTCAGGTAGTTGAAATTGTCGGTGTTGTAGACCGCCAGGGTGTGGTCCATGTCGAAGCCGATGGCCTCGATGGAGCCCATGCGCAGATTGCGATTGGTGAACACCCGGCGACGGGGAGGCGTATCCGTCCTCCCGGCTTGCGGACCGGGTTGGATCGGCCTGGCCGTTTCATTCATGATTGTCTCCCACCCGGGTCAGCGGGTCAGGGTCGTGGAATGGGTCAATGCGGTACCGGAAGGGCGGAACAAGGAACAGGCGAATCAACACCGCGGTCTTCGGCGCCACGGGCCAGAACCACCGGATGCTCGGGGAATTTTTCCACGACCTTCTGCCACCAGCTGGCGGCGTTGTCCTGGAAATCCATCTGCATCATCAGGTCGCAGCCGCGCAGCCAGGCCCGGTGATTGCCGTCGTTTTCCGTCACGGTCCGCAAATAGAGCTTCAAAGCCCGTTTGCTGTCCCCGGCGATCCGGGAACATTCGGCCAAGCCCAGCCAACCGCAGGAATAGGAGGGATCCAGACTCAAGGCCTGTTCGAACAGACCCACCGCCTCGGTCACCTTCCCTTCCAGCAGAGCGAGCTCGCCCAGGTACCGCAAAGGATACAACCGGCGCACCTTGTTGTCCACGGGGACTCCGGTGGCCAGGGACTTGGAATTGAGGATGCGTTTGAGGTCCCGTCGGGCCTTGGCCATGATCTTGTTGCGGGCCGTCTTGGACAACAAATGGCCGGACATCTGCAGACCGCTGCAATCAACCGCCACCGAATGCAAAAGGACCTGGGGATGGTCGGAGAAAAGAACGCGGATTTCCTCCATCACCGCTTTGGCCTCCTCGACCGCGCCGGTGGCCAGAAGGCTGGAGGCGAACCTGGCCCCGAAATCGGGCAACCAGGTCAAAGAAACTTGCTGGTCAGGATCCAGGGATCGGACTTTTGACCAGGCGGTACGCAAATGGGACAGGGCCGCCCCCAGCCCGGCCACGGGCAGGACTTCGCCGTCCATCAGAACCTGGCCCTCGCAGGCGAGCCGGTAGGGGAAATAAGGCTCTTCGGGGAAATTTTCCAGGGCCTTGCGCAGAATCCGCTGGTTGCGTTCGCGCCGGTGGGCCCGGCGGTCGGAATCATTGCGTTCGTGCATCACCGCCAGGTCCGTATCCAGGATCAGCCGATTTTCCCGGCCGGCCCAGTCGCTCAACGAAGGCGCCAAACGTTCATGAATGGGATACCGGTACCGGACTTCCGGCACGTTGCGGAACAGGCGGACCCGACTGGTCATCGCCTCGTCGTTTCCGGCTCCGAGACCGACCATGCGCAAGCGGTATCCGGCGGCCACCGGATCGTGCAATAACCTCTGGAATTCGACCGGTCGCACCGGCTCCAGGAACTCGTCGGCATCCAGGACCAGAATCCATTTCCCCGAAGCCTGATCCAGGGCGGCGTTGCGGGCGGCGGAGAAGTCGTCGGCCCAGGGCACGTCGCACACCGTGGCCCCGTAACCCTCGGCGATGATGCGGGTGTTGTCCTGGGAACCTGTGTCCACCACGATCACCTCGTCGACCAGGGCCAATACCGATTTGATGGCCATACCGATGGTGGCTTCTTCATCCTTGGCTATCAGGCACAGACTGACGGTGTTGCGTTTCATGAAACGGGATTCAATCCTTCAAAACAGGGGTAATTGCCATCTCTCCCTATTTATCGACCGACCCGGGCGCGGGTTAACCTCTGTGATGGGACTTTTTCCCGTTGGCTGGTTGCCAAACGCATTGTCCTGCTCCAATATATCAAAATGATGATCCATCCTGACCCCCCAACCGCCTCAGGCGGCGATCCCTTGCCCCGAACCGGAGATCCGGTCCTGTCCTTTGCCCCCGGGCCGAGGATGCCGGTATTCGCCCTGCTGGACAACATCCGCAGTGTCTGGAACGTGGGTTCCATGTTCCGCACCGCCGATTCGGTGGCCCTCGGGGGATTGTACCTGTGCGGAATGACCGCCACCCCACCCCGGCCGGACATCGAAAAAACCGCCCTGGGAGCCACCAAAACCGTGCCCTGGGACTACTGGGGCGATGCAGCCGCCGCCGCGGCCCATCTGAAAAATCAGGGCCTTCCCTTGATCGCCCTCGAACAGACGGGCCGGTCCCAAAGCTGGGAATCAATCACCTATCCCTTCCCCCACTGCTTTATCGTGGGCCATGAAGTTCAGGGCGTGAGTGAACAATTGCTGGACCTGGCGGATCAGGTGGTGGAAATTCCCATGGCGGGCGTCAAACATTCGTTGAACGTGGCGGTCAGTTTTGGGGTGCTGGCCTTCGAGATCCGCAGGCGCTACCTGCAAGACAACCCTGGTGATGGACCGAAATGAAAAAGCGCCCCGCCAAATCTGACACCACCGCCCAAACCCTGACCCGGGACGATCTGCCCGTGTGGTTGATCCGCGTGTCCCGGACGTTCGCGTTGACCATCCGGATGCTGCACGATCCTTTGCGCACCTATGCCTCGGCCGCCTACCTTTTGTGCCGCGTGGTCGACACCATCGAGGATTGCGAATCCCTATCCACCGAATCGAAGTGTGTCTATCTGCGGGATTTTTGCGGGCGGATTTCCGGGACCCCCGGTTCCGGCAGCGCCGGTGCCGCCTTTGGCGATCCGGCCACCTGGGAGGAACGCCTGACCTTGCATGAATCCGATATCCTGGACCTGATCCGGTCGTTCCCGGTGGACATCCAGGACATCATCTTCCGGTATGTGGTGGAAATGGCCGAGGGCATGGTCATGTTTCTGGAGCAGCAGAACGAACGGGGGATCCTGCATTTCCAATCGCACGAACAGCTGGACCAATACTGCTACTACGTGGCCGGGACCGTGGGCCTGATGATGAACGACATGTTTGCCGCCATCAGCGGGACCGACAAATCCGCCGATACCGGTTCGGCCGTCGAACTCGGGCTCGGCCTGCAGTTGACCAACATCGTCAAGGACATCCAGAAGGATCGGCTCCGGAATATTCACTATTGCCCCCCCGGTGAAAACCCACACTGGCCGGGTCAGGTGTCGACCCCGTCCGAGGACGATCCCAACTGGGAGATCTTCTCCCTGGCCAGCGCCGCCATTTCCCACCTGACCGGCGGCAAGGAATACATCCTCGGCCTGGAATCAAGCCTCAATCAGTACAAGCTCTTTTGCGCCACCAACTATCTGATGGCCTGGAAAACCCTCGAAGCCTGCCTCAAGGATCCCCTGCGCACCGCCAGTATCGACGGTACGAAGATTTCGCGGTTCTGTGTCTATTACACCTTGCTGGAAAGCCACGGGTGCGTCGCCTCCAACCAGTACCTGAACTGGCGGGCGGACCGGTTACGGAACAATTGCACCGCGCTGATCCTGGCTGCCGATCCCTCGTTCGGAAATCGCAGCGCCGCCGAAGCTTGAACCTCGAAATCGATTCTGGTCAGAGTTGGATTCTGCGGCGGCGGGAAATCTCGCCGGAAAACGAGGCGCCCAGGGAGGCGAATTCCGCCAGAACCTGGTCGACGAGTTGGGTCTTTTCTTTCAAGGGCAGGAAGGCCGACTTGAAGCCGTTCATCACCAGGCCCAGAACCTCGTCCTGGTTCAACCCGTAGTTTTCCACGGCCAACCGGAATTCGTTGGTCACGGTCGTGCCGGAGACCAGGCGGTTGTCCGTGTTGAGCGTCACGCGCAGCCCTTCTTCCATGAAGCGACGAATGGGATGGCTCTGATAATCGGGAATGGCCTTGGTTTGCAAGTTGCTGGCAAGGCAGATTTCCACGGGGATTCGGTGATCGTTGACCCAGTTCATCAGGTCGGCATCCTCGATCAGATGGGTCCCGTGCCCGATACGGCGCGCCCGGCAATAGTGCAGGGCCTGATGAATGGAAGGTGCGCCAAAAGCCTCGCCGGCGTGGATGGTGATGTTGATGTTGTGGTTCAGCACCTTCTGGAAGGCAGCGACATGATTCTTGGCCGGGAAGTCCTTTTCGGCGCCGGCCAGATCGAACCCAACCACACCCCGGCCCTTCCAGTTAACGGCCAGGTCGGCCAGTTCCAGGGACGACTCCGCGGATATGTGACGGATTCCGCAGATGATCTGACCGCAAACGATCCCATACTGGCGACGGGCCCGGTCGAGGCCCGCCTGGACCGCTGCGACGACGCTGTCGAAATCCAGGCCCGCCTTGGTGTGCAGCAGGGGCGAGTACCGGACTTCCATGTAACGCACGTTTTCCCGGTGGGCATCTTCGGCCAGCTCGTAGGCGATCCGGGTCAGTTCATCGGCGGTCTGCATCAGCTTCAGAGTGATGTCGAAGACCCGCAGATAATCCAGCAGGCTTTCACAATCGTCGGGCACCTGGCAGACCGCGCGCACGTCCTCGTCGGTCTGAAAGTCGAACCCCAGGTCGTGGTGAGCGGAGAGCTCGCGAACGGTGCCCAGGCGCAGGGAACCATCGAGGTGAACATGGAGGTCGGTCTTGGGCAAGGCGTGAAGGAAATCCAGGCTGGGTGTGCTTTCGGCAGTGTTCATTTTTTCCCCGGTTCCTGATTGGTCTGACGAAAACCCGGAGGCGCCGGGAGGATTTCAGTTAATTTGCATAATGATTATCGATTATTGCGTAAGGTATTTCTGAAAGTAATCATAAAGTAAAGCGTATGGAAAAAAATTATCGATGCGGGCGAAGATTGAATCTCCAGCGTTCAGAGGGCGACTCATTCCCCTGAGGCGTTCAATTCGACTTCGAATTCTCCACAGAAGTCCAGCCAAGACCGCCCTGGAAACCCGCATCGAAAAAGGTGATGGCAGCAGCTGAGCAGCCCCTGACCATCTATCTGTTAGTATACTGAATCCATCCGGCTGATTGCAAGTAGGTAATTAATTATTTCCTATTGACTCCAAACAACCTGCACCAATGGAGATTGGACAAGGCCAACCCCAAACTGTATATTCTTCAGACTACCCCAGACTGCTTTTTGGAGTCATTCATGAGGAGAATGCCAATGTCGCAGGGAATCCATCCCAGGGTTTGGTCTGCTTTCATCATTCTGGGTCTTTTGGCGGTGTTTTTCACTCCGCAAACGGCCTCCGCGGGCACCACCCCTGCCGGTGAATGGACGGGCACCATGAAGACCCCGGACGGCCAGGAGGTGGAAATCCTCCTGAATCTGGATCAACCGGGGGCCGAGTGGTCAGGAACCCTGGAAAGCGACGCCATCGGGACCACCAATGTCACGGGCCTGAATGTGACCGATACCCGGATCAGCTTCACCTTCAAACCCGAAGGCGCACCCTTCCCCGCCCATTTCAGCGGATCCTATCTCGCCGGTGATGACCGGGTTACCGGTACCTTTTCCCTGCGCGGCAACAGCCGATTCGTGAAGTTCAAAAGGGTGCCGGGCTCCGAGGTCGTGGCCGTCGCTGCCGACGCGGAGCCGGTGATTCCGGCGCGCATTCGCCACGACTACCATTTTGCCCTCACCGGTCGGGTCAGCTACTGGGCCGCCCTGCACCTGGTCAAGGACGAGAATTACAATCTCAACACTCTGACCGTCGGCGACTGGAGTTTTGACGGGACCCTGCGCTACTACATCATGGATGGATTCAATGTTTTCGTTCGGGGATATCGCGGATCACAGAAGACCAGCAGCGACCAATCGAAACTCGACAACTTCAACGACATCGGTCTGGTCAGCCAGTCGACCTGGAAACTGGACGGCATGGAATTCGGGGTCATGGGTTTCCTGGGCAATGTCATGATGCGCAATTCCAAATTCAATCCATACGTGACCGCCGCCGGCGGCGTCGTCAAATGGGAGCTTACCGAGGGTGCCCGCGGTACCAAGGTCATCGAGCTGGATCAGAAACCGTTCAAAGGTGATGATTTTGCCGTCGCGCTGGGGCTGGGAACCGAATACGAACTCAGCAAAAGTTTCACCCTGGAACTCGAGTGGCTCTGGCGCTACTTCTTTACCGGGGACGATGCCAAGTGGCCCGACCCGGACAACACCTTCAGCAACACCCACGCCTGGGCCCTGTCATTCGGGTTGACCTACGGCTTTTTCTAGACCCTGGCCGGCCGACCCAGCGACCAAAAAAAGCCTCCCGTTTCCGGGAGGCTTTTTGCTTGGCTGATTACCGGATTGGATCAGGTACCAGCGGCATAGTCGTCGTTGTAGGCAATCTGTTCGGGCGTCAGCACGTCCAGACCGGCGTCCAGGCTCCCCAGTTTGATCGCGGCGATATTCTGGTCCTGGTCCTCGGGAATGTCGTGGACGTCGACGGTCAGGTCCCGTCCCTCGTTGGCCAGTCTGACCATGGAGAGGAACTGGTTGGCGAAGCTCATGTCCATGACCTCGCTGGGATGACCCTCGGCCGCGGCCAGGTTCACCAGACGACCCTGGGCCAGGATGTAGATCCGGCGGCCGTCCTTCATGAGATACTCTTCACAGTTGTCCCGGATGGTGCGCTTGCTCTCGGCCATGGCCTCGAGATCCTCGAGATTGATCTCACAGTCGTAGTGGCCGGTGTTGCAGACGATGGCGCCGTCCTTCATGCTGGCGAAGTGGCGGCCCACGATGACGTCCTTCATGCCGGTGGCGGTGATGAACACGTCCCCGACCTTGGCTGCGTCGTCCATCTTCATCACCCGGTGGCCGTTCAGGGTGGCCTTCAGCGCGGCGGTGGGTTTGACCTCGGTGGCGATCACGCTGGCCCCCATGCCGTCAGCCCGCATGGCGCAACCGTAGCCGCAGTGGCCGTAGCCGGCGGTCACGAAGTTCTTGCCGGCCAGCAGCACACTGGTGGCGCGCAGGATGCCGTCGAGGCTGCTCTGCCCGGTGCCGAACACGTTGTCGAAATCCCACTTGGTCTCGGCGTCGTTCACGGCGATGACCGGATACTTCAAGGCTCCGGCCTTGGACATGGCCCGCAGCCGGTGCACGCCCGTGGTCGTCTCCTCGGTTCCGCCCAGAAGACCGTCGATCAGTTCGGGGTGCTTGTTGTGCACGCGGAAGATGAGGTCCGCCCCGTCGTCCAGGGTCATGGTCGGATTCATCTCCAGGGTCTTGTCGATGCACCAGTAGAACTCCTCGGTGTTCATCCCGTGCCAGGCGTAGATGGAGATGTCCTTGTCGGCCAGGGCGGCGGCCACCTCGTCGTTGGTGGACAGGGGATTGCAGCCCGACCAGCTGATCTCGGCGCCGGCATCTTTCAGGGCTTCGATCAGAACGGCCGTTTCCTTGGTCACGTGCAGGCAACCGGTGATCTTCATGCCCTTGAGGCTTTGCTTCGCGGCGTGTTCCTTACGCAGAGTCATCATCACCGGCATGCGGGACTCGGCCCAATCGATCTTCATGCGGCCATCAGCGGCCATGCCCAGGTCGCGGACCTTGAATTTATCTCCCGTGCTGAACTGGTCTGACATTTCCGTTCTCCTTTTCAGGTTTAGGGGGTTTCCCCCACTTTCATTACATCTATCGGTCGATCTCAATCATTGGCATTGGTCACAGTTTTCTTTTGACCCCCGTGGCCAGAAAGACCTCGGGCCATTGCAGTTTTTCGGCGCTGGGACCGGAGCTTTCAGGGGCGGTTCCCGTTCCTGGACTGCGGCCGCGCACCAGAAAACTCTTCAGGGTCAGGCCCGCGCCGGTGAACAGGTCCTCCATCTCGGACCGGTCGAATCCCAGGCGCTGATGGGCCAGCTCGTCCCGCATCCAGGTCTGCTCGTGGCTACAGAAGGCGGTGACCATAAGGTGGCCGCCCGGACGCACCACCCGGGCCATCTCGGCCAGGGCGACTTCCGGCCGAACCACGTGGTGCAGGACCATGGAACAGTTACAGGCGTCGAAATGCCCGTCGGAAAAAGGAATGTCCCCCACATCGGCATTGCAGAACCGAACGTTGTCCAGACCCTCGGTCCGGCAAAGGGCGCGGGCGCGGGTCAGCATGGCCTCGGAGTTGTCCAGGGCCACGACCGTTTCCGCCGCGGCGGCAAAAACCGGAAGCATGGCGCCGGTCCCGGTACCGATATCGAGGATCTTCAGGTTCGGAACAACCAGGGCGCTTATCGCTCCGATCCGGATGTCCGGATGTTCGAACTCCTCGCGAATGGTGTCCCACCGATCGGCGATGCCCGAGAAAAAATCCTTGGCCTTGGCCTGGCGGTCACCCAGGACGATGCCGAGCCGGCCGTCGTCGGCACTTGATTCAGGAACCATGTCCGCCGCAGCGGAAATCTGGAGAAAAATTTGCTCCCCCGGTTCGAACTCCTCGGGGGCAACGGCCGTGTACCAGCTCCAGGTACCGGACCGCCGCTGCTTGATCCAGCCCTGTTCGCGGAGCACCGCAAGATGTTTGGACACCCTGGGCTGGCTCAAACCCGTGATCTGCACCAGTTCCTGGACATTCAATTCCTGCTTGCCCAGCAGCCGCAACAATCGCAGACGGGATTCGTCGCTGACGGACTGGAACAGAGCCGCGGGACTGAATACAGGGCGCAAAACAACGGCTCCGGTGGTTTAGATACGAAACGAGTCCACTTCTATGCCCATAATTCTAAACCATATTGTGGGAATTGCAACCTAAAATATTCCTTAATCATTATAAAGTTATCAAAGGCGTGAGTTGCAATTTTTCCTGGGTTTTCCGGGCGGGATCAAGTCAATTCCGGGTGGGACTTGCCGGCCCGCGGACAGCCGCGTACCACAGCAGATCCGTCAGGGGCAGGATGGGTAGGTCCGATCGGGTCAACTGGAGGGCGTCGGCGATCTGCCCCATACACCCGGGATTGGAAGTCACCACCAGGTCGGCGCCCGTGGCCATAAGGTTGGCGGCTTTACGGAGCCCCAGTTCCAGGGAAATCTCTGGATACTTGAGCCCCCAGATTCCTCCGCTGCCGCAGCAGACATCCGGCTCGGCTGGCTCCACGATGACCACTCCCGGAATGGCCGCCAGGAGCGCCCGCGGCTCGGTCACGATCGATTGACCGTGGCGGGCATGGCAGGGATCGTGGTAGGCCACACGCAATGGAACCTGGCCGAGGGGCGGAAGATCCAAACCGGCCAGAAATACAGTGGAGTCCTTCACCGACTCCTTAAAACCGTCCCCGTAGTTTTTCAGGTGGAGTCCGCAGCCCGCAGCTTCGACCAAGATGGTTTTCCCCTGCTTCAGGGCACCGGCAAAGGAATTCCGGTTGACCTCCTCCAGGTGTTTCACCCGGCTTCCCTGCGCACGATCAGAGTGGGCCGCCAGGGCGCCGCAGCAACGCTGGCCGGTCGGGTCTTCGACCCGGCAACCGGCGGCCTCCAACAGGGCCCGCAACCGGCGCGAAGTACCGTCAAGCAAACCGGCGTTGGCGCATCCCTGGAAAAAGGCTACGGCCGGTCCGGTGGCATTTATCCTGTGAAGTCGGGTGCGGTTGGTTTTATCGGCCTGACAAAGGTCGTCCAGATGACGGATCAGTTCCTTGTCCGTTCCGGGAGATTGGGGCATCGATCCCAGCAGGCGAACCAGCCGACCGGCCGGACCATCAGCAAGACGAACCCGCCAGTTTTTCCCCACCAGGATCCGGGCCAGCCTCTTTCCGATTCGTCCGTAGCGAGCAAGCTTGGCCAGGAAATCCGGTCGGTCCAGCCTGTCCAGCACCCAAGCAGGGACCACGGGTTCGGCTGAGGACCCCAAAGTTTCGAGCCAGGTGGAGGCGATCTCCATCCCTGATTCCAGCAGACTGAAGGGGACTCCGCTGGGGCAAGCAGTTTCACAGGCCCGGCACCCGATACATTGGTCAAAGGCCTCAAAAAAGGAATGGCATTCGTAAATTGGGACACCACTACTATTTTCCAGGAGCCCTCCCAGCAGGACCAACCGCCCTCGGGGAGATTGGACTTCATTCCCCGTGGCAAGATAGGTGGCACAATGCGGCAGGCACAAACCGCACTGAACGCACTGGCGAAGGAGTTTATCCGTCCCATTGTCGATGGGGGCCGTTCGAGGATCAGCCATCCGATTCCTCCAGCCACGATGGAACAGCCAGGGCTCCGGAAGGATCAAAAAGAACCTTCAAACTTTTGAGAAAGTCCACCGGAACGCCAGCGGCCGGCGGACCGTACGGCTGAACCCGGTCCGCGGAGCAGAATCGATCCAGATGCCAGCCGGTAATCTCGGCCACCTCATCAGGAGACCAGACCAGGCGCGGGGCAGCTTGCCAAACCCCTCGCCGAACTCCGGAGGGCCAATGTCCCAAAGCCGCTGTTTCGCGACAATCCTCGGCCCACACATTCCAATTCGGACAAGCCAAGGCCCACCGGGGAATCAATTTCTCCGAAAGAAATTCCTCCGAACGCTGAAACGGCAGAATTAAGGATTCGCCAAAAGATGCTGCCGGGAATAGATCCGTCAGGTTATTCGCCACCCGGCCCAGATCCCAGGGACGGTCGCGCCCAGGCACCAGGACGACCAGGTGGATGGGATCCGATTCATCGCCGGCGTCAGCCACAAGCACAGGACCGCCCAGACTGTCTTCCCTGCCGGCCAACAACGAAATCAAACGGTCGATCTCGGTTTCCAACCGGATTCCGGCTGGCAGCTCGAAACGCCAGCAGCCGACACTCTCGGGTATCGGCCGCAGCTGGAAAGTGGCCGCGATCGGTTTTACGTAAACCCGGCCCGATCCGCACAACATGTGGGTCAGATCGTAGCCCGCGACGTTCTTGAAAACCGGGGCTCCGGTATGGAAAAGTTGCTCGTCTCCGGTTTCGAACCACCCCTCCAGTAGATAGTCCCGTGCTGTGCCCGCCGGGCAGAAACCAGGACCGGCGAACAGATCTGCCACCAGATTTCCTACGGTATCACCCCGGCCCAAACCGAAACCGGCGCCCCGAGCCAGGGCGCCCATCGGGATCCAGAAGCCGCGCTCAAGGGCAGCCTGCTGGATGCCCACCAGGGAGGCGTCCGCCGGCGCGCAGACCGTCAGGTTCTCCCACTGAAAATCGATGTCGCATGGTGCAGGCTTGAGGTCCGCGTATTCCACGTTGGACGGCGGATGCAGTTTGCCGGGATTGAGAATCTGACCAGGGTCGAAAATTGCCTTGATGCCACGCTGAAGCCGGGCGGTCTGGGCGTCGAGCTGCCAGACCACGGCATGCAGTTTTTCGATGCCGACGCCGTGCTCTCCGGTGACGCTTCCGTTCCGGACCAGAGCCGCGCGGATGATCTCGTCCGCGGCGGCGTGGGCACGTCGGGTCTGATCGGGATCCCGGTCATCATAGTGCACACCCGGATGCAGGTTCCCGTCACCGGCGTGAAAAGTCGTGGCGATCTCGACTTGATGGCGATCCTTGATGACCTGGATTTCCCGAACCAGGCCTGGAAGTTCTCCCAGCGGAACAACCACGTCCATGGTCACGTAACTGGGCGCCAACCGACCCACCGCCCCGAAGGCCTTCTTGCGGCATTTCCACAGTTCGGTGCGTTCGGCTTCGTCGGCGGCCCGACGCACTTCGCGCGCCCCGTGTTCGGCCAGCAGGGAAGAAGCCCGCTCGCTATCCTCGTCGGTTTCGTGGTCCTGGCCGGCGAACTCCACGATCATCGCGGCTTCCACATCGGTGGGAAAGCCGAAACCGAAGGCTTCTTCCACCGCCAGAAGCATGGCTTGATCCACCATCTCCATGGCTACCGGAGCCAGTCCGGCCCCCAGCAGGCTGACCACCGCCCGGGCTGCATCAGCCAGGTCGCCGAAAAACGCCAACAGGGTAGACACGGCTTGGGGGTTGGCGACGAGTTTCAGGTCGGCGGCCGTCACCAGGCCCAAGGTTCCTTCACTGCCGCACAGCAGAGACACCAGATCAAGTCCCCGTTCGGCCGACAGGTCTCGGCCGGTCTCCAGAGAGCGACCGCCCGCGTCGGACCAGGCCAAGCCCCTGAGGTGCTGCAAGGTCACCCCATGCCGCAGGCAGTGCGGGCCACCCGCGTTTTCAGCGATGTTGCCTCCGATGCTGGAGGCCGCCTGGCTGGAAGGATCGGGAGCGAAATGAAGATCCCGGTCTGATGCGTGCCGGGATACTTCGTCGTTCAAAACACCCGGCTGGACCCGGACCCGGCGCCTGCGTGAATCCACCGGGTCCATACCCCTCAAACGCGAGGTCCCCACGACCAGAACCCCCTGACCGGGAACGGCGCCCCCGCTCAAACCGGTGCCCGTACCACGGCAGACCACGGGCACCTGATGGTCCTGGCAAATCCGGACCAGCTGACGAAGCTGGACTTCATTTCCAGGAAGAGCCACCGCAAGTGGACGGCCCAATGACAGATTAGAGGCATCTCGCGAGTAGACCAGGCGGGCGGCGGGATCGGTGAGAAGGCCACCTTGACCCAGGATTTCCGTCAACTCGGAAATCAAAGGGTTGCCGCTGGCCTGATCCTTCATGGTCTCAGCCCCCGTGCAGCGGGTTGCCGGCGATGGGGGCGACCGCTTCGGTAATTGCTTCGGAAATCGCTTCGCTGAGGGTGGGGTGTGGGAAGATGATCTCGCTCCAGGCGGAGACATCGGCGCCAAGGCCCATGGCCGTTGCGGCCGAGCCGATCAATTCGGTGACCCGGGGACCCACCATGTGCACACCCAGAACCTCCCCGGAATCCACCTCGCTGACCACCTTGACGAACCCGTGGGGCTCGTTGAGTATGGACGCCTTGCCCAGGGCTGAAAAGGGAAACCGGCCGGTCCGCACCAGATAGCCCGCCTCCGCGGCCGCGGTCTCCGTCAAACCGATCGATGCCACCTCGGGGCTGCTGTAGGTGCACGAGGGAACCCGGTTATACCTTAGCGGGTGCACGGTCTGTCCGGCGGCGTGACCGGCGGCTATCAGGGCTTCGTGGCTGGCCACATGGGCCAGTTGCTGCGTGGGCACGATATCGCCGATCGCATACAGACCAGCTGTTGTGGTTTCCATGAAACCGTCGGTCTGGATGAAACCGCGCTTGTCCCGCTTCACGCCCACCGTAGCCAGGCCCAGGTCCTTCGTAGCCGGGCGCCGCCCCACGGCGACCAGAAGGCCTTCGGATTCAACTTCTTCGCTTGTCCCGGAGGTCACTTTCTTCAGGGTACACTTAACTCCGCTGGCCGTGGTTTCCAACTCCCCAGCCTGACACCCGGTACGCACGACCATCCCCTGACGCTTCAGGGCCTTCTCAACAACTTCGCTGCAATCGGGATCTTCCAGCGGAAGCACTCGATCCAGCAGTTCCACCAGGGTGACCTTGCACCCGAAACTCTGCATGATGCACGCCAGCTCGACACCGACGGCGCCCGCACCTAGGACGGTCAGGGAGGCCGGGACATGATCAATCTCCAGCAGGTGATCGCTGGTCAGGATTTGATTTCCATCGGGAGAAATCCCTGGTAATCCGGCGGCGTAGGATCCGGTGGCCAGGATGATTTTCGCCGCCGTCAGACTCTGCCGGCCCTCTGGCCCGGTGACCTGAACACGGCCGGGGCCGTCCAACCGCCCGGTACCCTGGATGACGGTTACGCCCGCAGATTTCATCAACAGGTCGACGCCCTTGGAGCCCTTGGTCGTGGCCATCTGCACGCGCTTGCGCACCCGGGCCCAGTCGAAGGTCGCGCCCTCGACACTGACGCCGAAAGTACGCGCGCCGGCTCGGCAGAGGTTCCAGACCTCGGCGGCGTGAATCAATGCTTTGGTGGGGATGCACCCGCGCAACAGGCAAGTCCCACCCAGGCGGGTTTCCTTTTCCACCAGGGCGGTTTTCAAGCCCAGCTGGGCGCCCCTCCGGGCGGCCACATACCCTCCCGGTCCCGCGCCGATCACGATGAGATCGAAGTTGTCAGGCATGGCTTCTGCTCCGGAAATCTTAACCGTTGACTGAAAAACCCGATTTCCTCTTGCGCCTGCCGGCCAGCTTCCCGGGGAGGCGGCCGAAGGCCCCGAACACATCCTCGGCCAGAGTGGCGGTGGTGGGCAGGAGAACCGATGTCATGAACGCGCTCACGAACAGCCCGCCCATGATCACCAGGGCCATGGAGTAGTAGTAGACGCCTCCCAGGGAAGGCTTTTGCACCACGATGGGAACCAGGCCGATCAAGGTGGTCACCGCCGTCATCAGGATGGGCCGCAACCGCTCGCGGCCGCCGCGCAGCATGGCTTCGGTGCGGTCCATGCCCTCGCGCCGATACTGATTGATGTGCTCGAGCATGACAATGCCGTTGTTGACCACGATGCCGATCAACAGCAGCACACCAATGGCGGCCGGTTGGTCAAAGGACGTGCCGGTGGCATATAGAACCCAGATGGCGCCGGCCAGGGCGAAAGGCAATGACACCATGAGCGCCAGGGCCTGCCGCACCGATTCGAACAACCCGGCCATCACCACAAATACCAGCATCAACGCCAACAGCAGGTTGGTGAGAAATTCCTTCGACTGTTCCTTCTGGCGAGACTCCCACTGCCCGAAGGTCCAGCGGTAACCGTAGGGAAATTCCATTTCGGCCAGGGCCTGTTTCACCAGGGGGATGTACTGCTCCCGGGTTCCGTCATTGTAGCGGGCGGTGACCCAGACGCTGGTCAAACGGTTATCCCGCTGGATGTGCTCGCGACCCGGGCGCTGGTTCATGTCCGCCACCGCGGCCAAAGGCACCTTCTGTCCTTCGGGGGTGTGCATGACCAGATTCTGCAACTGATCCAGGCTTTCGACATCTTGCTCGTCCAAAGTCAGGCGCATTTCCCGTTCCCCATCCGGAGTCCGGAAGCGCTGCAACCGCCGGCCACGATAGGTCAATCCCACCACCTGCGAAACCTGTTCCGGGGTGATGTCATACCGATTGGCCAGGTCCCGGTCCGGCTCGATGTGCAGTTCCTGCTGAGCTTCGGCGTGGCGCGTTTCCACGTCGATCAGACCCGGGATTGTCTCGACTTTCAAGATGGCCGCTTCGGCCAGTTGCATCAGGACCTCGGTATCCTCGCCGACGACCTGGAAAGCCACCCGGTCACGCCCCCGGTGGCGTCGCCAGCCCTGGTTGCTTTCCTGGACACTCAGCTGGACGCCGGCAATTTCGGGCAGAAGTTCGCGCAGGGTGTTGCGCACCTTGTTGATGTTTTCATCGTTGGCCTGCCCTTCCTCCAGGTAGACCCTGGTCAGGGTAAACCGGTCGCTCCAGAAGCTGTAGATCGAGCGGGCCATCATCTCCTGGCGATGAGGCTCGAGGACCTTTTCGACACGGGTGACGAATTCCTCCTTGCGGTCCAGGCTCATTTCCTCACTGAACTCGTAACGCACCTGGACAAAAAGCTCGGCCTGGCTGGTGTCGAAATTCATATCGACGTTCTGGAAGGGGAACACTGCCGAACCGATAACCACCAGCCCAACCACCGGGCTGAGCCAGCGGCGGCGGAGACTGAATGACAACAGGCGCCCGTAGCCATCCTCCATCCAGGTCATGATCTTGCCCTTGGGCCGAGGCTTCGACTTGATATACCACGAGGTGGCCAGCGGTATGAGAGTCTGGCTGATGAACAGGGACGCCAGCAAAGTAAAACAGACGGTGATGCCCAGTTCCTTGAGGTAGAGATTCATCTCGCTGGGCTTGTTGAAAATAAGGGGGATGAAGACGATGACCGAAGTCAGGGTCGCCGCCACCACCGCGGTGGTGACTTCGCGGGCGCCCCGACGGGCGGCCGTCTTGCGGTCGACCCCCATTTCGCGGTGGCGGAAAATGTTCTCCATCACCACCACGGCGTTGTCCACCAACATGCCGATGCCCACGATAAGCCCGAGCAACGTCAGGGTGTTGAGCGACCGGCCCTGGGCCCAGACGATGCCGCAGGTCACGATCAGCGAAAACGGAATGCAGCTCACGGCTACCAGCGTGGTCGAAACGCGACGGAGAAATCCGAACAGCACCACCGAAGCCAGCAGGGAACCGAAGATCCCCGTGAAGGCCAGATCGCGCAGGGTTTTGCGGATTTCTTGACCCTGGCTGAACCAGATCAGGAAGTTGACGCCCTCCAATTCGGGATCTTGGTTCATCTGCGCGATGGCCGCTTCGAGTTCATCGCAGACTTCCACCGTGTTGGCCTTGGATTCCTGACTCACGGTCACCCCGATGGCAAAATCCCCGTCCAGGTGCCGGCCGTATTCCAGGGGCGGCTCCTGGTAGACGACGTCCGCCACATCGGTCAGACGCAGGCCGTCGGCGCGCAGGGGCAAACGGCCGATTTCCTCCACCGATCCGAAGGTGGCCAGGGTTCGCAGAGTCCAGCGGGAATCTTCGTGGGTGATCTTGCCCAGGGACTGGTCGAAATTTCCCGCGCGCAAGGCCTGCGCCACATCCCGGACGTCGATGCCGTGCAGTTCGAGATCCGCTACCCGCAGGTTGACCCGAACCTCGCGAGGATTCACTCCATCCAGGCGCACCTGGGCCACCCCCGGCACCCTTTCCAGAGGCCGGATGATCTTCCGTTCCAGCAGATCGTAACTTTCGCTGAGATCGCGCGGGGAACTGAGGCGGCCCTCGATAATGGGACTGTCCGCGTCGCGGGAGTCCCAGTTGGTGGAAACCTGGATGTCCCCGATGTCCTCGGGCAATTCACCCCGGATGCGGTCGATGCGCTCCCATACCTCCACCCGCGCCAGGTGCATGTCGGTATCCCAGCTGAATTCCAGGCGGATACGACCGCCGTCGCTGCCGCAGCGCGACCACATGGTCTGCAAGCCGCGGACGCTGCCCACCACGTCCTCCACCGGACGCACGATCATGCGCTCGACCTGTTCGGGAGAAGCGTTGTCGTAGGGCAGGTTGATGAAGAGTTCGGGTTCGACGATATCCGGCATGAAGGCCAAGGGCAGACGGCTCAGGGCCACCACGCCGAGCACCACGATGCTCACCAGCACCATCAGGGTGGTGACCGGTCGTTTGATGGCCAGTTCGGGAAGCGTCATGCCTCTGTTCCTCTCAACTTTCTTCGCCCACTCGAGACGGCACCACGCTGTAGGCGGCGGGAATGACCACCAGGGTCAACAGGGTGCTCAGCGCCAGGCCGCTGGCCACGGTGATGGCCAACGGCGACCGCAACTCGGCGCCCTCGCCCCAGGCCAAAGCCATGGGCATCAGGCCGAGGATGGTCGTCAGGGTGGTCATCAGGATCGGCCGCAGTCTGACGTGTCCGGCCCGGATCACAGCCTCGCGTTTGGCCATCCCGTTCCGGCGCAGGCGATTGATGGTGTCGATCAGTACGATGGCGTTGTTGACCACGATGCCCACGAGCATCACGGTGCCGATCAGCACAATGACGGTGATCGGGGTCGAAGTCGCCAACAGTCCGGCCACCACGCCGACCAGCGCCAAGGGGATAGTGCCCAGAACCAGAAACGGGTGCAGGAACGATTCGAAGGTGGCGGCCATGACCAGGTAGACCAGGAAGATGGCCAGGCCGATGGCGAACCGCAGGGAGCGGAAACTGACTTGCATCTCCTTGTTCTGCCCACCCAGATCGGTGGTCAGGCCGGCCGTGCGGGGCATCGAGTCGACGACTTGCTGCACGTCGGCGATGGCGGCTCCGAGGCTGCGCCCGGCCAGATTGGCCGACACCACCGCGGCCCTTTGCTGCTGCAACCGGTGAATCTCCGCGGGCCCGCGGTCTTCGGTGACGCTGGCCACGGACAGCAGCCGAATGGGCTCCCCGTCCGGGCCGGGCAACACGAGGTTGCGCACATCACTGACCGACTGCCGATGTTTTTCCAGATTGCGGATGCGGATATCGATCTGGCGGTCCTGCTCTTTGAACCGTGTGGGGACCACCCCCAGAACGCGGTTTTTGAGGGTTTCCGAAAGCACGCCCATGTCCAGACCCAGCGCCGCCAGGCGCTCCCGATTAAAAACGACCTGGAGTTCGGGGTTGCCCGCTTCCAGGGATGACCGGACGTCCACCAGGCCCGCAACGGAGTTCAGACGGCCGACCAGGTCCAGGGAGGTGGAGCGCAAAAGGTCCAGATCGTCCCCGAAGATCAGAACCTCGACCGGGGTCTTCAAGCTGAAGTAGGACGGACGGCCGAACTTGATTTCCAGATCGGGCATGGACACGAATTCTTGGCGTAATCGTTCGGCGACCGCCAGTTCGCTATCGCTGTCGGCCCGGTCTTTCATCACCAGATTCAGCTGACCCAAATTTTCGGCCTTGGTGTTAAGGGACATGCCGCCGGACACCAGGCGGCTGCCGATGGTCGCGTAGTAACGGTCCACGGCCGTTTCGGCACCGGCGGCCGTCTCCATCAACTTGACCGATCGATCCGTGGCCGCCAGGGACGAACCCTCGGGGAGCTTGACCTCGAAAAAGAACTCCCCTTCGCTGAGCTGGGGAATGAGCTCGGTGCCCAGCCGTCCGGTCGCCCACAGGGCCGCGAAGAAAAGGGCGAAGCCGATGGCCAGGGTCATGAACCGGAACCGCAAGGCGCCCTTGAGCAGCCGGTCATAAAGATTCGAGAACCAGCCCAGCGTCAGGACCGGGGCCCGTTCATCCTCGGGGGAATTGTCGGTTGATGAGGCCAGAGCCGCGGCCACCCGGTCGGCCCGGGGCAGCTTGCACCCCGCGGCGCTCAGCATGGGAATCATGGTCACGGCCACCAGCAGGGAGGCCAGGATGCTGAAGGTCACGGTCAGGGCCTGGTCCCGGAAAAGCTGGCCGGCCACGCCCTCGACAAAAACGATGGGCAAAAACACGGCCACGGTGGTCAGGGTCGAAGCCACGACCGCTCCACCGACTTCAGTGGTCCCGTTCACCGCCGCGGCGAACAACGACTGGCCGTCCTTCCGCTTGCGGAAGATGGACTCCAGCACCACGATCGAATTGTCCACCAGCATGCCGATGCCCAGGGTAAGCCCGCCCAGGGACATGATGTTCAGGGAGATATCCATCTTGTACATGGCGATGAACGTGGCGATGACCGAAATGGGAATCGAAGTGGCGATGATCAGGGTGCTGCGAAGATCCCGTAGAAAAAGGAACAGGACGATGATCGCCAGCACCCCGCCGATCAAGGCGGCGTTGCGCACTTCGTCCACGGCCTGCTGGATGAACTGGGACTGATCAAACAACACGGTCAATGAAGCCTCTGCGGGCAACTTGCCGTCCTGCCATTCGGCGATCCTGTCCCGCAGGCGCCGGGCCACGGTCACCGTGTTGGCGTCACCTTCCTTGAACAGGGAGATCTCCACCGACTCACGCCCGTTCACCCGCGTGATCTCTTCCCGCTCCTTGCTACCCCAGCTCACTTCGGCCACATCCCGCAACCTGACCGAGGCGCCGGCGGCGTGGGCGATGATCAGGTCGGCGATCTCATCGATGTCCTGGAACTCGTTGATGGTCCGGATGAGATACTGGCTGTCCTGGCCGCGCAGCGCGCCGCCGGGCAGGTTCACGTTGCTGACGCCCACCACCTGACGAATGCGGTCGATGGGGATGCCCAGAGCCGCCAGCCGTTCCTGATCGACTTCAATCTGGATCTCCTCTTCGAGACCGCCCTTGATACCAGCGGCGGCCACGCCCTTGACCGTTTCGAAATCCTGCTTGATCTGCCGGTCGGCCAGGCTACGCAGGGTGGTCAGGTCGTCGGCACCGGCCAGCGCCATTCTGATGATGGGATCCAGGCTGGGATCGAAGCGCAGGACCACCGGGTCGGTGGCTTCGTCGGGCATGATGAGCCGGTCGAGCATCTCCCGAACTTCCATGGACAGCAGGTCCATGTCCGAGCCCCACTCGAACTCCAGGGTGACCTCGGACAGGCCCGCCCGCGACACCGAGTGGATGGTCTGCAGGCCGCGCAGCACACCGACGGCCTCCTCGACCGGACGGGTGATCAGATTTTCCACTTCCTGGGGTGCGGTGTCCGGAAACTCGGTCTGAACCGTGATGGAGGGATAGGTGATGTCCGGGAACAGCTCAAGGGAAAGACGGTTGTACCCGACCAGACCGAAGGCCATGACGGCCAGAGCGGCCATGATCACACTGACACGCCGGCGTACGGCCAGACTGACGATGGCCTGCATCAGCGGCCCGCCCCCGGTTCATCGGCGAGAATTTTCAACGGGGAACCGTTCTTGAGGGACCGCTGGCCCTTGACGACAACCTGGTCACCACTGGCCAGACCGGTCAATATCTGGGCGTGGTCGTCGTCGGTGAAGCCCACTTCGACCACCCGGCGTTCGGCGGTGGGTTCTTCACCCTCGGCCAGAGTGTAGACCACGGTCTCACCTTTGTCCGTCAGCACGGCAATGCGGGGCACCAGAACCACGTCGTCCCGTTTTTCGGTCACGATCTGCACCTGGGCAAAATCCCCCGGCCGGGTTCCGGCAGGGTAACCGGGAACCTCGATGGTGATCTTGATGGTCCCACTGGTAGGGTCGATGATGGGGCTGATCAGTTTGATCCGTCCTTCCAGCTTCGCACCGCTGCTGTCCAGGACCAGATTGACCGCCTGGTTCTGCTGGAGTTTGTTGAATTCGCGGCTGGGCACGTGGACCCGCGCCAACAGGGGATCAAAATCGGCCATGATCATAACCGGATCGCCCGAGGTAAGGTTCTGGCCCAAGTCGACCAGCCGGCCCGTGACCCGGCCTCCAAACGGAGCGGTCACGGTCGTGTAGGAAAGAGACAGACGTGCCAATCCCTCAGCGGCTTCGGCGCTGGCCAGTTCGCTGCGGACGGCCTGGAATTCCTCTTCGGTGACCAGTTCTTCCTGCTTCATCTGTTCCATGCGATCAAAACGGGAACGCAGATTGACGGTGGTCGCGGCGGCCTGCTCCAGGCGGAAGCGGTATTCGTCGTTATCCACCTTCAGCAGCGGAGCGCCCACCGCCACAAGGTCCCCCTCCTCGGCGAGAATGGATTCCACCACCCCGGTCACTCGGGCCAGGATCTGGGCCTCCTTTTCGGCTTCGAGCGTTGCGGTGGCCCGGTAATAACTGGAGATGGACCCGCTGAACGAGCTGGTCACCGCCACGGGAATGGCCGGCTGGCTGGGCCGTTTTCCGGCCGGGTTGCCGGGGCCGTGTTGACCGCCCCTGTGCCCCTGAGCGTTGCCGCCTGAGGTGGCCTGATCACCACCGGAATCCCCACAACCACCACTGCCCAGAACCAGGAGGCAAACAAGAGGCCCCAGAACCGTGAATATTCCCCAACGGTCGGTAGTTCGATACCTGGTCATCTCGCACAAATCCCTTCGGTATTCCTGGCTGCGGAAAATAATGGCCGGCTCGGCCGGCGGCAGGGTTTCCTACGCACATCAATCACCAAAGATTCCCGCAATTCCCTTTTATGGCAAGGGCAAACACGTTTTTTGACGGTTTGACGGCCGCAATTCCACCTTTTATTATGGGGGCAACGAATTCCCCATCCTTCTTTTCTCAACCGAGAGGGGCTTCGAAACGGCCCCCGGGAGGAATCATGAAGATAGCCGTATGTGTGAAACAGGTTCCCGATTCGGAAACCAGGATCAATCTGGCAGCGCCCGCCGCCCAGCTGGATGAATCCGGTTTCACCCGGGTTCTGAATCCCTATGACGCCTACGCCGTCGAGGAGGCCGTCAAGATCAAGGAAGCCGGCGGCGAGGTGGAGGTCACGGCCATCACCATCGGCCCGGCCACCGTCATGGAAACCATCAAGAAGGACTGCCTGGCCGTGGGCTGCGACAAGGCCGTGATCATCACCGATCCTGCCCTGGACGGGGCCGACGAATCCGCCCTGGCCAACGTGCTGGTCGCCGCCTTGAAACGTGATTCCTTCGATCTGATCCTGTTCGGCATCAAGGCCATTGACGACGACAGTGGACAGATCGGCATCATGGTCGCCGACAAGTTGGGCCTGCCCCATGTCGCGACCATCACCGCCCTGGAGATGGGCGACGGCTCCCTGACCGCCCATCGTGAAATCGAAGGCGGCAAGGAAATCGTCACCGCCGACTTACCCGCGGTGCTGACCTGCCAGAAGGGCTTGAACGAGCCCCGCCTGCCGAGCTTGCCCAATATCATGAAGGCCGGATCGAAACCCAGCGAGACGTTGACCTGCGCGGACCTGGGCATCGAGGTCCCGGCCAGCCTGGTCGAGGTCAAGCTCTACTCCCCGCCGCCGGCGCGGGCCGAATGCAAACTGGTCGAGGCCGATGAACCGGCCGCCGCCGCCAAGGAACTGGCCCGCCTGCTTCACGAGGAAGCCAAGGTGATCTGACGACCTGCTTTTTAACCCGGCCTCAAGGCCGAGGGGAGTTATGACATGCCGAACATTGCCGTATTCATCGAACAGCGGGACGGCGCCATCAAGAAGGTCGCCTGGCAGATGATGAGTGAAGCCCGCCGGATAGCCGACGCCGCCGGCGGCGAAGTGTGGGGCGTTTTCCTGGGAGACGACCCGGCCGCCGCGACCGCCGAAGCCGGAAAATACGGGGCCGACAAGCTCTATTCCGCCACCGGCGACGAGTTCAAGATCTACAACAGTGAATTTTACGGGACCGCCCTGGCGTCCTTCTGCAAGGGCGCCGGCTGCGACATCCTGCTGATCGGCTCGACGGCCATGGGCAAGGATCTCGGTCCCAAGGTCGCGGCCAAGCTGGATTGCGCCTGCATCAGCGACGCGATCGGGCTCAAGTACGAAGGCGGCTGGGAAGTACGCCGGCCTATTTTTGCCGGCAAGTGTTTCGCGGACGTGGCGCCCAAGACGGCCATGGCCGTGGTGGGCATCCGGCCCAACGCCTTCATCCTCGAGGAAAAATCCGCTCCCGCGGCCGGCGAAACCTTTGACGCGGGCGTTGCCGGGATCGATGCCAAGGCTGTCGTGAAAAGCATCGAAGCCGGCGCGGGCGGCAAGGTGGAACTGACCGAGGCCGAAGCCATCGTCTCCGGCGGCCGGGGCATCAAGGGTCCGGAAAATTACGCGTTGATCGAGAAGCTGGCCGACTCCCTGGGCGCGGCCGCCGGCGCCAGCCGGGCCATCGTCGATGCCGGCTGGGTCGATTATTCCCACCAGGTCGGCCAGACGGGTAAGACCGTCGGACCCAATCTGTACATCGCCTGCGGCATCAGCGGGGCCATCCAGCACCTGGCCGGGATGAGCAGCAGCAAGTGCATCGTGGCCATCAACAAGGACGCCAACGCCCCCATCTTCAAGGTGGCTGACTATGGCGTCGTGGCCGATCTGTTCGATATCGTGCCGGTATTGACGGACGAAATCGGCAAGATCAGAAGCTGACCCGCACTCGTTTTTCCAAGCCAGGGTGGGCACTGAAAAAACCAGCCGCCGCGGCACGGGCCGCGGCGGCTGGTTTGCTATACGGCCAACAGGTCAGGAGGTGACCCGGGACAGCAGATCTTCCTTCAGACTGTCGCTGGCGGGTTCCTGGCCGAACCACACCGTCCACAGAGCCTTGGCGAACTCGAAGTTCTGGATGACACCTTTTTTCTCGCCGTTCAGGACCGTCTTCAGCCCCAATCCGGGCAGATAGGTGAAGACCAGTTCGTCCCCATCCTGCGCGTCCGCGGTGAAATATTCGAGGAAGGAATCCATATCGGTCGAGAAGGCCGACATGTCATCGTAATTCTCCTCGATGACATCCTTGAAAGCATTGCAGAGTTTTTCGCGGCTGAAGCCCCGCACCAGATCCATCTTGATCATCTTGGGCGCATCCAGGCTCAACAGGGCCACGCCCTGGTCTTCCCCTTCGAGCTTGGTGCCTTCGATCAGATAGGAAACGATGACATAGACGTTCACCTTCATGAAGGTCTTTTCCCGCAGGCCGACCCCGGTGACGGTCAGGGTGTGGCTGGCACCATCGGCTTCGAGGGTCACCGTGTCTTCGTATTCCATTTCGGTGCCGGGCTCGACAATGGCACCGGCGGTCAGCGGCAACATCAGGACAAGAAGGCTGAGCAGGGTTAAGAGACAGGCAGTGCGTACGTATTTGTTCATGACGGTTTTCTCCCCGGCCAGTGAAAAAATGACGGAACGACGGCATCCAGCGCCTGGAGACTACACCCGATCCCCTGGGACGGACAAGCAAAAGGGTGAAACCCGGATATCACAAAAAAGTGCCCGTGGATTTCACAAGTCCACGGGCACTTAGATAAAAACGGCTCCAGGGGGTGATTCAGGGGGTCTGAGGGCCTATTTCCCCAACTTCTCCCAGACCGAGCCCATGTTCATTCCGCCGGCTTCAGCGATCCGGGCGTGCTTGCGGGCATCCTTGCCATTGTCAAGGTAACTGCAGGCAATTCCCAGGTAGGCGTGGCCCACCAGGTTATCCGGGTCCAAAGAAAGGGCCTTGCGGCAGGCATCCTCGGCGGCTTCGAACTGACCGAACCGGCAGAACAGGCGCCCCTGACGCGCGTAGGCCTCGGCTTCGGTGGGGTCGAGGCTCAACACCTGGCCATAGGTGGTGAAGGCTTCCTTGTTCTTGCCCTGCTTTTCGAAGGACCGGCCCACGGCCAGCCACAGGTCCGGATTGTCCGGGTCCGAGGAGATGAACTGCAGACACAGATCCTCGGCTTCGGTCGTTTCTCCCATATCCATCAGACCGTTGACCAGACGAACCCGAGCCAGGGCATCCATCGGTTCCAGATCAAGGGCACGGCGATAACACTCCACACCGGCCTTTTGGGAGCCCATCCTGAAATGGACTTCCCCCAGGCGGATATGGGCGTCCATGTTCTCGGGGTCCAGGCTCACCGCATCGCGAGCAGCGGACTGGGCTTTGGACATGCGGCCCCGCGCTTCGTATACGGTCGCCAGCTCAACCAGGAGATTGGAGGAAGTGTTGGCCTTGTTACGACCGGTTTCCAGGACCTCCTGGGCCTCCTTCAGTTCCCCTATCCGCACCAGGAACCGGCTGTAGTTGATGTAGGAGGCGGGATCCAGGGGCTCAGAGGCGATCAGGGTCTGGCCGTCAACCTTGGAGTTGATTTCCGCCAGGGAGATCCCGGTCAGAAGCACTGGGATCAGACCCAGCGAAAAAATCAGGCTCAGAGCCGGAATCTGAAAAATTTTGGTTCGTGGCATGACGGATTCTCCGAAGAAAGTGGTGTCCGGGTTGGATACAACGAATTTCCAACCCCATCCGGACCCAGTCCGGCATGGAGGGGCCCCACCGTCCTAACAATTTTGATGCCACCACGGGACTATTCCCGAAATCGCAGGGGTTCCCCTTGGGGAAAGCCGGAAACCCTCTTTCAGACGCCCAGCCGCTTCTGGACTTCGGCCAGGCCCTGGTCGGCCTCGTCCACCAGTTCCTGTAGGATATCCCGCAAGGGTTGGACCTTCTTGACGATTCCGACTGACTGGCCGGCCATCAGCGAACCGTGCTCCACATCGCCGTCCACCGCGGCGTTCCGCAACGATCCCACCCAGTATTCCTCGACCTTGAACTGGGCGTCCTGGCGAGTTAATTCGCCCTCATTGAGCTTGCCCAACAGTTCAAATTGCAATTCCCCAAAGTGGGTCATGGCGTGGTTGTTCAACGCCCGCACTGACACCACCGGCAGCTTGACACTGTACTGGGGAGTCGAAATGGCCTCCCGGGAGCGTGCCTTGATGAACACGTCCTTGAACTTCGGGTGCGCGTTGCATTCCTCGGCCAGGACGAACCGGGTGCCCATCTGGGCCCCCGCGGCCCCCATCAGCGTCAGGTGGGTGATCATCTTCCCGGTGGCGATGCCGCCGGCAACGAAAATGGGAACCTCGGGGAATTTGAAAAGGATTTCCTGGAGCAGCACGATGGTCGATACGTGGCCGATATGGCCACCGGCCTCGCTGCCCTCCAGGATCAGTCCGTCCGCCCCGTAGCTGATCATCCGCTTGGCGATGCTATCGGTCGAGGCGAAACACAGCACCTTGGCGCCGCTTTCCTTGGCCTGCTTCACTTCGGACCCGCGCGGCAGCGACCCGGCGAAAACGATGTGTCCAACCTTTTTCTCACAGAGGATGTCGAGATGCGCCTGGTAGTTGGGAGCGATGGTGATGACGTTGCCGGCAAAAGGCCGGTCGGTTAGTTCGCGGGTTTGATCGATGTACTCGGCAAACAGCTCCGGCGGCATGTTCCCCGCCGCCAGGACCCCGAAGGCGCCCAGATTGCTCATCAGCGAAACAAGATTGGGATCACTGATCCAGGTCATGGCGCCGCACATGATGGGAAGTTCCGTCCCGAGGAATTCCTTTCCTCGGCTCCAAATCCGGTCGAGACGCTCGGTGGACCGAACGGGGTTCGGGGCGCTCATGTTCATCCTCCTGAGGCGGAAACACCGGCAACGCCGGAGAGGAAAGGCCCATTTTTCGACGGGGGCCGGGGTAGCTCCATCATGCTGTCTATAACAGAAGAACCGGGTATTTGCAACCAATGGCGCCTACCCGGTTCCCCAGTGTATTAGGCGTGATCACGCCAGATGTTCGAGCATCACCTCGGCGATGTCACGCGCGATCAGGTTATCACTGCGGTCGGTCTCCTTGATGGCGTCGCCGAGCATGGTCAGGCAGAAGGGGCAGGCAGTGCAGACCTCGGCCGCCCCGGTGGCGGCGACTTCTTCTATCCGGTTGTGGTTGATGCGCGTGCCCAGATCTTCTTCCATGAACATGCGGCCGCCCCCGGCTCCGCAGCAGAAACCTTCGCGCCGGTTGCGGGACATCTCACGTTGTTCGATGCCGTCGATAGCGGCCAGGACTTCCCGCGGCGCCTCGTAGATGCCGTTGTGACGGCCGAGGTAGCAGGAGTCATGATAAGTGACGGCCACCTTTTCGCCGCCCTTCAGTTTCAAGCGCCCCTGCTGGACGAGCTCGGTCAGCAACTGGCCGTGATGCATGACCTCGACCCCTTCGAGGCCGAAGTCGGGATACTCGTTGGCGATCATGTTGAAGCAGTGCGGGCACGCGGTCAGAACCTTACCCACCTTGTATTTCTGGAAGGTGGCGATGTTGGCCGGCGCCTGCATCTGGAACAGGTATTCATGGCCCACCCGGCGGGCCGGGTCGCCGCAGCAGAGCTCTTCGGTTCCCAGCACGGCGAAATCGACCTCGGCCTTGTTCAACAAGGTGCACAGGGCCCGCAACACATCGGAATTGCGGCTGTCGAAGCTGCCCGCGCAGCCGACGAACAGCAGGTAGTCCGCCTGCCCCTTGTCCCGCAGGCGGGGCACATCCAGATCCCCTATCCAGTCTTCCCGTCCCGCCGCACTGGCGTTCCAGGGGTTGCTGTTGTTTTCCAGGCCCTTGAGCGCTCCCTGCAGAACCGAGGGAACCTTGGCTTCCATCATGGTCAGGTAGCGCCGCTGGTCGATGATGTTGGGGATGTGATCGATCAGGACCGGACAACTGTCCACGCACCAACCACAGGTCGTGCAGGCCCAGATGGCCTCTTCGTCATTGACCGCGCCGATCAAGGCCGGCCGGGTCATGGCCTCGACCGCGGCGGCGGCCTCGGCGGTTTTTCCCCGCGCCTTGAGCTTGCCCACGGCGACCAGGTGGTCGGCCATCTCGTAGGCCTGATCCCTCTCGTTGATGATGATGGACCGAGGTTTGAGCGGTTTGTCCGTCAGGTTGGCCGGACACATCTCGTCACAACGTCCACACTCGGTACAGGTGTACATGTCCAGAAAACGCCGCCAGGTAAAGTCTTCCAGACGGCCGACGCCGAACACCTCGCGGCCCTCGAAATCCATCTTCTCCAGGGCTGCAGTGGGGGTCAGACGCCTGAGGTAAACCGCCGGCAGGGCGGTGATGACATGGAAGTGTTTGCCGAAGGGCAGGAAATTCAGGAAAGCCAGCAGCAAAACGACATGCACCCAGAACATGGCCTGGCCCCAGGCCGCGACCACGGATTCAGGCCGGCCGGTAAAAACTCCGGCCATAATAGTCGACATCCAGGCCCAGCCCCGTTCCGCGTGATCGGGATGCTGGATGAACAGGGCCGCGTCGGCCAGGAAGTCGGTCACCATCAGGGCGGCGATCCACAACAAGACCAGCACCGCCTCAAAACTCAGGTGCAGGCGGCTCGGCTTGACCACCAACCGGCGCCAGATGGCGTACAGGACCGCCAGCAACACCAGGATGGCGAAGGTGTCCTTGATAAAGGCATAGGCCAGGCCCAGGCCCCCACCCAGCAACGGCAAGTTGAATTCGGGATCAAAGCCCCGGCCCATCAGGGTCACCGTGCGGGTAAACACCACCAGAAATCCGAAAAAGATCGTCACGTGCATCAGGCCGGCCCACCGCTTGTACAGCAGCCGTTTCTGGCCGAAACCAAGGACCATGAGGGATTTGAAGCGATCCCAGGGCCTATCGAAATAGTTGGCGAATTCACCGGCCCGCATGAGCCAGTAACGATCGGCCATGGTGTTGATGAACATGGACAGGGACAGGAACAGGAGGATGGACATGAAAACCGGACTCACGCTGACCCCTTCCTTCGCCGATGGGCCGGGCGGATTTACGCGCCCGGAAGCCTGAATGAATGACTATTCAGCGAGGATAAGGCATGGAATGTTCGAAGCCCAGAAAAAAAGGCGGGCCGGTGGGCCCGCCTCGGCATATTGGGGAAACTACCGGAACAGGACCTTGAGCGCGCCGAACGAAGAGGCGGTCACCGGAACCGTGGGGCCGAGGAAGATCATGTCCCCCTCACTGTGGCCGAATCCCAGATCCACGTTGTTAATATCACGCACGTCCACCTCCTGGAATATCAAAGGCGTCATGCCATAGCCTGAAGCGGTGAAATGACAGACCGCTATGGTCGATGACTGGTCGTTGGTGCCCTCGAGCACCGAACTCGCGAAATGGATCGTGCCCTGTGGAACGACGGAGGTGTAATCGAAGAAATAAAAATCCTGGCCGTATTCCGTGTACCAGGGACCCGGTGATATGGCCTCAAGGTTTAGCAACAGAGGGTCGAAAGTCAGCACAACCTCCACCCCCTTGACCGGAAGTCCGGCGCAGTCGATGGCGATATCAACAGTAAAGACAAACTCCACAGGCTGACTGAAGGATGGATCCACGAATACTTCCTGAGCCAGGGCGAGGGACGGACTCTTTGGCCAGAAAATCGTGAAGAACAGGATGGCGACAAGGAAACAAAACCAGCGGACAGTTCGAAAAACACCAAATCGTTCCCAAATCATGACATTCTCCCCCCGAAAGCAGAAATTTCGCCCGAAAAAGACCCTCAAAAAATTCAACCAGATGTAACTTCAATAGGCATTGAGCGAAACACCACTGCTTGAGTGTAACCGAAATCCTATGATTTTTAAAGCTATTTATTTAAGTTCGGATATATTCCATGGGGGCAACCGGAGTACTCTCCCTTGTTTACAACTTGGCCCCGGAACGATAGATTTCCTGAATACACTTGGATTTTCACCCTGATTGACCTTAAACCGGCCCAATAGACAGGAGAACCCATGGATGAAACTGGGAAGGCCAGCAACCCCTCCGATGAACGGATCCGGGAAATCCTGACCAATATGA
>CBDUDB010000003.1:0-43713 GCA_965365795.1 uncultured bacterium | reverse complement strand
TGTTATCCCCCATTGAAGGGCAGGTTTTCCACCCGTTACTCACCCGTTCGCCACTGTACTCGCTCCCCGAAGGGAGCTTTCTCGTTCGACTTGCATGCCTAATCCATGCCGCCAGTGTTCGTTCTGAGCCAGGATCAAACTCTCCGTTGTCAATATATAACAACAGGAAATGTTCCTGTTCTTCGCAATCAAAACAGTCATCTGCGGAAACTGCGGCCTGTCCGAAGACAGGTCCCATTTTCCAGGATGACTCGGAATTGCATTCGGGCCATCGCACGCTATTCTGTTGTCAAAGAACTGAACCGAACAGTCGTTGCCGTCGGTCCCCATTTTGCAGGGGAAAGCAAGATACTCAAGAGGTCAGACAGTGTCAACAAGTAAATGGACTTTTTTTGACCTCTTCAGCCCTGTCACCCAAAACTTGTGAAAGTATTAGCTGACAAGCAATAACCCGAGCGAAGCCTTACGCCTCGGACACGGGTAAGACGGCGGAAGTTATGCTCACAACCGCTTGGAGTCAAAGAGAAAAACCAATTTTTGGCAGTTTTTTGTCAAACCGTCCCTAACGACGTTTTGAGAGCCGTTTCTGCGGCTTGCCAACTTTCCCACAAGGTCGGTTTGGTGGACCCAACGACACAGCCGCCCCGTGGCCGTGCGGACACGGTCCTGAAAAGCCGGTATTCAAGGAGGTGGACTTCCGGAACATCTGGATCTAATGTTGGTTTCAAGTCGACCTGCCAGGCAGGGAGATGGTCCGCGGATACCGGCACGGAGGCACGAGACCCGACATGCTAAAATTCCTCAACAAATCCATTCCGGCGCGCTGGGTGAAGACGCTCCTGCTGTCCTTGCTGGTTCTCTTCGTGATTTCGCTGGGCGGCACCCTTCTGGGCGTGAAGTATCTGTCCCGCGATCTACCTTCCCTCGATTCCCTGCAGGCCATCGAGCCCTCGGTCAAGACGGTGATCTTCGCCGCCAACGGAGACACCCTGCGCGAATTCTATACGGAAAACCGGACCATCGTTCCCTTGAACCGGATCCCGGTCAGCATGCAGCAGGCCGTCATATCCGTGGAAGACCGCCGCTTCCACCAGCATTACGGTATCGATTTGCGGCGCCTGGTGGGTGTGGTCTGGATCAACCTGACCACCAGCCGCAGCCCCGGCGGCAGCACATTGACCCAGCAGCTGGCCCGGAACCTTTTTCCCAAGCTGTTGCCCAGCCAAAAAAGAATCACCCGCAAGTTCCGGGAGTGGCTGGTCGCCGCCCAGATCGAATCCATTTACACCAAGGACGAGATCCTCGCCTTGTACCTGAACCAGATCTATCTGGGCAAGGGATCGTACGGTGTGCAGGCGGCCTCCCACGTTTTTTTCGGCAAAAATGTCTGGGAACTGGAACCGGCCGAAAGCGCCATGATCGCGGGCATGATCCAGATGCCCGAAAGGTTTTCCCCCTTCAATCATCTGGACCGCGCCTACGAGCGGCGGGCCACGGTCCTGGAAACAATGATCAGCGCCGGCTACCTGACGCGGGCCGAAGCCGAGGCCATCGGGGCCACTGAAGTCCACCCCGTGGACGGGTCGGCCGACATAGGCGCCTCGGCGGGGTTCGCCGGCTACTTTGTCGAGGAAGTCCGCAAGGAACTGGAGAAGAACTACGGAGCCTCCCGACTCTACAAGGAAGGGCTGAAGGTCTGGACGACCCTCAATCCCCAGTACCAGCTCTGGATGGAAAATGCCCTGGAAACTCACCTGGTAACTGAAGAGACGGAGCGGGATTTCCCCATGACCAGGGCGCGCTACGACAGCCTGACGGCGGTGGACGAGACGCCCGAAAAAGTCGCCTACCTTCAGGGTGCCGCCCTGCTCGAGGATGTCCGGACCGGCGCCGTTCTGGGTATGGTCGGGGGCCGCTCATTCAAGGACTACAAGTGGAACATGACCACCCAGGCCTCCCGGCAACCCGGTTCGATCTTCAAACCCTTCGTCTACCTGACCGCCCTTCAGAACGGCTATATCCCCTGTTCCATTCTCATGGATACACCCTTTGTCCTGGACACCGGTGTAAGCCTCTGGCGCCCCAAGAATTTCAGCGGACGTTTCCAGGGCCCCATGACCCTGCGTTACGCCTTGAGCCGGTCCGTCAACACCCCCACGGCCAAACTCTATCTCGATTTCGGATTGGCTCCTGTCCTGGAAAACACCCAGAAACTGGGTTTCACCAGCGTCCTGCCCCGGGTCCCGGCCCTGTTTCTTGGTTCCGGCGAGGTCACCCTGAGTGAGGTGGTGGCCGCTTACAGCTCCTTCGCCAACCACGGTGTCTACGTCAAACAGCACCTGATCACGCGGGTAGAAAGCGCCCAGGGGGAAATCCTGTACCAGGTGCGGATCCAGCAGCGGGAATCTCTGGAACCGGCCGAGGCCTTCATGATGACCAACCTGCTGTCCACGGCTATAAAAGAAGGCACGGGTGTCAGCGCCCGGTGGCGAGGTTTCACCAAATCCGGTGCCGGCAAGACCGGCACTACCAACGAGAGCACCAACGCCTGGTTCTGTGGCTTCACCCCCAGTTTTTGCGGCGGAGTCTGGGTGGGTTTCGACCAGGCCCTGCCCATGGGCAAGGGGGCCACCGGCGCCCGCATGGCGCTGCCGGTCTGGGCCGACTTCATGGGAAAGATCACCGACCAGAAGGGGGACGAACCCTTTGTGCGGCCGCCGGGCATCGTCGAAGAAACGGTGTGTTTGAAATCCGGGATGCTGGCCACCAGCGAGTGTGATTCCATCGCGTCCGAAGTTTTCCTGCCCAACAATTTCCCCCAGGACATCTGCGATCTGCACGGCGGACAGCTTCACGATTTCCAAGGGGTCGACAAAGACTTTCAGACCCTTGATCGCGATGATGACGAGTTCTGACCTCGGTGAATATAGGAACCGGGCCTGCCTTCACGTGGTTTTCGCTTAGCTTCGCCAGGAGCTCAAATACGCGAAAACCACGTGAAGGCAGACCCGGTTCCTTTATTCACCGAGGCCAGGACTCACTCGTAGCGGGCCAGGATCAGATCGTTGGCGGGAGTCGGAGCTTCGGAAAAGGTAAGCGCCGACAGGATCCTTGAAGAAGCGGCGGCGGCCTTGGCCTTGTCGGTGCCGTAGATCCTGGCCAGGACATCACCACGCGAGAGTTTGTCGCCGACCTTGGGCAGAAAATCAATTCCGGCTGTCAGATCCAAAGGGTCTTCCTTGGTCAGCCGGGCGCCGCCCAGATCCGCCAGGGACAACCCAACCTGACGGCATTGGACTCGGGACAAATATCCCGACTCCGGTGACTCCAGTTCCATGATCAAGGGGGCGACCGACAAACCGAAGTCATCGCGGTCCGGATCCAGTTCCCCACCCTGCGCCTTGACCCAAGCCAACATATTTTCGAAAGCTCCGCCTGAGGTCCAGGCTTCGCGAACTCGCACCAGCGCAGCCTTGAGATCGGGCTCGAGACCGGCCACTCGGACCATCTCCCCCACCAGATCTTCGGTCAAGGTCACCAGGTCGTCGGGAGCCGTGTCGCGGCCGCCGGGACGCAAGGCGGCAAAGGCTTCGATGGTTTCATTGGCGTGGCCCACCGCCCGGCCCAGGGGCTGGGCCATGTCGGAAAAGACAACCGACATACGGCGCCCGTAGAGCTTGCCCACGGCCACCAGGGCCGTGGCCAGTTCCCGAGCGCGGTTCAGGTCGTCCATGAAGGCCCCGGATCCTGTTTTCAGGTCGATGACGATGGTGCCGGGACCGGCCGCCAGTTTTTTGGACATGATCGAAGCGGTGATCAAAGGTACGCAGTCCACCGTGGCGGTGACGTCGCGCAGGGCATAGATCCGACCGTCCGCCGGAGCGATGGAACCGCTCTGCCCTATGATCGCGCAGCCGACCTTTTCGGTCAGACCCAAGAACTCGTCGTTGTCCATGTGGATCCGGTAACCCGGAATCGCTTCCAGCTTGTCCAGGGTACCGCCGGTGTGTCCCAACCCCCGACCAGAGAGCATGGGAACCTTCAACCCGCAGGCGGCCGCCAGCGGCGCCAGCAGGAGGCTGACCTTGTCCCCCACGCCTCCGGTGGAATGTTTGTCCGCGGTGGGGGCGGACATGCCGCCGGTATCCAATTCCTCGCCGGAGCGGAGCATGGCCCCGGTCAGACAGGCGGTTTCGGCGGGGGTCATGCCACGGAACCAAACGGCCATCAAAAAAGCCGACATCTGATAATCAGCAAAAGCCTCCGCGGTGAAACCGGTGACCACGAACTCGATCTCAGCGTCGGTAAGTTCCCGGCCCAGTTTCTTGGCTTCGATGATTTCCAGGATGTTCACGACATCCCTCCCTTGTCACCCAGGTCCGGGGCAAGATTATCGACAAAAGTTTCGAATGCGTGGGGAATCAAATCCCCCAGGGAAAATTCCCGCACAGGCCCCTGGGGTCCCAAATCCCCGGCCACCAGTACCGTCAGGTCCGGGCCGAATTCGCGCAGGAACTGGCGGCAGGCCCCGCAGGGCGGGGTGGGTTCGGCTCCATCGGCGCAGATGGCGATGGCCGTGAACCCGGTTTCCCCGGCGGCAACCGCCGAGCAGACAGCCACGCGTTCGGCACAGATGGAAAGCCCGATGCTGGCGTTTTCCACGTTGGTACCCTGAAAAATGGCGCCGCTGCGGGCCAGCAGGGCGGCCCCCACCCGGAAGGTCGAATAGGGAGAGTAGCTGTTCAGACGGGCTTCACAGGCCGCTTTGACCAAGGGACGGAATTCTTCTTTCACGAAACAGATCCTTTCCTGATGTCGGCCCAGAAGCTGGACCCTTTGCGCGGTGCCGGACTCCCGAAAAAGTCGGCAAAGGTGGCGGCGACGTCCATGAAACCTACGCGTGTGCCCAGGTCCCGGCCGCTTCGCTGGCCCGCAAGATAGGCCAGCACCGGAACGTGTTCCCGGGAATGGTCCGTGCTCGGGGTGGTCGGATCGTTGCCGTGGTCCGCGGTCATCAACAACAGGGTTCCCGGAGTGAGACCCTCGAGAAACGGTCCCAGCCACCGGTCGAACTCTTCCAGCCCCTTCTTCATCCCCGCCGGATCGTTCCGATGACCCCACAACATGTCGAAGTCGACCAGGTTCAGCAGCAGCAGGGTATCCTGATCCGCAGGTTCGGACAACAAGGCCTTCAGCTGGGCCATGCCCTCGTCATTGCTCTTGGAAGGAAAAGTTTCGTCGATCCCGACCCCGGCGTACAGGTCGTAGATCTTGCCGATGGACATGACCTTCACGCCGTGGGCCTGCAGCGAAGGCAGCAACATTCCCTCGGGCGGATTCAGGGCGTAGTCGTGCCGGTAGGGAGTCCGTTCGTAAGCCCCGGCCGGTCCGGTGAAGGGCCGGGCGATGACCCGACTGACCTGGTGCGGTGGCACCAACAATTCACGGGCCAGCTCGCAGACCCGGTAGAGTTCCTCGAGACTGCAGACCTCGTCGTGGGCGGCGATCTGAAAAACGCTGTCCGCGGAAGTGTAGACGATGAGTTTCCGGGTGGCCCGGTGCTCGTCACCCAGTTCCTCAATGATGGCCGTGCCGCTGGCGGCCTTGTTTCCAAGCACTCCGTAACCCGTGCGGCGCGTGAAGGCGTCGATCACCTCACGGGGGAAACCGTCAGGATAGGTGGGGAACGGAACCGACGTGACCAGGCCCATCAACTCCCAGTGTCCGGTGGTGGAATCCTTGCCCGACGACACCTCTTCCAGCCGGCCGTAGGCGGCGGCCGGTTCGGCCACCGGATCCACGCCTCTGATTCGGTGAAGATTGCCCAGGCCCAGACTCTGGAGGTTGGGAAGGTGCAGTCCCCCGACCTGGTCCGCCATGTTCGCCAAGGTGTCGCTGCCGGTGTCGCCGTAATCAGCGGCGTCCGGAGCGCCGCCCACACCGAGACCGTCGAGTATTATGAGAATGGCCGTGGCCATGGGATCATCTCCTTTGGTATTGGAATGGGAACAAGGTTAGCTCCAGTTCGGGTCCGCCGTCAACAGCTTCACCTTGCCACACCACCACTTCCGGTTAGAATGTGCCTCATGAAAAAAGATCTCTTTTCCACGGACAACACTGGCGGCGATGGCCTGGTCCCTCCCGATTCTGCAGCCGAGAGTGTAGCCGACCGCCTGGCACCGCTGGCGGACCGGATGCGCCCTGATTCCCTTGACCTGGTGGTCGGCCAGGAGGAACTCCTCGGGCCCCGGGGTCTCTTGCGCCTGCTGCTGGAGGGGGATTCCCTACCCTCTCTACTGCTGTGGGGGCCACCCGGCTGCGGCAAAACCACCGTGGCCCGGCTGGTGGCCCAGCATTCCCGGGCCCGCTTTCTGGAATACAGCGCCGTCGCGGTGGGTTCCAAGGAGTTGAAGGCCGTCATGTCCGAGGCCGCCAAGCTCAAGCGGGCCACCGGCACTCGAACCATACTCTTCCTGGACGAAATCCACCGTTTCAACAAGGCCCAGCAGGACGCTCTGCTGCCCTGGGTGGAGCGAGGCGACGTGACCCTGATCGGGGCCACCACCGAAAACCCCAGCTTCGAGGTCAACAGCGCCCTCATTTCCCGGACCCGTCTTTTTGTCCTGGCGCCCCTGCCGCCGTCAGCCATTTCCAATCTTCTGGAACGAGCCCTGACCCACCCTCGGGGGCTGGACGGCGCCCTTTCCCTTTCGTCCGAAGCGGTGGCCATGCTGGCCGAGATGTCTGAGGGAGATGCCCGAGCGGCCCTGGGCTTGCTCGAATCCGCGGCCGCTGCCGTGGCGGCCGGGTTTTTCGAGGGAACAACCCAACCGATCCTGGAAGCTGAAGATCTGGCCGAACTGATCCGGACCCGGGCCGCCCGTTACGACAAGGCCGGGGAAGAACATTTCAACATCATTTCAGCCCTGCACAAATCCATGCGCAACAGCGATGTCCAGGGTGCCCTGTACTGGATGACCCGGATGCTGGAAGGTGGGGAGGATCCCCTGTACATCGCCCGCCGCCTGGTACGATTCGCCAGCGAGGACGTGGGGTTGGCCGATCCGGACGCCCTGCGGCAAACCCTGGCCGCCCGGGACGCGGTCCATTTCCTAGGCATGCCCGAAGGCGCGTTGGCCCTGGCCCAGGCCGTGGTCTACCTGGCACTGTCCCCCAAGAGCAACGCCCTGTACAAGGCCTACAAGAAATCGAGCGGAGAAGTGGCCACCGGGCATAACCCGCCCGTGCCGCTGCACCTGCGGAACGCCCCGACCCGGTTGATGAAGGAACTGGGTTTCGGCGAGGGTTACGTTTACGCCCATGACACCGAAGACGGAATCGGCGACATGAGCTGTCTGCCGGACAGTTTGGCGGGCACGAAGTTTTATCAACCGGGAAACCGGGGTTTCGAAGCGGAATTGACCGCTCGTATGGAGCAGATTCGCCAGTGGCACCTGCGCCGCCGGGCCCGCACCGAGCCCAACTCGATGCCTTCTTCCGCTCAGGAAAGCACCTCACCCACCACACCACCGGAAACAGAAATGGGAGACCTAGAATGAAAAGAATCGGAGTCCTGACAGGCGGCGGCGACGCGGCCGGCATGAACACGGCCCTCCGGGCCGTTGTGCGCACGGCCTGCGGCCAGGGGGTCGAGGTCATCGGGATCAAAAAAGGTTGGCAGGGTCTGGCCGAAGGGGCCACCGTCAAGTTGACGCCTCGCACCGTCAGTGGAATCCTCCACCAAGGTGGCACGATCCTCAGGACCTTCCGTTATCCCGAGTTCGCGACCGAAGAAGGTACTCCACCGGTGGCCAGGACCCTGGAGAAGCTCAAGCTGGACGGCATGGTCATCATCGGGGGCGACGGCAGTTTCCGTGGCGGAACCAAGTTGATGAAGGAATTCGGTCTTCCGGTCGTGGGCGTTCCGGCCACCATCGACAACGACATTCCCGACACCGACATCTCCATCGGATTCGATACCGCCTTGAATATCGCCATCGAGGCGGTGGACAAGGTCCGTGACACCGCCACCAGTCACGGCCGAATCTTCGTCATCGAGGTGATGGGGCGTGAGTACGGCCTGCTGGCCGCCCAGACGGCCATCGCCACGGGCGCGGAGGAAGTGCTGCTGCCGGAAATCCCCTTCAACCTGGACGATCTGTGCCGCAACATTTCCAAGGGTTACCAGCGCGGCAAGGAACACGCGATCATCATCGTGGCCGAGGGCGCGGGCAAGGCATCTTACATCTCCTATGAAATCAAGGAACGCCTCAAGCGGGGAGTCCGCATGGTCGTCCTGGGCCATGTGCAGCGCGGCGGATCACCCTCGGGCTACGACCGCATTCTCTCCTCCCGCCTGGGACACAAGGCCACCGAGATGCTTCTGACCGGAGAACACGGCGTGATGGTCGGTATAGTGGCCAACAAGTTCAAGACCAGCAGCCTGGAAAAGAAGACCAAGGTCTCGGCCAAGGCGGTGCTCCGGGATGCCCGGCTGATGGAGATCCTGGTCTAGATTTTTTACCCATCCATCCAAAAAAAAACGGGCTCCCTGATCGGGAGCCCGCATTTTTTCCATCCCTTTGGATCAGATGTCGCGCTCCGAACCTTCCACGAAGGTGTTGGCGAACTTGAACCAGTTGATCTTCATGGTGCCGACCACGTGACCCAGAACATCGTGTTCGATCTTCCGCTTGGAGTATTCCTCCTCCAGGGTCAGCATCGAAAACGATCCGATCAGCGGCAGATCCTTGTCCAGCAGCAGGTGCAGCATCCAATCGGCGCCGTCAGTCAGTTCGGTGATCTCCACCGAGGACTCCGCGAATACGGCGTACCACGCATAATCCTCGGCCATGGGATTGGCCTTCACCGAATCGGCCAGATCATGGCGGGGGGCGTACACGAACTTTTCAATGCCGGTCTGGATGGGCTTCAGGTCGCCATCCTCTTCCTCGGGCAGGAAGGTAACGCCAGCTTCCTTTAGATCCTTGCTCTTCCAGCCGAGATCGGGCAACGGGGCACCCGGGGTTTCCAGATCCACCGCGCCGGCACGAAGCAGGGTGGGAACGGTGTAATGGGAAGGCACGGGCAGACTGTCGGCCTCCACCACGCCGCCTCGCTTGATGCGCTGGATCACCAGATGGGTCGGAGCCGGTGAGAAGGTCTTCTTCACACCGAGCAGGGTTCCGGCCAGATTCCGGTAATTGTGTTCCAGGTCCTCGCCGACCAGAAACTCCATGATATTCCCATCACGTACGATGGCGGTGTTGCCCCGGACATAGTCGAACTCGGGAGCGTCGATCTCGAACAGGAATTTCGTACTGAGGGTATCGCCTCGGGTGACCCGCCGGAGGGAATCATAAACGTAGGGATCCACGACTTCCTTTTTTCCGCAACCGGAAAGACCGATGAAAGTCACGGCCAGCAGACCGAGCAGCATGACCGAAACCCAGCGACGCGCGGAAGAATCACCGAACATGAACCAACCTCCCAAAAGGTATGCTCCCGGCCTTGCAGGTGGGACGCAAGGCAGTCTTGTACGATTCCCGGCCCCTGGACACCAAATATAGGATTGACACCTAATATTGGATTCCGGACCGAAAACCATGCCGGACATTAGGACCGGACTTGAAAATCGTCAACATTTGCTTCGACCCCATGAAATTGGGGCATCTCGGCAAAAAAAGCAAATGCATTCGGGATGGACCCGAAGGCCTGAATGCGCCCCTGGGGCGAATCGGCCGCCGATGGGTGGAAATCACAGTCCCGGCAGCCACTTGAGGACGTCCAGAACTCCCTTCTGATCCGAGATGGCGCCATCCCAGAGGGACTGGAAAACCTGCCAGTGATCCGGCAGCAGGATTCCCGCCGGTGAGAACACCCGGGCAAAACTGGCCCTTCTTTCGGCCAGCGGAAAGCCCGGCAGGCTCTGACGAGTCAGTCGGCCATCCACACCCACGGCCCAGGCTTCGGTAAAGGCCACGGTCAGGGTCGCCGGCAGATTCCGGCCCACCACGACCCCACGGGCCAGATCTCGAGCGGTCAACAGATGATGGTGCAGGAAAATGGCCGCTCGGTCCGAAGAAAACCTGGCCTGATCGGCCGCACCGACGGCCGCCAGCAAAGGCGATTGCTCCCAAACTTCCCGAGGCGGATACACTGAAGTGGAGGCCCGATCATGGGGTCCGAAACACTTTTCCTGGCAGAACAGGACCAGGAAAGGCTTTTCATCCGGTCCAGAACCGTGCTCCAGACGGTACCAGGGGCCCTCTTCCCCGGGCAGATCATCGGCGCAAATCCGGATACCCGAAAAATCCTGTTCCAGGTCGAGCGCCTGGCCCGCGGAAACGACCACAGAAGGAAGGACCGCCCCCAGGTTTTCCGACATTCCAACGCAGGATACCCGGAGCGACGAATCCGTCATGCCCGCTTCAACCTTTCGCGATCATCTTGCCGCCGCCGACCGGTTGCAGCGAGGCGGTGAAATGGCGAAGCGCCGGGGGTTGGTAGGTGATTTCCAGCCCGCGCAGCTTGGCCCCGATGGCCATGACCCGGGCGCAGGATTCGGCCACGTAGTCCAGCTGGGTGTGGGTGTAGACCCGGCGGGGGATCGCCAGCCGGACCAGTTCCATGGCGGGATTAACCATTTCCCCCGTATCGGGATCCTGGTGTTCGAACATCAGGCTGCCAATCTCGACCCCACGCACCCCGCCTTCCAGGTAAAGGGCCGCGGTGAAAACCTGGGCCGGAAACTGCGATTGCGGGATGTGCGGCAGGGCCCGCAGGGCGTCCAGGTAGACGGCGTGGCCCCCGGTGGGCCGCAGGTAAGGCACCCCCAGTTCGTCGAGGCGCCGGCCCAGACGGGCCACCTGGCCGATGCGATAGGCCAGGTAATCCGGGTCCAGAACCTCCCGCAATCCCTGGGCAACGGCGGCCAGATCGCGACCCGCCAGACCTCCGTAGGTGGGAAAGCCTTCCCTCAGGATCAGGAGATTCGTTGCGTTCTGCGCCCATTCCGAGTCGTTCAGGCAAAGGAAGCCGCCAATGTTCACCAGGCCGTCTTTCTTGGCGCTCATGGTGCAGCCCTGGCCCAGGGCAAACATCTCGTGGCAGATTTCCTTGATGTCCTTCTCGGCGTATCCGGATTCCCGCTGCTGGATGAACCAGGCGTTTTCCGCGAAGCGGCAGGCGTCGAATATCAGAGGCACACCCACCTCGGCGCAGAAAGCGGAAACTTCCTTGATATTGGCCAGGGAAACGGGTTGGCCACCGCCGCTGTTGTTGGTGATGGTCAGCATGACAAAGGGTATGCGGGCGGTCCCGTATTTTTCGAAAGCCGTCCTCAATTTTTTCAGGGACATGTTCCCTTTGAAGGGAGCTTCGGTGCCCGGGTCCAAGCCCGCGTCATCGATGCAGTCCAGGGCGATGGCCCCGACGTGCTCGACGTTGGCCCGGGTGGTATCGAAGTGGATGTTGTTGGGAACCACGTCACCGGGCTTGAGGGTCACCGAGAAAAGCAGGCCCTCCGCGGCGCGGCCCTGGTGGGTGGGGATGACGTGTTGGTAACCGAAGATGTCCTTGATGGTGTTTTCGAATTCGGCGAAGGATTTGCTGCAGGCATAGGCTTCGTCGCCGCTCATGAGCGCGGCCCACTGCAGATCGCTCATGGCGCTGGTCCCGCTGTCGGTCAACAGGTCGATGTAGATGGCCTCAGACGGAATCTTGAAAAGGTTGTACCCGGCGGCCCGCAGGTGACGAACCCGCTCTTCGCGACTGACTCTCTGGATCTTTTCAACGACCTTGATGCGGTAGGGTTCGAAAGGCAGGTCCATGGTCGATTCTCCTTGGCAGGCTGAAGATTCACACAACACCGCAAGATATCGAAACTAGTCATTGCCCCGGTCTGAGACAAGCAGGTAACCGGATCAAATCCGAATCAAACCCGGATCAAATCGGGATCAATCAGGGGCCTCCGAGGGCAAGGGAGATCTCTCCTGGTAAAGGACCAGCAAACTGTCAGTGACCCGGACCAGAGACTCGTAATGCTGCCGGATCGGCTCCGTCCCCAGGCATAGGTACGCGGCGCCCGGCTGGGCTCCTCCCAGGGGCCGGGCGGCCGAGGTCAGCACCGCCAAAGGACGGCGATACAAAGGCCCCTTGATGGCCAGATCATCCACCATGCTGTACCGCCAAGCCTCCCACAGGGGAATCCCCGGCAGAGAATCCAAAGGTTCCTCACCGTAGTGTTCGAGCAGGCGTAAGATCCGCCCCCGGGCCGCAGGATGAGCCAGGAATGTGTTGGCCCAGCTGGAAGGCGCCGCCATCTGGGCAAATTCGTTCAGGGTGATGTCCCCGGAGAAATCCTGGCCGGCCACCCATTCCTGCCAGGCGGCGGCCCCCTCGGGCCCCAGCAACCGCGGGGTCAACAGGTCGGGCCGAGGCGGGTCCTGGTCCGTCCCGGCCGGCGCGGGTTCGACGTTGGTCTCCGCCTTATGGGCGGAGGGCTCCGCCTCGGCCAGATATCCCCCCAAGACAAGATGATCCGTGGCCGCGGCCAATAATTCCCGAGGACCGGGCAACAGCAGGCTCTCCAGCCTCGTTTCCAGAACGGCCAGCCAGCCCCGGCTCCTGATGGAAGACCCCAGATACTCCAGGTCCCCGGGCATGGGGGCAGTTACCCGCAGCGGAGTCACCAGTTTCCCTGCCTCGTGTTCATGGACAACCCGTGAAAGGCACTGATCAAGGTTGGCGGCATAATCCGAGATGAGGATCCCTTTGTCCCGGCGAAATACGCCTCCGCCTTGATACTCGGGCGGCAGTAGCCTTCGGGTTTCGGACCACAATTTCTTGGCCGCCCGGCGCTGGCCAGGCAAGTCGACGATATCCCTGGTCCGGGGAGTAGTCAGGAAGAGGTGTTCCCAGGGTTCGATCGAGGCAGCCGGATCCACGGTCATGATCAGGCGTCGTCCACGACCCGTCTGAGCGATGCGGTATCGGGTTTCCGAAGCGAATCGCTGCGCTTCACACATGACCACCAGGGCGGACGAGGTATCGGCCAGAGCGGTCCTGGTGGTTTGGGTCTCAGAACGAGATACCTCATCATGGGGCACTCTGACATCCACCGGACCGGTCAGGCCCAGACGCAGAAACTCCCGGCAAACCATGGCCGCCACCGCTTCGTCCGGGCAGTAGATGGTCATTTCGGGAAGATCGCCCATGGCCAACCCGGCTTGCCAGAGACCTCGGCCCAGGGCCTCGTGACGGCCTGATCCGAACACGCCCTTGAGGACCAGCAAAGACGAATCATCCCCGCCGCGAACCAGATCCGCCACCCGGGAGACCATCGCGTCCAGGTCGTCCCGTTTTTCCGCACCACCGGCCAGCAATGATCGGAGGCTGCGTAATCCCCGTCCCGCCTGGGCACCCGGAGATTCCAGGGCGCCCGCGGAGGTTCCGAACGCACCGATGCCGGGATGGCGGGCTGCCGCTTCAGCCCGGACCAGTTCCCAGCCCTCGGGCCGGTCCAGCACTGTCCGACTTTCGGCCAGGGTCAACAAGTCCACCAGGTGAATCGCTCCCGGGCAGGGTGGCCCGATCCAGCGCCAGAATCCCAAGGCGGCGCCGAGCCCGAGAAAAGACCTTTCTTCGTGTCGCAATACCGTCAGTCCGGTTTCGACCAGGAAGCCCTCCCCTGTTTCCAGGGCCCCGGCCATGACCTCCTCAATCCGGGAACGGAATATTTTCAGACGGCGATCCAATTCCCGAAGCACTTCACCGGAAGGTCCGCGACAACCCAACAGGCGCCGGTTGGAATGGAGCAGACCCCGGGGACAAGAGTAGATCAATCCGCAGGGAGATTCGCTTGGGCCCGGGTGCCCGGAATCCTCAGTTGATCCGTTCCACATGAGGAAACAATCCAGAAGAGTCAGTTCGCTTTCGTCGATCCGGGCGGGGGGATTTTCCAGGTCCACCCAGTTGAGGAAACCGGGCTGGCCGCCTGCCAGCCACAGGGGAAGCAGCACACCCAGGTTTCCCTCCATACGCTCGAGGGCATTTTCCAGGTCGGCGAAGCGGCCGGCAATGAGCAGGGAATGTCCCCGATCGTCGCGTGCGGAGGCGGGGCCTCCGGAGCCGGCGGCCGAAAGGGAATCGCCGGCCAGACGGGCCGCCCACCGCAGCAAGCGGACACCCTCACTTAATTCCGTCGCGGGAATTCCCGCCAGATGACCCAGCCAGGTCGGCGCCATCAACTGGCGGCCCGCCGGCGCGGGCGAGGGGGCGTCAGGATCGTTTTCGGTCCTGGCCAAAGGCCGCAACAGGTCAGGCAAACGAGGCAACAGGGCGCGCAGCCTCCGGACAATCTGGGTGGCGTCACGGGCGGCCCCACAATCCAGACAGTGGGGTTCGGGAGCCAGGACACCGGGCACAGCGGGCCGGGAAGAACCGCCCTGATTGGCCGTAACCAGTTCGGCTCCGCAGGCGGTGACCAGGAAACGGATCCACGAGTCGTCGAGCTCAAGCGAATGCAGCAGGACCGACGGTGCTCCGCAATCCAGGATCGCTCTCAAGGCGAGGGCGGTTTCCTGGGCCTGGCGATCGGGCCCCGGCAGCCAGTCGGCCACATCACCGGCCACAACCACCGTCGGCGGATGGGCCGCCAAAAAATCCTTCAGAGCCGCATCGCCCAGGTCTTCCGGCTCCACCCAGACCACCGGAGAAGAGATTTCCGTCTCCTGCGGGCCGCTCCAAACCGATACACCCGCCAAGCCCGAGGTAGCCACCAGATCCGCCGCCCCGGCCGGCACCGCATCGGCCACCAGCAGAATCCATTCGTCAACCCGGCCCCTCTCCCAGGCCTCGGTGATACGGCGGGCCAGTTCTTGCCAAGTAGCCGACTCATCCCCAACCAGAAGACGCACCCCGCGGGCGGTCAATGCAGAAGTCGGACCGACCGCCGCGGTAGCGGAAGGCCGCGTCACCGGTTTTTCCGGAGAATGGGCGGTCAGCCAATCGTCCACCAACGACTGGATTCTCCCATCCACAGGATTGCTGCCGCCGGGAACCGAACCCGGCAGGTCAAGAGCCCGCCCCGCCCCTTCGGTGGCCCACCGTATCGCCTCCTGTCCGGAGGTGGTTTGGGGGACATTGAATTTCATGGTGGATCGGTTCTGGGCCACCAATGGTCGCCACCAGCGAGTGTCCAGGATGGCCACCGTCTCCCACGGCCCGGCCATATAGGCCGCGATCTCCAGAGAACAGACTTTGCGCCGCAACGCAAAAAAAGCGGCCCGTTCGGTATCGGCCCGCGCCCAGTCCGCCCGCGTATCGGACCGCGCCACCGGCAACGACCCCGTTTCGAGGCTATCCAGGGAAACAACCGCCAGCAATTCCCCACCCAAAGGTATATCTCGATGTTCGTCGCTGGCCGGCGGGAGAAATTTCCAGTTATTGCCCGCCAGGGCCATCTCACGGTTGCTGACCGAGGCCCAGAAATCCGCGAACCGACCGGCGGCCGGCAATTGCACAAATCCCTCCACCGAATCGGCGAAGGAGCGATCCAGCCAGGTCACCTGGCTGGCCAGGGCCTCGCGGGCCAGGATCCAGGCTTCGGGCTGGATACCTCGATCAACCAGGCGCAGAGCGGGCGGGCGGCCGTCGGTCAGGGACAGGCAGTAGGGGCTGCCGAAAATCCCCAACCAGGTTCCCAAAAGGGATTCCAACTCGGACCGCAACCAGACCGCACCGGTCAGCAAGGACAGATGGCGGCGGCCGCGGCTATGGAGCAGCGCGTGAATTTCCTGGATGCCCACCGATCCCCTTTGCAACAGGGACCAGTGGACCGCGGCGCTGTCCAGAAATACCCAGGAGGCGTCACTGCCCTCGAACACACCCCACAGGCTGTCGAGCTTTTCCGGGGTCACGGCCAGGTGTTCCACCGGCCCGGCCACCAGACCCGCCTTGCGCACCCGTTGGCTGAACTGGCCGGCCCAGGTATCCAGGTATCGGTCGGGATCGAGCCGAGGTTCCTCACGTCCGATCCCCGCGATCTCGGCAACATAACAGTCGTACAGGGGAAACTGCCCGGCAGGGCGCGGCCTGACCTGCCGGAAGTCCAGCAAATCACCGTTGTGGGTTTCGACCAACCGCTGCCAGTGGAAAAGGGGCAGCAGGGCATCCTGATCGCTGGCCGCATCGGTAAGCAGCGACTCCAGAAAATCAAGAGCCTCGGCCAGGCAGTGAACGGTGCCAGCAGGTGGAATCAAGGTTACCGGGCCGATGACTCCCGGGGCCACGCCCGCCAGGGAATCCAGTCTGTCGAGACGGTCCAGAACCACCCTCCACTTCTGGCGGCCATCGCCCCAGGCGGCCAGGACCGCGGAAGGTTCCCCGGTGGATACGATGGCCAAATCGTTCCGCCCCAGGTCCAGGCGAATCCCCTGATCCGTCGCCGCGGGCGTCTCGGCCCGAACCGGAGCGCCGGCTGCGGACCAGCCGAAGGGATCCGGCCGGGTCCACAAAAGGGGCAGGGTCCAGGGTTCAAAAGCGGAATCCAGATTGACGTCACCGTCAGAATCCAGAGTGATGAATCCGTATAGGAAACGGCAGGCCTCCTCCCCTCGGCGCGCCATTTCTCCGATGCCCGCTCGCAACGCCGGGTCCCCTGCCGTCACCCGGTTGCGAACCGCCAGCCAGGAAAGCCCGGCCAGCAGGGCGTCGGCCACGGGTCCGGCTTCCCAGGTCTCCAGCAGAGAGGAACTGCGCGGTGGTTCGAGCTCCGGGTGTCCCGCCGCGGGGTTCCACCCGGCCCGCCAGGGACCGGTTTCAGCCAGACACAGCCCACGCAAGGTGTCCTGGTCAAGTCCACTTTCCGGCAACCGACTTTCCATGACCGCCACCAGAAAATCGCGGACCGTCCACGGGGCGGGCAGGATTTTCCACTCGGATCGAACTGAGGGGAAAACTGTCTCATCGAAGGCCACCAGGCGACCGGCGCAGGGAGCCAGAAACTCTTCCACCGGACCGGTGTCTTCACCCTGCCGCCAGAAGGCCACGTCCCGGGGTTCGTTATCCCACCAGAAGACGATCGTGACCCGGCCATCGGAACCCAAGGCCAGCGAAGCCCAGGCCAAGGACCGGGCGCGGTGACCGGCGGCCACCGGGCGCCGAAAACCGATCCGTTCCCGGTTGGATATCAGGCGGGGGGCCAGAACACTGTCGGGTGAAATCCCCTCCGGTGGCATGGCGGCCAGTGCCTCTACATAACGGGGAACGGGAAAATGGTCGGCATCGGTATTGCCCAACAGTTCCACCAGGCGCATGCGGGCCTCTTCGACCCGGGGTTCGGAAACCTGCCCCACTCCGAGATAAGCCCGGTAGAGTTCCACACTATCGGCGGCCCGGCTCAACAGCCGGTCCGCAGTCACCGCTTCGAGCCAACTTCTTTCCTCTTCCAGGCGACCTGTGGAACCGAAGTAGCGGGGCTGCAACAACTGGAGAACCACCCGAGCCCAATCGGCCGCTTCCCGGGACCCGGGTTCCAGCTCTTCGGCCACCATGAATACTTCGCACAGGTCCCCGCCCTTGCGGGCCAGCCAGAGCCTGTCCTGTTCGGTCAGCGGCAGGTCGTGCCTGACGAGATGGAAATCGAAGGGGCGTCCGGTGCGGCACCCCGTACGAAAAAGGCCCTTGAGCAGAGGCACCGCGGAGGAAGGTTCTTCCGGGAAAATGCGGCTGCGGGCGACCAGAAACAGGGCCGCCTCAAGTACAGGTTGATTGGTGTCAGGATCGTCTTCGGGACGCAACCCAGCCACCCGCACACCCTCGCGGACTACCTGTTCCCCTTGAGCCAAAAAACGGGATCGGAATTCTTCGTTGCGCCTCGGCCACCTGCCGGACGCCGTGGTCTTCCTTTCCTGGCGGGCGGCTGATGAGGAGAGCAGGCTTTTCAGGCTGTCGGTAAGTTTTTCGGAAAAGAACACCCGTCCGGGCGATTGGTCGCGACGTTCAGCCGCCTCATGGTACAGACGTTCTGCTCGTGCAAAATCGCCCTGGTCCAGGGACTTTTGGGCCGTGGCCAGGATTTTCCAGTAATTGGGTTCGCTCAGGTGATCATTTTCCATGGCGGAAATCTATCATGGATATCCGCCGGAAGGGAGGGAGAATTATACTGGGGGAGAATGGGGCCCCGCATCTGGGGTTAAAACCGGACAGACCCCTGCCGTCCGGTGGGTCAACGGGTCAGTACAACCCGGGTCACCAGTGGGAGTCCGGTACCTCTGGTGACCGCGAGATAAGTGCCTGCGGCCAGGGGGCGTCCCAGACGATCGGTTCCGTCCCACCGGATCAAATCCTGCCCCGAAACGAATCTCAGTTCCCGGACCCGACGGCCGCGAAGATCGAAGATCTCCAGGCCGAAGCCCGCGGCAGGCAAATTACCGGATACCCGGAATTGGAACTGGCCGCTGCCGGGATTGGGATATACAACCAGCTGTCCCTGGCCCGCGCCGGGAGGTCGCACCGAGGACACGGGTTGATCAATGGGATAGGACCCGCTGTTGCGTCCATCCGACCGTGCGGCCGGCCAGGGAGAAACCGAACCATTGATTGCCGGGACCGGCAATATCCGTACCAGGTTTTCCAGGACATCCACCCGCAACGGGGCATCCGAAACCAGGGGCACAAGCATGGATCCACAGCTGGGGAACATATCCCCCGTCCTGCCTCCAGGAATCAGGGCCCGCCTTTCGACCAGAGGGCGATCCGCATCGCCGGGTCCGATCCAGCCGGTGAATGCTCCGGGCAGGGACGTAAGGCCAATGAGGACTTCGGACCAATTAAAACTCACCAGGGAGTGGATTTCCGTCTCGCTTCTACCCAGGAAATTCCAGGTCAGCGGCGAAGGCAAAAGCAGGTTGTCAACCGTCAGAATCCCCTGGGAAGAGATGGCCTTGACTCCAAATCCCGGTAGGGTGGAACTGCCGGTCACGCCTTCGGCTATTAAGGTCCCCTGACCCAGCACCCACTCCGCCTGATCACCGAACTGCCCGTTGTCGGCCAATCCCGTGATCGCGACGCTCAGATCGGACGATCCGTACCTGCCAGCAATGGCCGCGGGTGAAATCCTCAGCCAGCGGCCACCTGTTGGGGAGGGAACAACGGCACCATCGGCGACACCGGGCAGACCTTGGGAATCCAGGACCCGCATGGTCAGCTGGCCGGACACAACATCCAAGACAGGCTGAACGATTTCGTGAAATCCGTCCCCGTTCAGGTCACACATCACCGGGGCCACGACCAAGGACACGCCCAGATCACGGGGCCAACCCGGTAGCGGATTCAGATCTGAATCCAAAGCCGCCACATGTCCATCCGCAAAGGCCACCACCAACGATTCTCCGGCGCCCGGAAGCAACCGCCCCACCGCCGGAGCCAGAGGCAGGTTGTGATCCAGTTCAATCTCGGCTTCGAGCACCGGACCGTGTGACCAGGCCCGCGCCGTTCCCAGCTTGTCCACCACAGCAACCCGGCGGTTTCCACCGGCCGTTTCAATACCCACCGGCGTGGTCAGGGACCGGTTTAGAGTCAGGGTGATCTCCTGGTAGGAGCCCGACCCGGAGAAGAAATAAACCGACCCGAAATCGGAAGCCACCACGATCTCGTCCCCTGGGATCCCATCCAGATCCCAGACCAGGGGCTGGGACAATCCCCCCTGGCTGGAAGGATGCGGGAAGACAAAGATCGGCCAACCCGGCCGAAAAACCCCGGCGCTGTCCAGAACATTCAGGGAACGGGCCCCCAGGTCGACGACCACCCGAGAGGGAATCACCAGGGAGGGACCACTGAAACCGGTCAACTGACCGAAGTTGGGCGCCCCGGTGATCAAGCCCGGCAAAAGAGAGGCGGTTCCCTGAGCCTGGAAAGAATCGGCTTCCCTGATCCTGAGAGTTACGGTTCCCTGTCCGGATTTCCGCTTGACGACCAGCGCAAGCCAGCTGTGGTTGTCGGGTCGAATGTAGGTGAATTCGGATACACCTGATCCATTGGCGTCCTGACGCCGGATCAGGCCTTGGGAGGCCTGGTCGTCCAGCCAGCGGAGGTCGGCAACTTCCAGGACAACATCCAGATTCCCGGAAGGGACCGCCTCGATCAGATATCGAATCCCGGCGCTGGTGATCAGTCGGCGCGCCACCACCGGTTGATTGAGAATAGTCGACAGCGTATCCAGCTGATCTTGGCCAGGGATAAGGGGGTTGAGCATGGCTTCAACTGCGGCATCGATGCGCACCAGGCCCCAGCCCCGGAAGGCGTCCGGTCCCATGGGGAAATCCAGGTCATGATGGCCGGTGCCGTCGGAATTTTCGGCCTGGACCACAGGGGCGGCGGTGAGTTTCAGCACAGCCGCTCGCGTCTGCGCCGCAGCCCGATTGGCGGGCAGGATAACACCGTTTTCCCGAAGAGCTTCGTCCAGAAGATGGATGGCCCCCGCCGCGTGGGCCGCCGCCAGGCTCGTGCCGAAACGTCCGCTGTAAGAATCGTTGGGTTCGTTGTCCGCCGCGGTGATGCGTCCCCCACTTATCAGCAAACCGCCACCGGGAGCCAGAAGGTCGGGCTTGCCGGGTGCAACCATTCCCCGACCGCTGTAGGTGGCCAGAGCGCCCTGGTCATCCACACTCCCGACGGCCAACACATCCGGCAATACCGCTGGGAAACCCGGCCCGGCCGGATCGCTCCCATAGTTGCCCACTGCGGCCACGGGCACCAGCCCAACCGACACCATATCGGCCATGGCCATACTGATCCCGGCATCGACATCCCAATTGACGGCCATCAAGACGGTTCGAATCCGGTAGATTTCGCGATGGTCCAGGGTCCAGGCGCAGGCGGCCAGGAAGTCGCCCGCCCAGGCATGCCACGTCTGGTCGAAATCGTAGAACTTGACCACCGTCAAACGGGCGCCCGAGGAAATACCCCGGTAGGCCGGATCGACCAGACCGTTCCCGGCGACCACCGAAGCCAGGGCGGTTCCGTGGTGGTGATAATCCCACGGCCCGGCGGCTTCGGGAAAATCGTCGGTCACGTCCTGCCAGCCGACAACCTTGTATCCCTCGAACAGTGGCCAACCGTTGTCGGCGGGGTACCAATCCTGGGCGTCGCCCACCTCTGGCGGGGGGCCGTCCCGATCATCATCGGTAGAATCTCCCAGATCCCCATGGGCGGTGTCGCAACCGGAATCGAGAATGGCAACCGTGGATGACCAGTCATCACCCAGTTGCCACTGGTTGGTTTCGACCTTGGCCACGCCAATCATTTTTCGACTGTCATCGAGAGCCGGCACGCCGTCCCTGTCCAACATGATGCGGCAGGAAGGGTCGCTGGTGAGAAAGGCGTAAAGACCGTCCTCATCCAGATCCAGAACGGCCACTCCACCGAAACGATCCACCGAATGGAGAACCCGGCAAGTTCCTGCATTGGCTGCGGCCTTGGTCGCTCCAGCTATTCCCCGCGCCGCCGAGCCCAGACAAATAAGACGCAGGCGGCCGGCCTGCCACCCGCCACCGGCGGGTTCGGCCCCGGCTAAAAGATCATCAACCGGAAAGGGGCTCCGGGATTTTTCTGCCGCTGCTATTTGAGCCACCGCCACGGTCGCCTGCCGCAGGTCCCCAAAAGACCGCCGGCCGGCGAGCCAGGCATCGAGGATATCCTCCACGCCATTGCCATCGTGGTCGAGTTCGGAAGCGAATCTGGAAGCGAATTCAGAAGAGAAGGCCTGAGGAACAGCCCAGGAAGCGGTATCCCCAACCGCCGGCAGGATCCCCACCAGCATCAGATATATTATGGCGAACCCGATGCTCCATGGGGATCCCAACCGACAGATCCAGGCAGCGCGAGGGGCCTTTGGTTGGCTCGAGCGGAAGCCGAAGCCATCAAGGTCCAGTTGTGGTGCCGAAACTGTGCGGTTTGCGAGCATGTCCGTCCTTATGGGATCGAAGTGTCTCCCCGGATCCTCATCCGGGCCAGGGACGCCAATCAAGGTTGACTCCCCTACGCAACCGCGCGGTCGAGGTTTCGACCCGGAATAGCCATCAACGGCCGGGAATGGTGCAAGTGCATGGGGTGCCAGCCCAAACCTGGGCCTTTCCGAATCCCCTGAAGGTAAGGAGCACCGGTAATGCCCGCAATACTCAGCTGGAAACCTGAAATTATCCCTGGCAGCCTGATCAACCGACCCCGGTCAGATGACGGATTTCACAACCGCGATCGTTTCCTCCATAGGCCACCAACACCACGTCGAAACGAAAACTGTGCCAGATGGTGTCGGGATGTTCCGCCAACCAGATACGAGCCATCCGGCGCAGCCGCACCAGTTGTTGCGGTGTCACCGAATCGGCCAGGGGCACCGGGCACCGCGGTCCCCGTGTCTTGACCTCCACGAATACCAGCATCCGGTCCCGGGCCAGGACCAGGTCGATTTCTCCGCCCGGGCGGCGAAACCGGTGATCCAAACACCGGTAACCACACTTCTCCAGAAATAGGCGGGCTGTTTCTTCTCCCCATTCTCCCAGGGCATGCTTTTGAAGCATCAATCGAACTCACTCTCGGGGAGGATTTCGGGCGGGACCAACCACCGGTGATGCGGAGGTCCAGCAAGGTAGATGCCGACAAGCGGGGCGTGATGGTTTAGAAAAGCTGGCCTTGATCGAGTTCGGCCACGGGGCGGTAACTGAAGCGGTGCAGCCGGCAGGGGCCCAGGCGGGCCAGGGCTTGACGGTGGGCGGCCGCGCCGTAGCCCTTGTGGGAGGCGAATCCATAACCGGGATAGTGGCGGTCCCAGGCGGCCATGACCCGGTCCCGCAGGACCTTGGCCACCACACTGGCCGCCGCGATCGCGGCGCTGGTGGCGTCGCCCTTGACCAGTGCTTCGGCGGGAAAGGGAATATCAGGCACCTGCAGGCCGTCCACCAGGACCAGATCCGGTTCCAGGTTCAGCCGGTGCACCGCGCGGGCCATGGCGCACAGGGTCGCCCGCAGGATATTGGTTTGATCGATTTCCACCGAAGAAACAGCACAAGCGCCCCAGCTGAGGGCGCTTGCCTGGATTTCTTTATAAAAAACTTCACGTTTCCGGGCGGTCAGATTCTTGCTGTCGTCCAACCCATCGGGACACCAGCCGTCCGGCAGGATGACCGCCGCAGCCACCACGGGACCTGCCCAGCAACCCCGGCCGGCCTCATCAACGCCCGCAAGCAACCGCTGGCCCCGGCCGGACTTGCCCCGGTCGAAATCCGCCAGGGAAACCACCGGACCCGGCACCGTGGGCTACCGGCGCGCTTCGCGGATCCTGGCCTTACGGCCGGTCCGGCCACGCAGGTAGTAGAGCTTGGAGCGGCGAATACGGCCCCTCTTCTTGATGGAGATGGAATCCAGGTTGGGGGATTCCAGAGGGAATATCCGCTCGACCGCGATACCACCGGAAATCTTGCGCACCGTGATCGAAGCCTCGAGTCCGGTGCCCCGCCGGGCGATCACCGAGCCGATGAAGTTCTGGATACGACTCTTGTCGCCCTCTTTGATGCGCACGGCCACGGTAATGGTATCCCCGATCTTGAAATCCGGGAGATCGTCCCGCAGGCTTTCGGCCCGCATCTTTTCGACGATGTTCATCTCTGCCTCCAGTTCAAGCCGTCCCGGGGTCGCGCGAACCATCTTGGCACGCTACCCGTGGGAGGGCGTTCCACTCGACCTTTGCTCTATCCCGTTTCGGTCCGGCCTCGAAAAGTCCCGGACGAACGGCCCTGCTATTCGGACTATTTGAAATCGTTTTCGGGGTCCGGGTCCAGCAGATCCGGACGCCGCAAACGAGTTCTGCCGGCGGCTTGTTCGGCCCGCCATTTTTCGATGTTGCCGTGGTGCCCGGACAACAGGACCTCCGGCACCGCGAGTCCGCGATATTCCGGCGGCTTGGTGTACCACTGGCAATCCAGACCGCCGCCACGTGAGGCGGTGAAGCTGTCATTGTCCGCCGAATCGCCGTTGTGCAGCACCCCTTCGATCCGCCGCACCAGTGCGTCGGCAATCACCAACGCCGGTAATTCGCCACCCGACAGGACGTAGTCCCCAATGGACACTTCACGGGTGACAACCAGTTCCCGAGCCCGCTCGTCGATACCCTTGTACCGCCCACAGATCAGGATCAGTTCGCCCTTGGCCAGGACATCGTCCAGCAGCTCCAGAGTCAGGGCCTCGTCGAAGGTCTCACCCTGGGGCGTGGTCAGGATCACCGTGGCGTCGTCGCGAACCCGAACCGACTCCACTGCCTCGACAACCGGCGGCGCCTTCATGATCATCCCGGCCCCGCCGCCGTAGGCCGTATCATCCACGGTGCGATGTTTGTCGACCGTGAAATCCCTGATGTCGACCACTTCGTACCGGACCAGACCCTGCCTGGCCCCCCGCCCCGGGATGCTGGTTTCCAACACGGCGCGAACCATGTCCGGAAAGAGGGTCAGCACCTTGATGACCGGTGCTTCAGCCGGCTTGGACATCGAGCAGTCCTTCCGGGGGATCGATCACCAGGTCGCCTTCCAGGCCCTCGTCGGGCTTCAGAATCGGAGCGACCGCGGGAACCAGTATTTCGCGCCCCGACATGCGGGGATCAGGAATCACCAGCAGGTAACCACCGCCGGTGAACCGTACTTCATCGACCGTACCTACCGTGCTGCCGGTCACCGTCACGACCTTTCGGTCCAGGTACCGGAAGGGAAGCCCACCGGCCGGCCGGGGAAAATCGTCGGCCAGGTAGCTGCCGCTCATGAAGCCCAGCTCCCGGCCCACCTGACTTTCGGCGGCGGTCCGGTCGTCGACGCCATCAATCTTCACGGCCTCGCAACTGCCAGCCTGTCGGTGCCGCTGCACCTGAGCAGCGGTTCCGTCATTCCAGACCAGGTAGCCGCTGTCCAGCAACGGTTCGAAGAAGTCCAGCAGCGGGTAGAGCTTGAACTCGCCCTTAAGCCCGACGGCCTTGACGACTTCCCCGATGACGACAAATCGGCTCATGACCGCGTCACTCGACGATTTCCAGACCGATCCTCTGGTCCGTATGGGCACTGACGGCGGTCAACAGGACCCGCATGGCCTGGGCGGTCTGCCCACCCTTGCCGATGACCTTGCCCAGATCCGCCTCGTTGACCCGAACCTGGTAGACGTCTCGGTCCTGGCGCCTGACGATGTCGACCGTCACGTCATCGGGATTTTCCACCAGATTGACCACCAGGTAGGAGATGAGTTCGAGAACCCTCTCCTGGCCGATGTTCAGCAGGTCATCCTCCTGGTCGGTCGTCACATCCTCTTGACTGGTTTCCGGCTCTTCGGCAATGAATTCATCCGGGCCGTTCATTTTTCCTCTTCCTTCGTCTCTTCTTCAGCAACTTCTTCGGTGGCGCCGGCTTCCGGCTCGTCGCTATCAGGAGCCGCTTCCTCAGCGGATTCGGCGGCGGCTTCGGCGGCGGCTTCGGCTTCTTCAGCGGCCTTTTTGGCGGCTTCAGCCTCGGCGGTAGCCTTGGCTTCGGCGGCAGCGGCGGCCTTTTCGGCGGCCTCGGCTTCGGCGGCAACCTTGGCTTCGGCTTCGGCGACAACCTTGGCCTCAGCTTCGGCGGCGGCGATCTTGGCGGCCTTGGCATCCGCACGTTTCTGCACGTTGGCGTCGGCGTTGGCCTGCCATTCATTCATGCGGGACTCGATCTCGGCGGCCTCCAGGCCCTGCTTGACCAGGGAATACCTGTACAGGACGCCCTGGCTTCTGAGCAGGCTGCGCGCGGTATCGCTCACGGTCGCGCCTTTGCCCAGCCAGGCGATGATCTCGTCGGACTGAATGTTGATTTCATGGGGTTCGGTGAACGGGTTGTAAAAACCCAGGTTCGCCAGGTAGGCGCCGTCACGCCGTTTGCGGCTGTCCAGCACGACCAGCCGGTAGAAAGGACGCTTCTTGCGGCCCATTCGGGTGAGTCTGATTGTCGTCGACACTATCAACCTCCACTTCGTGTGGTGTCGCGACACGCACCATGCGCGCCGCGTGCAATATCAAGCTATCCACCCAGTACGTTCTTGCCGAACTGTTCGAGACCGCCGGCGGAATTGATTTGTCGCATCATCCGCTTCATGTCCCGGTACTGCTTGAGCAACTTGTTGACCTGCGAGACCGTGGTCCCGCTTCCGCGCGCAATCCGTTTGCGGCGCGAACCGTTGATGATGTCCGGCTTCCGACGTTCGGCGAAAGTCATCGAATTGATGATCGCCTCGACCTTGACGAACTGCTTGTCGTCCACCTTGGCCTTGTCCAGAACGTCGCTGTTCATTCCGGGCAGCATCTTCAGGATCCCCTTCATGGGACCCAGTTTTTTCATCTGCTTGATCTGACCCTGGAAATCCTCCAGGGTGAATTCCCCCCGGGAGAAACGGCCGGCCAGGTGCTCGGCGGCTTCCAGGTCCATTTTATCTTCGGCCTGTTCGATGAGGGTCAACATGTCCCCCATCCCCAGGATCCGTCCGGCCATGCGGTCGGGGTGGAAAACCTCCAGGTCTTCCAGTTTTTCCCCCACGCCGACCATCTTCACCGGCTTGCCGGTGACCTCGAGCACGCTCAAGGCCGCGCCGCCACGGGCGTCGCCGTCCATCTTGGTCAGGATCGCGCCGTCGAAATCCAACCGAGCGGCGAAGGTCTCGGCGATGTTCACGGCCTCCTGGCCGGTCATCGCGTCGAGCACGAGCAGCTTCTCGTCCATCGGCACGGTCTTGACGATGGTCTCGAGCTCGTTCATCAGCGTTTCGTCGATGTGCAGTCGTCCCGCCGTATCGACGATCAGGCAATCACACTTGTTGTCCTTGGCGCGCCGCATTCCCAGCTTGACGATCTGGGCCGCATTCTTGCGCTCGCGGTCGCTGTGCACCGGAACGCCGATGCTGTCGGCGATCACCTGCAGCTGGTCGATGGCGGCCGGACGGTAGATGTCCGCCGCCACCAGCATGGGCGAGCGACCTTCTTTCTTGAGCTGGAGTGCCAGCTTGCCACAGAAGGTCGTCTTGCCCGATCCCTGCAGACCCATGACCATGACCGTGCTCAGGCCCTTGGTCTGGGCTTTGGCCGGATCCAGGTTCAGCTCCGCCGCCTGCCCGCCCAGAAGCGTCGTCAACTCCTCGTTGACGATCTTGACCACCTGCTGGGCCGGGGTCAGGCTGCCGAGCACCTCCTGACCGGTCGCCTTTTCCTTGATGGCCGCGACAAGCTTTTTGGCCACCGTGAAGTTCACGTCGGCCTCGAGCAGGGCCAGACGGACCTCACGTAATGCTTCGGCGATATTCTCTTCGGTCAGACGGTCCTGGCCGGCCAGTTTTTTCATGGTCCGGTCGAGACGTCTGGTCAGTTCCTGAAACAAAACCGGCTCCCGGTCCGCGGTTTTTGCAAATCGGCGGACAATTCACGGGGCAAACACACAAAGGCACACCGAACCAACCGGAGGCTTTTGACAGCCCACCCTATTGTCTCGCCAGTGCAGCCTATTGGACCACAACAACTTACAGCCCCAGGGAGATAAAAAGACCGAACCTGGCCCGCTCCCCGGCTTTTCGCAAGAGGAGAAACCTAACATTTTGTCCCCAAATGCGCAAGGAATAGAGGATTGGGGCGTTTTTTCGATGACCGGCGGCCGGTCAGTAGGTGACAAAAAACAAATCCGCCTGGACGGGCTTGTAATTCAGAAAGGCCTGACCCTCCGGATAGAAATCCTGGAACAGGGGATATTCCTCGTTGGACTTGTTCCAGAGCAGATTGAAGGGCCGGGTTCCCTGGGGATCGGCGGTAATTTCCAGGAGCAGGATCTTGCCTTTCGTCCCGACCAGAGGAGGAAAGGAGAACAGAATTTTCTTGGTGCGTTTTTCCAGGGGAACCTGGATGGGGATCTGCTGGATCCGCCTGGTCCCCCGGGATCCGCCAAGCTCTTGAAAGGTCAGGACGAAGGAAACCGGATAGGGATACGGACCGGGTGACCGGAACAGCAGTTCCACCCCCCCGAGATCGAAATCCTGAACTCGGAATGACTGGGCCACCGAAACACCCGGACCCAGCTCCGGGCTGGTACCGCTGGCCATTTCCTGGGACGCGCCTGGCAGACGCGACTCGATCTCAGGACCGCCGATGCCTGCGTCCGGTGTGCGCGTCGTCACCAGGTACGCCTCCCCTTCGGGAAGATACTCCTTAACCCGTGCGAAATTTCGGCGCAGATGGCTCCACAGGGTCGGCTCCAGCCCACGAAGGTTGGTCACCCCTTCCACGAGCCCCCGGGCGCTGCCCAGGACCATCACCGGCGGCCGACTTTTTTCCAGATCCGCGAGGACTACATCGGTGTCCCGCACCTCGCCCCCCAGAAGAGTAGACTGCGGCGTGGCCAGCGGAGCCCCCAGGACGAACTGCAGACCTGGATGGGCGGGCCAGACCAGCACCGCAGAAGCGCCGTCCCAGGGAAGTTCCGCGCAAAGGGCTTCCAGTATTTCGGCTCTCTGGGCTTCCAGGTAGACCCTGGCCGAAGCCCGTTCCCAGCGCGCAAGGCTGGGCCGGTGAACATGACTCGCCAGCCAGATCTGTTCCCCCAGCAGGGGCCCCAAGGCAACCAGCAAAAGGGGGACGGCCAAGGCCCCCCGCACGATGGGACGGCCTGGCCAGCGGGAAAAAAGCACCGGCAACAGCAACAGGGTCCCGAACCAGACCAGACGCAGGTGGGCCACATCCCCCCTGGCCAAAAGGGTAGCCCAACCCGCAATGGCCAACGCCAGCAACGGGCCCAACCGGGGGTCGCCGTCGCCGCGGCGCAGCCGTACCAAAAACGCCAAGGGAATCAACCACACCAAAAGGAACATCGCCCGAAACCCGAGCACCCTTTGCCAGGCGTGCCCCGGCCAGCCCGGCGCCAGGATTTCCCCGGTGAAATGCCCCGCGAACGGATCGCGCAACATCGGATCCCGCATAAAACTCTCGAACCAGGATACCCCCATGGCGTCGCTGAATCGGGTCACCGGGTAGACGACCGTGTCCCAGAAGGCAGGTCCCAGGACGCCCAGTGCCAGTGACACCAAAACCGTGACGGCCAGCACGGCGCCAAGTCCAGCGGCCAAGTCGCCAATCGGCAAGGCCGGCAACGGACTTGTCCGGCTGGTGCTCAGACGGGACGCCAGCCATCCGCCAACCAGGATTACCGAACCGTATCCGGCCATATCCAGGCCGAACAGGCAGAGCCCGCCCCAAGCCATTCCCAGCAACCACCTTCGTCGCCGATTCATGGGGTGCGTCAGGACCTCGCCGGCAAACGCGGCAAAAACCGCCGCGGCAAGGTAACGCGGATAAACGGGGCCCAGCGCCACCACACCCAGGGGCACCAGCCATGCCCAGCGACCGGCGCCCAGCCGGCGTGTGTACCAGAAACCGAACAGGGACGCGGTTCCGTCCAGGACGGCCTTGAAGATGGCCAGGGATAAAGCGCTCTTGCCCAGGACCAGGAAAAAAGGAGCCAGCAGGAGATAACGAGCCGGTCCATAGATCGAAAAAACATCCCCGTAAAGGGTACCGCCTTCAAGCAGGATCCGGGTTCCCAGCAGCCACAGCCCGTCGTCGAGCAGGTTAAAGCCCTGCCGGTGAACCTGCATACCCACCAGAAAAGGAATCAAAAAGGGAATCAGAATCTGAGGGAAACTTCTGGCGTGAAGCCTCATGCCCGCTGCCCGAGGAGGGCAATCCTGTCGGCGCGATCAGTGGCACCGAACAGCCAGGAACCGGACACCAGGATATCCGCGCCGGCGGTGCGGCACAAGGCGCCGGTCTCGTCGTTGATGCCCCCGTCCACCGAGATCAGGAAATCAAGGCCCTCCTGGCGGCGTCGGTCAGCCAGGTCATGAATCTTGTCGATGGCGGACGCATCGAATTTCTGACCGCCGAAACCCGGTTCCACGCTCATGACCAGGACCAGGTCCAGCCGGTCGAGCCAGCCCAGGATTTTCTCCACCGGGGTGCCCGGCCTCAGGGAGATGCCACGCTTCAAACCAAGCGTTCGGATCCGGTCCAGGACCGGGCCCACCTCGCCGGGAATTTCTTCGTGGATGGTGATCGCGTCCACCCCCGCTTCGGCAAAGGAATCGAGGTAACGCTCGGGATGGGTGATCATCAGGTGCGCGTCCAGCGGCAGCTCTGTAAGCGCGCGGATCGCCCGGCAGATGAAAGGACCAAACGTGAGGTTGGGAACGAAATGGCCGTCCATGATATCCAGATGAAGCAGGTCCGCCCCGGCGGCCGTCATGCTGTCGATATCGGACCTCAGGTCGGCGAAATCGGCCGACAACAAGGAGGGCGCCACGTGGGCGCGGCCGTTAACGGGACGAGGCAACCAGTTCAAGGCGCTCTCCTTTGCGGATCCGCTTTCCGGCGCGTGGTTGTTGGGACAGAACCAGATTGGGCGCCGACCGGGAATGGCGTTCATAGGTGACCGGGGCCAGGATAAAACCGGCGTCGGAAATGGCCTGCCGGGCCTTGAACAAAGGCATGCCCCTGAGGTCCGGCATTCGCAGCAGTTCGGCCGCCGCGGGTTCGGCCACCACCAGGTTCACGACCGCTCCCTTGTACAGATCCGTTCCCGCCACGGGATTCTGGTAAGCGACCACCGGCTGGGTGACCCCCTGGCGTCGAATCTTCAGCACCCGGCCCATGCGGAAATTCTCCCTTTGCAGAGTGATTTCCGCCTGACGCAAACTCAGTCCCGCCAGGTGCGGCAGCAAACCCGCCGGTGGGCCGCTGCTGGTCACCACCCGCACGGTGCGCCCGCCGCGAACACGGGATTCCGGGGAGGGGATCTGGTCCAGGATCATTCCCTGGGGAATGGAAGGATGGGCCCGTTGCCGGACGGCCTCCACGCCAAGATCCAGACTTTTCAGCTGGGTTTCCGCCCCCGTCACGGTCATCCCCCGGATATCGGGCATGGTCACGACCTTGTTGCTGTGAACCAGTGAGGGTAAAACCAGGAAGTTCACCAGCAACAGGAGGACGCCCCCGGTAACCAGCAGGGATGTCAGCAGCAGTAGGAGTTTCCACAACTTCACGGGATCATCCCTTCTTCCGCAATCTTCCGCAAACGGGCGGCGAAAAATCCGTCCCCGGAAACTTCGCCGGGCAACCAGAGCCGCCGCCAATGACCGTCGCGGTCTGGAGCTGTTTCCAGATCCGCACGTTGGGCCAGCAGTCGCTCCACCACCTCTTCGTTTTCCTCGGGTTCCACCGAGCAGGTGGCGTACATCAACAGGCCTCCCGGCATCAGCAAATCGGCCGCTTTTTCGGCCAGGCGCCCCAGCGCAACACCCTTGCGCGCCGGAACACCCTTTTTCAGCCTCCAGCGACCCTCCGGGTGGTGCCGCAGGACCCCGGTTCCGCTGCACGGTCCGTCCAGGAGCACCGCACCGAACTCTCCGTGGCCAAATGGAGCCTGGTTACCATCCGCTAATAACACGTCCACCCGGTCAGTCTCAATCCTTTTCATGGTGGCGGCCAGCATCCGGATACGTTCAGGATGGGGATCCATGGCCACGATCCTGCCGTTTGACTGCCAGTTGGCGGCCAGATAAGCCGTTTTCCCTCCCGGGGCCGCGCACATGTCCAGCAAGGGCGCGGTCCCGGCGCCGATCGTGGCGGGAACCTCGCCGGCCAGCCAGGCGGTCGCCCGCTGGACCGTTGGGTCCTGGACAATGAGCCAGGGAAACCGTTTCAGGATCTCATCAAGATGTTTCCGCCCGATCCGGTTTTCTGCGACCAAAGTCCTATCCATTGATGTGGAGGTAACCGGACAACCGGCATCACTCAATTCACGGGCCGCTGTCGCCGGATCGACCGGAGCCAGGGCATGGAATACAAGGGGGACGGGGCGGTTGTTCCAGGTACATATGGTCTCCGCCATTTCCCAACCGAACTGGTCGACCCATTTTTTTACCAGCCACAAGGGGTGGGACTGCCAGGCGGCCAGTTCGGCGCACCGGTCGGCGCCCGGCATGGCGAAAAAGGGACGCAGAAAATTATCGCGTTGGGCAGGATCACCGGAGCCCTGGTCCATCTTCCCCAGAACTTCACGCTTCACGCTCTGCAACATCCCGTTGACAAAGGGTAGTTTGCGTTTTCCCGGCTGAAGCCGGCAGAGTTCTCCGGCCTGGTGGATGGCCGCATAGGCAGGAACCGTCTGCTGGCCGATCATCTGGTGCAAGGACATGCGCAACAGGGTCAAGGTGGGGGCATCGTCCGGAGCTTTTTTTCTGGAGAACCGCTTGATGAGATGGTCGTATCGACCCTGCCACTGTACGGTCCCGAGCACAAGTTCGGCCAGGAAGGCCCGGTCCCGCCCATCGGCCGTCAGGTCAAGCCCTTCGGCCAGCACCCGATCCAGGGGTTTTCCACCGGCGACCTCGATCAGGATCTCATGGGCTCGCCGGCGAACCGGGTCGGCCTTCATGAGCGGAACACGTCCCCGGCGGAAATCTGGAAACCGCGCAAAAATTCATCCACACGCAGGGGTTTGCGGCCCGGGCACTGCAGACCGGTTAATAGCAGCGATCCTTCGCCACAGGCCACGACCACGCCCTCTGCGGTCACGTCCAGGACCGTGCCGGGTGCCTGGCCGAGACAATTGAAAGACATGGGGCGGGCTTCGGTGATTTTGAGGCTCTTTTCCCCCAGGTAGGTTGTGGTGCCGGGCCAGGGAATCAGGGATCGAATCTGGTTGTGGACGGTGACGACATCCCGGTCCCACCGAACGGCCGACAGGGCTCGGGTCAGCTTGGGCGCGTAAACCGCGCCTTCGGAGCCCTGGGTAACGGGTGCGACCTGGCAGTTTTCCAGACCACGAAGCGTATGGATCAAAAGGTCGGCACCTTGCCCGGCCAGCCTGTCCAGGAGTTCGCCCCCGGTATCCTCCGGACCGATGGCCACCGAACGCTGGGCCAGGATGGGTCCGGTATCGACGCCGGCGTCCATCTGCATGATGGTCACTCCGGTCCAGGAATCGCCGTGGAGGATGGAATACTGTACGGGCGAAACGCCCCGCCAGCGGGGCAGCAGACTCGCGTGGACGTTGATGCAGCCGAACCGGGGCGCGGTCAGGAGGGGCTCGCGAAGGATGTGTCCAAAAGCGGCCACCACCACGGCGTCGGGCTCGAGGGCCATGACCTCGGCACTTACGGCCTTACCCTGGCCCTTCCCGAAATCGATGCATCTTAATTGATGTTCGCCGGCGGTGGCTTTCACGGCGGTGGGGAGCATTTTGCGGCCGCGACCGGCGCGACGGTCTGGCTGGGTGACGACCAGTTGCACGTCGAACCGGGCCTCGATCAAAGCTTCGAGACTCGGAACGGCAAAATCCGGTGACCCCATGAAAACTACTTTCATCAGCCGCCCCTCTCCTTACCGCGAACTTTTCGCCAGAATTCGAACATGACGTATGATATCAACCTCGGCAGCAGGAAAAACTTCTTCCAGCCCGACAGATGATCGACAAACAGGACCCCGTCCAGATGATCGACTTCGTGCTGGATGATCCTGCCGGCCAATCCCTCTTCTCGCAGGGTGCACTTTCCTTTTGGCCCGTCGTATGTAACCACCGCACCCTGGTTGCGCCACACCATGGTGTACAAGCCCGGAAAAGAAAGGCAGCCCTCTTCAAAGGGAACCCGCGGGCCGAAGGTTTTGGTGATGACCGGATTCACAAGTTCCAGTTTTCGCCGGCCGCGAGGACGCTCGGGGTCGACCACGATCACCACCCGGCTGAGGCACCCTATCTGGGGAGCCGCCAGGCCAACCCCCCCATCGCTGTCCAGGGTTGACCAGAGGGTGTCCAGCAGGACTCGGGTTTTCGGGTCGGCCGGATCCACGGGCCGGGCCTTGCGCCGCAGACATCCGTGACCGTAACGGCGAATCCGGGCCACCTGGGCCTTCATGGAACTAGGCGCCTTCTTCCACCACGGCGCTGACGGACGACTTGCTGATTTCCACCTTGACGCCATCGGCGATGGTGGCGGTCACCCGGTCGGCTTTGACGTCCTTGACGGTGGCGAACAATCCACCGCTGGTGACGATAATATCGCCCCGCTTGAGGGCGCTAATCATGGTCTTGCGCTGATCCTGTTGCTTTTTCTGTGGCCTGATGATCATGAACCAGAACACGATAAAAATCAGGACGAGGGGCAAAAAACTCAGCATCGAACTGGCTCCGCCCTCACCGCCGCCACCGGGGGAAGCCATGGCCAGCAGGTTCATGAAAGGCATGAACGTCTCCTTGCTCTTCGGTTCAGGGATGGTCCGGACCGGAAACCGCGGTCCGGAGTGGTCGCAACTCGCCCCCACAAAATGGGCTCCAGGTTGGGTTCGGTCAACTTTCCAGCGGTGTGAATGGATCTAGGTCCGGCGGCGGGCTTCTTCCAGCCGGATGGCCTCACCGGTTTGCCAACGCCCGGACATCTCCGCGGCGAAGGCCGGGAACCTCTCCTGGCGGATCGCTGTCCGGATGCCGGCCATCAATTCCTGGTAAAAATGCAGGTTGTGGATGGTGGCCAGGGTACTGCCCAGGATTTCCCGGGCCTGGAAAAGGTGACGGATATAGGACCGGCTGTGCCGGGCGCAGACCGGGCAGCCGCACTCTGGATCGATGGGTCCGGTGTCTTCGGCGTACTCCCGATTCTTGATGACCAGACGGCCGTCCCGCGCCAGCACGGTTCCGGTGCGGGCCATCCGGGTGGGCAGAACACAATCGAACATGTCGACACCCGCGCTGACACTCGCCAGAATATCGTCAGGGAACCCGACGCCCATCAGGTAGCGTGGTTTGTCGGCGGGCAGCAACCCGGCGGACAGTTCGGTCATCTCGCGCATGGCCGCCGTCGGTTCTCCGACCGACAGACCGCCGATGGCGTAACCAGGCAAATCCAGCTCCACGATTTCGGCGGCCGAACGACGGCGCAGGGTTTCATCCACCCCACCCTGCATGATTCCGAACAGCACGCGTTCCCACCCGGTCCTGAAATCGCGCCCGCCGAAAACATCGCGACAACGTTTCAGCCAGGCGGTTGTGCGATCCACCGCGGCAGTCACTTCGGACGAGTCCGCTCCGTAGGCAGCGCACTGGTCGAAAGCCATGACGATGTCCGCACCCAAAGCCAGTTGCACCTCCATGCTCAGCTCCGGATTGAAAAAATGGCGGCTGCCGTCCAGGTGGGAGCGGAACTCCACGCCGTCCTCGGTGATCCGGTTCAGCTTGCTGAGGGAAAAAACCTGAAAGCCGGCGCTGTCGGTCAACAGGGCTCCGTCCCAGCCCTGGAACCGGTGCAGCCCCCCCTGGCGGCCGATCAGTTCATGGCCGGGGCGCAGGTACAAATGGTAGGTGTTGCCCAGGATGAGCCGGGCCCCGGTGGCCCAGACCTGTTCGAAGGTGACGGCCTTGACCGACCCAACAGTTCCCACCGGCATGAAGACCGGGGTTTCTATTCGGCCATGACCGGTGGTCAACAACCCCGTCCGGGCGGCGCTGCCGGGGTCGGTCTTCTCCACCGCGAAGCCGAAAGGTGTGGCCAGGTCGCAAGGCTGTTTGTCGCCGGTCACTTTTCAGGGTCCTTTCATCCGGGCCGGCCCGGACAAGCCGGGCAGGATGAGCATGCAATCGCCGTAACTGTAGAACCTCAGGCGAGAGGCCACCGCATGAGCATACACTTCCGGCCAGGTATTTTCTCCCATCAGGGTGGCCACCAGCATCAACAGGGAGGATCCCGGCAGATGGAAGTTGGTCAGCAGCCCGTCGACCGATGATATCCGGTCCGGCGGCCGCAAGAACAACCTGGTCTCGCCACGGACTTCCCAGGAACCATGGCGCCTTTGGGCCACGCCCCGAAACTCCGGCGCTTCGGACCCTGCGACGGTGGGGAATTCCAACCGATCGGGACCCTTGCCTGGCAGATCCAACCGGGCCACGGTTTCGAGCACTCGCAGGGACGTGGTGCCGACGGCGATGACCCGCCCTCCGGCCTTCCTGGCCTCGGTGATGCTGGACGCAACATCCGCGGGCAGGTGAAAAACTTCCCGATGCAGACGACGTGCGGCCACCTGATCCTTGGTGGGCTCCCGGAAAGTGCCGGGGCCGACGTGCAAGCAAAGGCGGGCCACCTTCACTTTCGCAGAGGCGAGGGCTTCCAGGACTGCTTCCGAAAAATGGAGCCCGGCCGTCGGGGCCGCCACCGACCCGGCCCCGCTCTGGTCGTCCACCGCGAATACGGTCTGGTACCGTTTACGATCCCTGCGGCCCCGCTCGGATATCAAATCCTCAGGGTCCCGCTTGATGTACGGCGGCAGGGGCATCACCCCCCATTCCAAGGCCAGGAGGCCAGGATCCTTGACGGCGGTGACCAGGAACTGACCCTGCTCAAGGCGCTCGGTCACTTCCAACAGGGGCCCGTGCGCACCGGATCCGGGGGCGCCATCGCCTAACTCCAGTTTTGTGCCCGGGCGCAGACGGCGTCCGGGCCGGGCCAGGGCCAGCCAGGTCCTGGCGGCGGGGACCGGTCTGACCAGCAGGATCTCTACCTTGCCGCCAGTATCTGCGCGTGTGGTCATAAGGCGCGCGGGCAGGACCCGGCTTTCATTCAACACCAGCAGATCACCCGCCCGCAGGATCTCGGAAAGTTGCCGGAATTCCCGTTCCCCACAAACCCCTGCTTGCGGCTCCACCAGCAGCAACCGCGAATCGCCCCTTCTGGCGGGCGGGTCCTGGGCAATCAGATCCTCGGGAAGATCGAAGTCAAAGGAACCGGTGGGACAGACATCCGACATGACCGCACGCCCGTTACAGAAGTTCACCCTGGCCGGGCAGGGGCCCGGGCTCAGGATCGTTTTTCCCAGGGGAAGCCAGTCCGTCCGGCAATTCCAGACCCAGATGTTTCCAGGCATGGGAAGTTGCCTCACGCCCGCGGGGCGTCCGTTTCAACAGCCCGGACTGGATCAAGAAAGGCTCCACCATGTCCTCCAGGGTGTCGGACTCCTCCCCCAAACTGACGGCCATGTTCTGGATCCCCACGGGCCCGCCGGCAAAATGATCGATGATCAACTGGAGGTAGCGGCGGTCCAGGGGTTCCAGTCCCAGGACATCGACCCCCAGGCGGGTCAGGCCCGAATCGGCGCTGTCCCTGTCGATATGGTCGTGCCCGTCGACCTGCGCGTAGTCGCGCACCCGGCGCAGCAGCCGGTTGGCCGCTCGCGGGGTACCCCGGCTGCGGCGGGCGATTTCCAGAGCACCGTCGGCGGTGATGCCGATGCCCAATATTCCCGCGCTTCTGGTCACGATGATGGCCAGTTCCTCCGGCGGATAAAAATCGAGATGGAACACGATGCCAAAGCGACTGCGCATGGCCGGGGTGATCAGTCCCGCGCGGGTGGTGGCCCCGATCAGCGTGAAGGGTTCAAGCTGGAGATTGAAATGTCGGGCATTGGGTCCCTTGTCGATGATCAGTTCCACCCGCCAATCTTCCATGGCCGGATAGAGGTGCTCCTCGATGACCCGGCCCAGGCGATGGATCTCATCGATGAAGATGGCCCGGGGGTCGGTCTGTTCGCTCAGCAGGGCGATCAATTCGGCACTGTTGGTGAAGGCCGGTCCGCTGGTCAAACGGATCTCCAGGCCCATTTCGGCAGCCAGAATCTGGGACAGGGTGGTCTTGCCCAGGCCGGGGGGACCGTGAAGCAAAACGTGGTCCAGCACCTCCTGCCTCTGACTGGCGGCCTGGATGAAAACCCGCAGGTTTTCCTTGATCTTTTCCTGACCCACAAAATCCGCCAGGGTACGCGGCCTCAGGCTGAGGTCCAGGTCCCCGTCGACCTTCTGTTCGGTAGGATCGGTCCACCGCTGTTCGTTCACGCCATGCCTTTCACCCATCGGCTACAGATGCTGCAATGCCGCCTTGACCCACTCTCCGGTATTCTGATCGATTTCAGTATTGGCCTGCCGGGCTCGCAACAGGGCTTGCTCGGCGCGAGCGGGGGCCAGTCCCATGGCCGCCAGCACCGCCATCGCCCGGCTGATACCCTCCGGCACAGTGCCCCCGTCAATACCGGCAGGTTCGCCCGGGAGGCCGGCGGCGGGCACCCTCTGTCCCAGTTCGACCACCAAACGGGCGGCGCTCTTTTTGCCGATCCCCGGCAGGGTGGTCAGGGCCTTTTCATCCCCCGTGCGCAGATAGGCGGCGATATCCGTGGCCGAGGCCCGGGAGAGCATCCCCAGGGCGACCTTGGGCCCCACACCCGACACCGATATCAGGAGCCGGAACATGGTTCTTTCTGCAGCTTCAATGAAACCGTAGAGAGACCAGTTATCCTCGCGCACGGCCAAATGCGTCCACAGGCGGACAGGTTCTCCCGGCGGGGGCAATTGACCGGCGGACAGCGCGGATACCTGGACATCCAGTCCAATGCCGCCGCCCACCGAAACCACCGCCTCGGTGCCCCCGGAAATCAAAATACCTTCCAGAAACGCGATCATGAAATCACTCTCTTACCGCAGGAGGCCCATCCTCTGCCGGGTGCATTATCCGTCAGAATCGAAAATCAGGCCAGTCCGGAGAATTGCCCGGGGAAACGGGACCTTCCCGCGTGGGTCAAGGCCACGGCCAGGGCGTCACTCTGATCCAGCGGTGGGGATTCCTTGAGACAGAGCAATCGCATCACCATGAACCGGACCTGTTCCTTGGTGGCGGCTCCGTTGCCGGTCACGGCATTCTTCACTTCGCGGGGCGCGTATTCAGCCACGGCCAGACCCGCACAGGCCCCGGCCAGCAGGATCACACCGCGGGCATGACCGAGGATGAGCGAACTTCTGGCGTTTTTGGCGTTGAACAAGTCCTCGACGGCCATCGCTTCGGGATCGAACCGGTCGATCACAGCGGTCAATTGCTCGTGGATGACCAACAACCGGTCCGCCAGAGGCGCATTCTTGCCGGCGCGGATCACGCCCCCACCCAACATGCGAACGACCGGCCCGGTGGAAATCACACCGAAACCGGTCGCGTGGGATCCAGGATCAACGCCCAGTACAATCACGGGCGATCTCCCGGGGTCAAAGTTTATCCTCGATATCCGCCATGATCTCGTCATCTATGTCGAAGTTGGCGGAAACCTGGGAAACGTCGTCAAGATCATCCATGCTGGTGATGAGTCTCATAAGGGTCAGTGCGTCGGACTTCTCGACATTGACCGAGGTGCTGGGCACCTGCACCAGTTCGGTAGAAGTAACCGGCAGGCCAGCCTCCGTCAGGGCGGAACTCACGGCGTGGAGATCTTCCAGAGCGGTGGTCACCGAAATGACACCACCTTCCTCCTCCACATCTTCGGCGCCGGCTTCGATGGCCGCATCCATGGCCGCCTCAAGATCACAGCGCTCGGCGTCCAGGACCACCATGCCCTTGCGCTCGAAGAGATAGGACACGCACCCATTGGCTCCTAGGTTGCCGTTGAACTTGGTGAAGACGTGCCGGACCTCGGCGGTGGTCCGGTTCTTGTTGTCGGTCTGACATTCGACCAGGATGGCCACGCCGCCGGGACCATACCCTTCGTAGTTGATTTCCTCGATGACCAGGTCACCCAGTTCACCGGTGCCCCGCTTGATAGCCTTGGTGATGGTGTCGTTGGGCATGTTCGAGCCACGGGCCGTCAGAACGGCCGACCGCAGCCGCGGATTGGCTTCGGTGTCGCCGCCGCCCTGCCGGGCGGCGACCGTGATTTCGCGAATCAGCCGGGTGAAAACCTTGGCCCGCCTGGCATCCTGGGCGCCCTTGCGGTGCTTGATATTCGCCCATTTGGAATGTCCTGACATGATCCCCCCTATTCTTCGGCGGTCTGGGTTTTCTTGAACTCGTCCACCAGCCTTTTCTGCACATCGCCGGGTACCTCGGCGTAGTGCGAAAATTCCATGGTGAAAATCCCCGTTCCCTGGGTGAAGGAACGCAGGGAGGTGGCATACTGGTAGAGTTCGTCTTCGGGAATGTTGGCCGTAATGATCTGGTAGGGGCCATCCGAATCGGTCCCCTGCAGGGCGCCGCGCCGGGTGGAGACGTCGCCCATCACATCGCCCATGTACGTCTGGGGCACGACGATCTTGACCTCCATGATCGGCTCGAGGATGACCGGCCGCAGCTTGTCCGACTCCTCGTCGATGGCTGCCTTGAGGGCCTTTCGCGCGGCCATCTTGAAGGCGGCCTCACTCGAATCCACGTTGTGGAAGGACCCGTAGTAGAGAGCGCATTTCACATCGACCATTTCGTGGCCGGCCACCAGACCCTCCAGGAGGGTTTCCCGGCAGCCCTTTTCCACGGCCGGGATGAACTTGCCGGGCACGACCCCGCCGACGATCTCGTTGGCAAATTCGAATCCCGCCCCGCGTTCCTGCGGCTCCATTCGAATGAACACGTCGCCGAACTGGCCGCGGCCGCCACTCTGCTTCTTGTGGCGTCCCTGCTTCTCGGCCGTACCGCGAATGGTTTCCTTGAAATTGATCCGGGGCCGGCGGCGCGCCACGGTCACGCCTGTCTGCTTCTTGAGCTTTTCCAGAAGGAAGTTCGTATGGATCTCACCCTGGGTGGCCAGCAGTGTCTGGGCCAGGTGGGGCTGATGGATCAGCTGAAAGGTGGGATCCTCTTCCCTGATCTTGTTGAGCCCGGCAGCCATTTTGTCTTCGTCGCCGCTCGTGGCCGGGCTGATGGCGTCGGCGCTGGTGGGTACGGGATAATGGATCGGGTGGAAAGCGAAGTCGACACCGGAAGTAAGGGTGTCCCCCGTCTGAGTGTTTTTCAGCTTGGCAGCCAGGACGATGTCCCCCGGGGCGGCCACGTCGATCTTTTCCCTGTTCTTGCCCACGGTGACGCTCAGCTGTCCCATGCGTTCACTCGCGCGGCCGTCACTGCAGGAAAGATTGTCGCCCGACTTGAGGCTACCGCTGAAGACGCGCAGCCAGGTGACATCGCCCCCCTGGGCTTCGTACTGCCGTTTGAAGGCGAAGGCCACCACCGGACCGTCGGCCCCGGGTGTAAATGAAGCCTCCTCTTCCAGTCCGGCCCGAACGCCCTTCATCTCGCCGCGGGTGCGGGAGAAACTGCTCGGGAACAGGTTGTTCGCCGAACGCAACAGGGAACGCACACCGACTTCCTTCTCCGCGTCGGAGAAAAAGACGGGAAACACCGTGCCCTCGAGGGTGCCCTTCTTCAGGCCCAGGATGATATCCTCTTCACTGAGAGTCAGCTCTTCGAGGAACTTCTCGGTCAGGTCGTCGTCCGCGCTGGCGGCCGCGTCCATGAGCATCTCGCGAGCTTCCTCCACGGCGTCGTTCATGTCGGCGGGCATGTCGATCTCGACCGATTCATCCCCGGTCGACTTGTAGGCTTTCATGGCAATCAGGTCGATCACGCCCTCGAAACTGTCCCCGTTGCCGATGGGCAGCTGCATGGGAGCGGCGCCGGCCACACGTTCCTTCAGGCCGTTCATCACCGCTCGCCAGTCCGCGTGTTCCTTGTGCATCCGGTTGACCACGATGAAGGTGGGCAGCTCGGTGGAACGAAGAAGGTTCCAGAGGTTTTCCGAAGCCACCTCGAATCCGCCGTCGGCCTTGACGACAAACATGATACCCTCGACCACCCGCAGGGCGGCGTGGACATCTCCCCGGAAATCATCCACCCCGGGGGTGTCTATGATATTGATCTTGTTGCCCTCAAACTCAGTCCAGGCCATGCTGGCGGTCACCGTCTGCTTCCGTTCGATTTCCTCTTCGAAAAAGTCGAACTGGGAACTTCCGTCGTCCACGCAACCTTTGCGACCGACTTTTTGGGAAACATGAAGCATGGAGTCGGCCAGGCTGGTTTTGCCTACGCCGTGGGGCCCGATCAGGGCGACATTGCGGATTTTTTCCATAGGATAGGTCTTCAACGGACATCCTCCGAATTCGAGGGGGACAATTGAATGGGAACCACTGTCAAAAAAACGATATCTGAACCTTAAGATCCGGATACCCAAAGGAAGGCACGGTCACAAGGACTGGATTTTTTGACGAACCGCAATGGTAATAGTCTGACAAGTCGCTGTCAACAGGGCCCCATCCGAAGGGGATCAGGGGAAAGTTCTGGACACAAACCTGCCGTTACATTACCGTTATTCGGGTTACGGCATCGGATTTTCCGACCGTCCCTGATTGTTTCTGATCCGGATCTGCCCCACGAAAAAGCCAGCTGCCAGGCGGTTTAAGCGCCAATCCCCGTTGCCAGCGCCTGGTTGAGGTGACTTGAATGAAGCTTAGTAATCTGGTCTTCCTGTTCATAGCCCTGGGTCTCTTTCTGTCCGGTTCGGCCCTTCTTGCTCAAGAACTTGCTCAAGAAATGGCCCAGGAAGAAACAGGAGATACCTCCGCCCCGGCTGCCGGGGCCGAGATTCCCCCCCAGGAAAATCCCTTGATCCCCGCTGAAGAAGAGGTCCTTGCCTACGACGATTACACCATCAAGGGCTACACGATTACCGGTTTTGGCGCCAATTTTTCCGGCGCCAAATACCTGGAGAACATGGACCTGGGCCCTCGCACCATCCTGACTCCCGGAGCCGGGGACATTCTGGGCTACGACGGGGAAGTTCTCGTCGAATCCCAGGATCCGGACCATTTCACGGGCGCCCACAAGGAAATCAAATCCGGGGCGGCCTTCGGTGTTCGAATCGGTGTCTACATTTCAGACGATTTTCACTTGGACATCACGGGCACCTTTGCCAAGGGTGAAGCGGTCACGACCATGCGCTTTACCGAAGATCCCGAAAACAATCCTGATAAATCCCAGCGGATCGAGGTCGACCGGGACGACGGATTCAACCTTATCAAAGGCGGCCTGGCGCTTATGTACGACGCCACGCCAGCTACGTTTTACGGAATCGTTCCCCGATTGGGATTCGGCCTGGGCGGAATCATCAACAGTTACACGGAACTACCGGATGTGACGGGCCTCTATCTCGAAGGCAATCTGGGCTTGAACTACGAGCTGTTCAAGAATTTCCAGATCGGCGGCCAGGTGGACCTGACCAATTTCGCATACGATGTCCCGGAGCTGGGGTATTCCAACATGGTCAATTACATCACTTATTCGGTTGGCCTGACCGTTTTCCTGGATTCGATTCCTCCTGAAGTCCGGGCTTCCCAACTGGCGGAGAAAAACGACTGACAACGCCGGCCCTCGACGGGCGTTCGGCGGTGGGGATGAGCTCACTACCATAGATAAAAAACCGCCGGGGCGAACCCCGGCGGTTTTGTGTTTCAGTCCCCAGAAGGGCCTGCAACGTTCAAACGGCCACTTACCGTCTTCTTTTGGCGGCCTTCTTCTTGGTCGCCTTTTTCTTCGTGGCCTTCTTCTTGGTGGCCTTTTTCTTCGTGGCCTTCCTCTTGGCCTTTTTCTTGGTCACCTTTTTCTTGGCCTTTTTCTTGGTGGCCTTCTTCTTGGTGGCCTTTTTCTTCGTGGCCTTCTTCTTGGCCTTCTTCTTGGTGGCCTTCTTCTTGGTGGCCTTTTTCTTCGTGGCCTTTTTCTTGGTGGCCTTCTTCTTGGTGGCCTTCCTCTTGGTGGCCTTCTTCTTGGTCGCCTTCTTCTTGGTCG
>CBDUDB010000002.1:0-45266 GCA_965365795.1 uncultured bacterium | reverse complement strand
CCGGCTGCCGGCAGCCGTTGCAAGGGGTAGGGAATTGAGCAACTCCGCTTTGAATAATAGCGATATCGTTTTTGCCTGTCGCAACTTACAAGTTTCGGTTCAGGACAAGGATGAGGCCAAAGAATTGGTCAAGGGCGTTGACCTGACCATTCGCAAGGGCGAAAAGCACGCCTTGATGGGGCCCAACGGCTCTGGAAAATCGACCCTGGCAGCGGCCCTGATGGGGCATCCCGGTTACGAGGTGTCCGGGGAAATCTGGCTGGCCGGAGAACGTGTCGACGAGCTTCCTGCTCACGAGCGGGCCCGGCGTGGAATGTTCATGAGTTTCCAGTACCCGGTGGCCGTTCCGGGAGTTTCGGTGGCCAACTTCCTGCGGGCCTCTCTGGCCGCTCGGCGGGGCCAGGAAATTCCGGTGCGTGAATTCCGCAAGGAAATGGAAGCAGCCTTCAAGGAAATGGGCATCGACCGCAGCTTCATTTCCCGCTACCTGAACGAAGGATTTTCCGGGGGAGAAAAGAAACGCCTGGAAATCCTGCAGATGCTCATGCTCAAACCCGTGTTCTCCCTTTTGGATGAGACGGACAGCGGCCTGGATATCGACGCCCTCAAGGTTGTCTCGGCCGGAATCAACAACGCCACAGGTCCGGAAAACGGGATGCTGATGGTGACCCACTACCAGAGGATCCTGGACTACGTCAAACCCGACATCGTTCACGTTTTCATGGACGGCCGTCTTGTCCGCACCGGCGGATCCGAGTTGCCCAAGGAACTTGAGACCAAGGGTTACGACTGGCTGCTCGAGCCCAGCGCGGCCGGATCCGGAGGTGCAGCATGAGCGCCAAGCAGAACGTAGCCGGCATCAACCAGGACTACACCGAAAAGTACGGGTTCCACAACCCCGAGGATTATTTGCTGAAAGCCCCCAAAGGGATCGACCACGAAGTGGTGGAGATGATCTCCCAGAAAAAGAAAGAGCCGGCCTGGATGAACAAGATGCGCCACGAGGCCCTCGACATTTTCCTGGCCAAACCCATGCCCACCTGGGGCAACAGCGACCTTTTGGCGGAGATCGACTTCGACAACATCCACTACTACATCAAGCCCAAGGGTGAACAGGCCCGCGACTGGGACGATGTGCCCGCCGACATCAAGAACACTTTCGACCGTCTGGGCGTGCCCGAGGCCGAGCGCAAGTTCCTGGCCGGCGTGACCGCCCAGTACGAATCGGAAGTGGTCTACCACTCCATCCGGGAAGATCTGGAAAAGCTGGGTGTCCTGTTCATGGACATGGATTCCGGCCTGCGGAAGCACCCGGACATCGTGAAGAAGTATTTCGGCAAGATCATCCCCACCCGGGACAACAAGTTCTCGGCTCTCAACACCGCCGCCTGGTCCGGCGGGTCGTTCATCTACGTGCCGCCTAACATCAAGGTGGACATTCCCTTGCAGGCCTACTTCCGCATCAACGCCGAAAACATGGGGCAATTCGAGCGGACGCTGATCATTGCCGACGAGGGAAGCAGCGTGCACTACATCGAGGGATGCACTGCCCCCACCTATTCGTCCGATTCCCTGCATTCGGCGGTGGTGGAACTGGTGGCTCTCAAAGGGGCGCACATTCGTTACACCACCATCCAGAACTGGTCGACCAACGTGTTCAACCTGGTGACCAAGCGGGCCCACGCCTACGAGGACGCCGTGGTGGAGTGGGTGGACGGCAACATCGGTTCCAAGCTCACCATGAAATACCCGGCCATAGTCTTGAAGGGCGAACGGGCTCACGGTGAGGTGCTTTCGATCGCCTTCGCAGGTAACGGTCAGCATCAGGACGCCGGCGCCAAGATGACTCACGCGGCCCCCAATACGACCAGCCGGATTGTCTCGAAATCCATCAGCAAGGACAACGGTCGTTCCAGCTACCGTGGGCTGGTGAAGGTTGCCCGCGGCGCCCATGGCTGCAAGACCAATGTCGAGTGCGACGCCCTTCTCATCGGCGAGCAGGCCCGCAGTGATACCTATCCCACCATGGACGTGGCCGAAGAGGATGTACGGGTCGAACACGAGGCGCGCGTCTCCAAGGTAGCCGAGGAACAGTTGTTTTATCTGCAAAGCCGCGGCCTGGACGAGGACAAGGCCCGCATGATGATCGTCAATGGATTCATCGAGCCCTTCGTCAAGGAACTGCCCATGGAATACGCGGTCGAATTGAACCGCCTGATCGAACTGGAAATGGAGGGGTCCGTTGGCTGATTTGACTACCGAAACCACCATGGTCGATCCGCGGCCGGCCCTTGCGATCGACGATCTGACCGCGCTGTGCGAGCAATTGGCCCAGATTCCGACCGCCCGGAAGGCGCGCCAGGAGGCCCGTGTACGTTATGATGAAGCCGGACTTCCGGATCGGGTGCAGCACCTGTGGAAGTTTACCAATCCCGAAAATCTGTTGCCCGCGGATCTTTCCGCGGACGCCCTGACCGGTGCGGGGATAGTTCCGGAACCCTTGCCTGAAGTTGCCGAGGCGGCTGCCACCGTGGACCTCTGGCCCGGTAGGCCCCCCGTGGTGCAGCTGGCCCGTGAGCCGGATGAAGGGGCGTTGCTCGTCGGTCCCTTGGACGGAAGCATGGCGGCGGGGACCCTGGATGACGCCGATGCACCCTCGGCCTTGTTCCGCCACTTGAACTCCGCAATCTGGAATGCGGGTGTGAAGATTGACGTCGCCGCCGGTGCAACTCTGCCCGGGCCGGTGGTGGTCAGGATCCATGCCCAGGGGGCGGTTGTGGCACCGCGGATCCTCTTCCGGGTCGGATCCGGCGCCGAAGCCACTCTCGTCGAGCAGCACGTCGACGGAGGCGAAGATGTAACCGTAATCGGCCGGAGTGATGTAGTGGGTGGGACCGCAGCCCGCGTGCGCCATGTCCTTCTGCAGACCTGGGCCACGGGCACCAGGGGCCATCTGACCGTGCAGTCCCGGGCCGGGCGCGACAGCGATCTGCTTTCGGTGTTCGCCTCTTTCGGGGGAGATCGGATCAAGATGGAATTGACCACGGACCTCCAGGGGGAAGGGGCGCGCAGCCGGATGGTAGGCGTGGCCCTGGGTGGAGACAAACAGCGTTTCGATCACCACACCCGGCACCGCCACCTGGCCGGCCGGACCTGGAGCGACATCGATTTCAAAGCGGTGGCCGCGGACCGGGCCCGCAGCAGCTACACCGGTCTGATCCGGATCGCCGAAGGCGCCCGCTTCAGCGAAGCCTACCAGGTGAATCGCAACCTGTTGCTGTCCACCAAGAGCCGGGCCGACGCCATTCCCGAACTGGAAATCCTGAACGAGGAAGTCAGTTGCAGCCACGGCGCCACAGTGGCTCCGGTGGATCCGGACCAGCTGTTCTACCTGGAAAGCCGGGGAATGGATCCGGACCAGGCCCTGCGGTTGGTCGTCAGGGGATTTCTGGAAAAAACCCTTCAGAGCATTCCCGCGGCCCTGAGGCCCGGTGTGGAAGAACTGGTCGCCGGCCGCCTGGATCGGCTGAGGGAGGAATCCTGATGGATTCTTTGAACCATTCCCTGCCTGCGCCCGCCGGAGTCCATCCTTGCGATGGCCAGCGGGGGGACTGCAGCCACTGCGGCCCGCTCATGGCGAATCGTTTCCCCATTTTGCTCCGCCAAATGGATGGTCGTCCCCTGGTCTACCTGGACAACGGAGCGACGAGCCAGAAACCCGAAGCGGTGATCGCCGCCGAGGCGAGGTATTACAGGACCCACAACGCCAACGTCCACCGGGGCATGCACACCCTGGCCGCCGAGGCCACCGATCTGTTCGAAGGCGGGCGGTCCCGCGTGGCGCGTTTCCTAGGTGTACCCCATGCGGAGCAGGTGGTCATCACCCGGGGGACAACCTCCGCCCTCAATATGGTCGCCCGGGGACTTGGGCACCGATTTCGTCCTGGTGACGAGATCCTGGTAACCGGGATGGAGCATCACGCCAACCTCGTTCCCTGGATCCGGGTCGCAAAAAATGAAGGCCTGATTCTTCGACACCTGCCTGTGACCAAGGCGGGTCTGCTGGACCTGGACCTTTTGGGCGAACTGCTGAACAGCCGGACCAAAGTGGTGGCCCTGACCCATGTGTCGAATGTCCTGGGGACCATCAATCCCGTGGCCGAAATCGCGGCTGCGGCTCACCGCCACGGAGCCATCGTGGTCGTGGACGCCGCCCAGTCCGTGGGACATCTGCCGGTCTGCCCGGACGAACTCGGCGCCGACCTGCTGGCTTTTTCCGCCCACAAGACCTATGGCCCCATGGGCCTGGGTTTTCTGACCGGGAAACCGGAAATACTCGAGGATCTCGATCCCCTGGAATCGGGGGGTGAAATGATCGAGACGGTCACCATGGACGACGCTACCTGGGCCGAATTGCCCCACCGGCTCGAAGCGGGAACCCCGAACGTTGCCGCCGTTGCCGCCTTCACCCACGCCTTGGATCTGATCGACGAGGTCACGTTGGAGCGTTTGCGGACCCACGAAATTTCCCTGAACGGATACGCCTGGGAGCGTTTGTCCGCTCTGGGTGGTTTGACCTTGTACGGTCCCGCTGATCCGACCGCGCGCGGGGGGCTGATCAGTTTCCACGATCCGGCCGTCCATGCCCATGACATGGCCCAGTTGCTCGATTCCCGGGGTGTCGCGGTGCGGGCGGGACATCATTGTGCCCAGCCGCTGCACCAACACCTGGGTGTGGTAGCCACCACCCGGGCTTCTTTTGCCATGTACAATTCCCATGACGATGTCGACGCCCTGGTCGACGCCATCACCTACGCCAGGAGTATCTTCGCCACATGAATGCCGGCATGGACGATCTCTACAGGGAAGTGATTCTGGATCACCACCGCAGTCCACGCTGCGGTGAACCCCTTCAGCACGCGGACGCCGAAGCCGCGGGAAAAAATCCCTCTTGTGGGGATGAAGTGACCCTGCAACTGGCTTTTGACGGGGAAAAGATCAGCGCTGTTTCGGTGCGCACGGCCGGGTGCGCTATCGCCACGGCCAGCGGGTCGATACTCGGGGAACTTTTACTGGGCCGCACCCTGGCCGAGGCCGCCCAATTGGCCGAGGCCTTTCGGCAGACCATGCACCACAAGGACGTCGAACTTTCCGACGACCTGGATCCCGGTGACCTTGAAGTGTTGACCGGGGTGCGCAAGTTCCCGGTGCGTGTCAAATGTGCCCTTTTGCCCTGGATCACCATGCTGGAAGCGGTCACCGCCCGCCGGGAAGGCCGGCCGGTGGGTGAAGCTACCACGGAGGTTTAGTTTGAGCATCAAGATCGAAATGGACGTCACCGAGGCCCTGCGTCGGGTCATCGACCCGGAACTCAACCTGAACATCGTGGACCTGGGGCTCGTGCGCCGGGTGGATTTCGAAGAGGAGACAGCCGAAGCCACCATCGGCCTGACCCTGACCAGCCCCATGTGCCCCATGGGTCCCCAGATCATGGACGCGGTGCGGAACAAGGCCCTTACGGTCCCCGGGGTTCAGCGCTGCCAGGTGGATATGGTCTGGAGCCCGCCCTGGGATCCGCGCACCGACGCCTCGGAAGACGTCCGGGCCGAACTGGGTATCTGGGACTGACTTCTGAATTTTCATAATACATAGCAAAACTTTAAAGCCCGGGTCCGGTGGAAAACCCAGGATAATGGGCTGTGATCTGACAGGGGCTGGGCCCCTCATTTTTTGCCCCCAGCGATTTTCTCACTTTTTGGTTAAATCACCTCAATTGTGGCCGATAACCGGGACAAGCACATCGTATTAAACTATTTCCGAAATGGCTGCTGATGGTCAATTCGCATGAACCCAGGATGACCACGATTGACGAGGAACTGTCCCAGAGCAGGGCCAGGGTCGTCATCACCGGCATTGCCACGCTGGCGTTCGGCGCGGTCGGGATCCACAAGGGACTCGACATGGACGGTCAGCTGGTGCAAGGCCTGGTGGTGTGCCTGTTGTACCTGATGTTTGCGGTCGCGTGGTATGTCATGGTCTTCCGGCTGCCAGGCAAGTGGCCGCAACGGCGATACTTGACCATTTTGGCCGATCTGGGCATCATGACCTACTGGCTGCATTTCGGCGACTCCCACGTGGCCTCCTACTATCCGGTCTTCCTGTGGATCATCATCGGCAACGGCATTCGTTACGGCGAACAGCACCTGAAGGTGGCCATCGTGATCGGGGCGCTGGGCTTTGGATCCCTGCTCGTGTTCAATGATTTCTGGAAGAGCAATATGGAGATCGGCGCCGGCATGCTGCTGGGCGTTCTGGTTCTGCCCGTGTTTTTCCTGAGCGTTCTACGACGTCTGAGGACCATGTCCCAGCTGGAACTCGCCCTGGCCAAGTCCCGCCTGGCGGACAAAGCCAAAGATCAGTTCCTGGCCACCATGAGCCACGAGATCCGCACGCCCATGAATGGCGTTCTGGGCATGGCGGAAACCCTGCAGGCCACCGACCTGAACGAGGAACAGCAAGAGAACCTGCACATCATCACCCGGTCGGTGGAATCCCTGCTGCACATCATCAACGATATCCTGGACTATTCCAAGATCACCTCGAACAGCCTGAAGCTGGAGTCCACCCGTTTCGACCTCAAACAGGTGCTGGGGGACGTTCATCTGCTGATGAATTCCACGGCCGAAGCCAAGGGCTTGGAATTTGACTTCGACTACCAGGAAGACGGACACCGCTATTTCATGGGTGATCCCACCCGCATCAGGCAGGTTGTTTTCAATCTGGTCGGCAATGCCATCAAGTTCACCCACAAGGGAAAAGTGAAGCTGGTCTGCCGGGTCACCGGGTCCGGGGGCAGGGAAAATGTTTCGGTCAGGATCGAGGATACGGGGATCGGGATTCCTCCCGATCGCCTGGCGGCGATATTCGACCAGTTCGAACAGGCGGATAACTCCACGACCCGCCAGTTCGGGGGGACGGGTCTGGGCCTGGCCATCAGCCGTACTCTGGCAATCATGATGGGCGGGGATGTCCAGGTGGATTCGGTGCTGGACCAGGGGTCGGCATTCACCGTGACCATGACCCTGGACGCGTGCAAAGCCCCGGCCGCCAAAGAAGATCCTGAAGTGGTCGAAATACCGAACTTCGGTCTGCGGGGCCTGGTCGCCGAGGACAACAAGTTCAACCAGGTGGTTGTCAAGGGGATGCTGGAACGGATCGGGATCAAGGTGGATCTGGCCGAAAACGGGGCTGAAGCCCTGGACCTGTTCGAACAGAATCAATACGATCTGATATTCATGGATGTGCGCATGCCGATCATGAACGGTTACGCCTGTACCGAAGCCATTCGGGCCCTCAAGGACGAACGGGCGAATATCCCCATTATGGCTCTCACGGCAGAAGCCACGAAATCCGACGCGGAAAAGTGCCTTGCCGTGGGCATGAACGTGCACCTCAGCAAACCCCTGCGGATTTCCGAAGTGGTCAAGGCCATCAAGGCCCTGGATATCCAACCTGCTGTTACCGTCTGATTAATCTCACGAATAAGAACCGTCAACCCAGCCCTTCCAGGGCCTTGAGCGACGGTTTCTGGGCTCCTGCTCGGCGGTTCTGGGCCTGGACGAGACGTTCGATCATGCGCAGGTCTCGGCTGGTCAACTTCAAGGCCGCGTCCACCCAGATCTTGGTGATCTGGATCAGCTCTTCATAGGTCACGGGATTGATGCACTTCCTGATTCTGTTCATGGCATTGTGGGCATTGCCGCGCTTCTGGTGCCGCTGGATGAAACGAACCACGGCCTGTTCACCCTGGCCGTCTTCTACCACCTCGTCGACCAGGCCCAGGTTGTGCATCTTATGGGCGGTCAGAAGCTCTCCACTCATGATGATCTTTTCGGCAATATCCGGTCCGGTGCGGCGTACCAGGAAACTGTAGGCGCCCATGCCCGGAACCAGGTTGAAGAGAACCTCTGGTAGTCCGAACTTGGCGCTTTTTTCGGCAATGACCACGTTGCTGGAAATGGCGGCCTCGAACCCCCCACCCAAAGCGTCGCCCTGGACCAGCGTGATGGTGGTCATGGGCATGTCAAAGTTGACGGCATTGGGATAAAGGACATCGATGCATGCTTTGGCATAACCAAGCAGCCCTTCCCTGTCACCGCCGGTGATCAATTTGGAAAAGAGGTTCAGGTCCCCCCCGAGGTTAAAAACCCCGGGAACGCTACTGGCCAGTACAGTGTAGCGGATGGGCAGGGCATCATGGCCCGTCTCGGCAGCGTGATTGAGAAGTTCCACCTGGTGCTGGAGCCGACGTAATTCGTTGAGCAGATCGAAATTGAAACAAGGTCGTGACCGAGGGGCCAGGTGGTACCATAGGGTCTTCTGATTATCGTCGTATTTTACGAACAGCTGTTCGTAGGGGCCCCATTCGGGGGAGGTGCCGTTTCCTGGATCCATGGTTCCTCCTGTGGCCATCGGTCTGGTTGTCGCGATGGATTGGCCACAGAGTCGCATTAGTTTTTTTGGTCACGGAAAATCCCCTCCCGATTTTCTTCAGCGCCCCAAGGATATCACATTAATCCCCACAAAGAAAATACTTAGGTGATTTGACAAGTGGGTCTTCGGGGGCAACAGGCCAGAAACCACCGGAGACACTCCAAAACCCAGAAAATCCTCAAATCCCGGGATATATGGTCGATAGAAATAATCCAGGGTTCTCTTGGTGGGGTGTGGTTCCCGCCGGGTTTTTGGGCGGATTTTCGTGATGCTTGGAGAAATAATGTATGAATCGAAGAACAACATCTTGGTTCCGGGGAAGAAAATCCACGGCCAGATGACCTATTCCACCACCAGAGAAGTTGACACGGAATTTGCGGCGGAGATGGTGCGCAGGTCCAAGCGACTCATCGAAAATGACCAGTACACGGAGGCTGAAAAGCTGCTCCGTCAGGCGCTGGAGCGGATCCCCGACCACAAGGAATGCCAGGCGCATATCGCGGTCTGTATGGCAGGGAAAAGGAAGTTTGTCTCGGCCGAAAAACTGGCCAAAAACGTGGTCCGCAACAATCCCTTCGAGGCTATCGCCTACTATGCGCTTGGCCGGGTCAATCTCCTCGGTAGTCGGCGCGGTTCCGCTTTTATGAACCTCCAAAGAGCACGCCGATTGGCCACCGGTGACCAGGAGATGGAGGGCGCGGTCGATGAACTTGATCCCCGGCGCCCACCCGTTGTGCGGTGGTTGCCGCGCAACAACTTCTTGAACGTCCTGTTCGGTAAATGGCGCGCTGCCATGAACCGGAAACAATAAGACCGAGGCAACTACCGAATCTTCTCCCATACCGTCATCTGACTGGCGGTGTGCTGAAATTTCCGCGCTGTTTCCCTGATCACGAATTCCACGTCCCGAGGTTCACCGATCATCCGATAGCGGGGCTCCAGCTTGGACCGCAAGCCCTCGAGAGTAGTCACGTTTTCCCCGTCAACCTTCAAACCGCCCAGCCACTTGTCCTTGGGAGTGAATTCTTCCAGCCAGGTGTAGGGCGACAGAAGAACCAGCAGACCTCCGGAATTGATTCGGTCGGTGATGTGATCCAGGAAACGGGCCGGTTCGTACAAGCGGTCGATCAGGTTACAGGCCAGCACCAGATCGTAATCGGTGAACTGGGCCTTCAGGTTGTGGGCGTCGCCCTGCCAGAACTCCACCTTGTCCCGCACTTCATCCAGGCCGAGATCGGCCAGGGTCCGCTCATGGTAGGAAACCAGTTCCCCTTCTTTGGCGATGGCGTAACGGGTGAAGCCTTTTTGTTGCATGTCGTGGCCGACCCGGATGAACCGCGCCGAAAAATCAATGCCGGTGACGTGGTCGCAGAACCGAGCCAGTTCGAAGGTGGCCCGGCCGGTGGCGCAGCCCAGGTCCAGGGCCCGCCGGATGGATTTTCCCGCCGTCAATTCCCGGCAGATCTCCGCCGCGGTGACCATGAAGTTGGGTACGCCGAAATAATCCCGGCCGAAATGGAACTCGCAGTACTGGGAGACCAGGGCGTCGGATTCATAGATGTCCTCCCGGATCTCGACCTGTTGGTCGGATTCGATGTACCGGAATCCCGCGTGCTGGTAAAAATGTCGGCGGAAGGCGTACCTGGCGTCATGGGTGGCCTCGTTCCCGGTAGAGATCCACGAGCCCCCTTTGATCAAGTTGTGACGGCCATCGAAAGTGGGGGTGGAGAAATCGTCGTACAGGGGGTGAACCCGGAAACCGGGAAAGCCCGTGATCGGAGTTTCGGTCCATTGCCAGACGTTGCCGACCACGTCGCCGAACCCGGCGGTTACATGTTGATCAACCGGGCAGCTGGAGGCGTGAAAGGCAAGGTTGAGGTTGCCTGGAGGCGCATCCCAGTCCGGCTGGTCCTTGATGCCCGATACCTCCAGCAGGCGGTACCATTCCTCTTCGGTCGGCAACCGGATGTCCTGTCCGTCGGTTTCAGCTTTCCAGTTGCAAAAGGCCTTGGCTTCGAGCTGGTTCACCTCGACGGGCCAGTTCCAGGGCATGGGGATTTCCTCGATGAAACAGCGCAAGCGGAAATCATTTTCGCCGGCCGGAACCCAGAACAGGGGATGTTCCGCCGAGCGGAAGTTACACCAGGCCCAGCCCTCGGGTGACCACCACTTTTCGTTCCGGTAACCTCCCGCGGCTACGAATTCCTTGAACTCTCCGTTGGAAACCAGAAAACGGGAGGCCCGGAAAGATTTCACTTCTCTTTCAAGGTGTCCGTACTCGTTGTCCCAACCGTAGAGAGCATGGTTGGCCGGCTTGCCGAGGGCAACCTTGCCGCCGGCCACATCTAAAAGTTCATTGGCGGGTGCGGGTCCGGTTTCCGTGCAGAGGGGCCAGTTTGGGTGGGGTGTCACCATTTCCAAGGGCAGCTGCCGCATGAGAACCGAACTGGTCTCCAGGTGGATCCTCTCGTGTTCGATTCCCATCAGAATGACCCAGAAGGGATCGTCCCAGGTAACCGGAAGGGTCAGGGGCAGATCTTCGATCACCTTTTCGACCACCGCCCGCACCTGGTTGCGGAAGGTCCAGACCTCGGCGACTGCCGGCCAGTCGTAGTTCTGGTCGTCCAGGTCGTCCCAGCTCATCTCGTCCACCCCGATGGCGAAGATCGATTCGAGGCGGGGATTGACCCGTTTGGAAATGATCTTGGCCAGATTCAGCTTGTTGATGAAGAACACGGCGGTGTGACCGAGGTAGAAAATCAACGGATGCCGCAAGGGGTCCGCCTGGGTGAGGTAGGCCTCGTCATTGGCCATGACCGCGAACAGGTTGTCGTAGAGGTCCCACGTGGTCTGGAAGTAACGGCGGATTTCGTCCCGTTTGGTTTCAGGAGTTCCGGTATCGAGTTGAGGTGTGGGCATCACCTTCGTCGTCATTTTCTACTCCCTGCTGGCTTGGGCTGTCCGGGGGGCTTGATCCAGGGTTTCTATTATTACTACGATCACTCCGAAATTTCGCCTCCAAATTCCCGAAAAAATCACCTGGGGCGGAAGAAGGGTGTTTGTCGTGCCGGGAAAGTCAGCGAGGAGCGCTGAGCCGATCGATTTCCTCGCGGGTGTAACCAAGGGCCCGCCAATCCATGACCCCGCCCGGACCGTGGCAGTTATCACAGGTCAAGGCGCCGTCGAGGCGGATGGCGTGGTTGATCTCCATCATGGCGTCGGTGGGCAGCCAGCGTGGTTCGACCTTTTTGCCGGCCCTGACGTCCACGAAGGAGTGAGTATTCCAGCCGTCGACCGCCATGTAGGACATGAACCGGTCCAGCATGTAGAACTTGAACATCCAACCGTACATCATGCCCATCATACTCTTGTCCATCTCAACCCGGGCGGCGTTGTCGGGCCTGCCAAACCGGTAGTAGGCGGGCAGGTTGTAGGGCACGAACATGCCCCCAAAGGGGCCGATGTTCTGAAGGTCTATATGCTGGCGACCGTTGAACCGTTTCATGGGGTGGATCTTTGAAGGTCGGCCCGCCCTGGCAATGGGGCGCATGACTTCCTCGAACCAGCCGGTGTAGTCGAAGTCCGCAAACTCCGGCCAGCGCTCCTTCGCATCATAGAAATTATACAGGCCGGCTCCGTTGGGATTGTCGCCGATGGGGTTGCCCAGGAACGTGGCGTCCCCATTCCACCAGACGTAGGCGATGCCCCGGCCGGGCTCGTTTTCCTTGACCGAGTCATGATAGATGTGGATGCCCGGTTCGGCTTCGAATTCGGTCTCACTGAAATCGCGGCGGGTGACGTTGTCCGGATGCAGGGACGGGATGTGACAGGTCTGGCAAGCCACGCGGTCCAGGTGATCGTTGAGAGCTTGACCCATTTCGTCAGCGGAGTCATGGGGCTCATCGTGGCAGTCGAGGCAGGAGACTTCCACCTCAGGCAGGTCGTTGGCCATCATGGTGGTGGTGTGGGTCCCTTTGGCGATGAAGTGCCCGCGGGTGGCATGGCAGTCCAGACAGGAAAGCCCAGCGGCGGCGTGGACGTCCCAGCTGGGCGAAAAAGGTGTGCCCCGCTTGGATCCCGGATGCATGACCCGGGGCCGCTGGCGACCCGGATTCCGCTGGCTGGCCATGAATTCGGGACCGGCCGGGTCGATGTAAATATCTCCGCCGAAATTGTGTTGATGGCAGCGCAGGCAGGCCTCGGCCGTGGGAGTGACCACGGACATGGCGGCAGTCAGGGAGCGGTCTTGGTCCCAGCGGTGGCGGCCGTTGGGATCGGTGACCACCTGCTTGCGATTCATGTCGTACACGGCCGCGTGACAGATGAGACAATCGATGGCGTTTTTTTCGGAACTGCGGGTCCGGTACAGGGGCAAAATCTCGCCCAAGGGCGCCTGGTACTGTCCTCCGATGTGGCACTGACCGCAGCCTTCGCTAAGGGTGTCCCCAGCCTGGGTCACCACCAGTTCGGCCCAGGCGGTCATGGCAAACGAACCGGGTTTGGGGCAGGGGCGGTTCACCTTGCCCATGGGAAAATTGTCGGCGAGTTTGCCGTTGAAGCCGTAGACGTTGGGGTGGTCCTTGCTGAAAAATCGATAGTGAACCGAGTCGGTGACGTTGTCCATCAGGTCCACCGACATCTCGCCCCCTATCAAGCTCTTTAGCTTGATTTCTTCGTGGCAACCCAGGCAAGTGGGCGGACCTTCGTAGGCCAGGATGCCGGCTTCCCGGAATCGTTCAATATGTTGGAATTGCCCCGACGTGCCCGAGGCGGTGGACTCCAGTATGGCCGCGGCCGCTTCGAAATCGTTGAGTGAAATGCTTTGTTCGGGAAAACCGATGTCCGCGGGGCGGCTGTCCGTCGGCAACATCCAGTTGATCATATGCGACCAGAAAACCACGACCAGGACAAGGAGGATTCCTGTGAGGATGACAAAGGGAGATTTGAGCCATTTGACGGGGCGGAAACCAAGCAATTCCGATCCTCCGGGGTACCCTCGGGTTCAATGCCAATTACCCGCCAATATTTCGTCATAATTTGGTTTTCAGTCAAGGTTTAACCCGAACAATACCTCGGTGCAAAAGGGACCGGGAGCGCTGTGGGACGAGAATCAGAAGTGGGCGTTGATGCCAGGCAGCCATTGCAGGCCGCGCGGGTTGTTGCCCGCATGGTTCAGCACCCCGATCTGGATGCCCTTCAAAACCTTGGCCCGATTGAAGATGCCTATACTCAGGCCCGTCGTTTCCTTCACGTTGCTGTAGCCTGCGACACCAATGCCGGTCAACGATTGACCCTTCAGGTAACCCAGGGTCGTCATGGCGCCGGACATGTGGTCCCCGCCGATCCCCACCCCACCCAGAAACACTCCGCTCAGGTCGTCCCCGCCCACGCCGAGGCCGCCCAGGAATATCCCGCTCAGGTCATTTCCGCCCACGCCGAGGCCACCCATAAAAACCCCGGACATGTCGTCGCCGCCAACTCCGAGTCCCCCTAGACCCAGGCCGGTCAGCTCATTTCCGCCGACACCGAGCAGGCCCATGGCCATTCCCTGAATGTCGTTAGCTCCGACACCTAGGCCGCCGATGGCCACGCCCTGGATGTCGTTGGCTCCGACGCCGACCAGGCCCAATGCCATTCCCTGGATGTTATCGGCTCCGACGCCGATGCCACCGACGGCCACGCCCTGGAAGTCTCCGCCGCCAATACCGACCAGCCCGACGGCGATGCCCTGGGTCATGCCTGCCTGGTGTCCCACCAGTCCCACCGAAACTCCTTGATAGACCGCCAAACGGTTTTCCTTGGGAACCCAGAAAGTGAAATTCAGGCCGCCCACCTGGTGCACGTCCTTGTCAACCAGATTGAACCGGACGCCGGTGAAGTTCTTGAGGTTGCCGAAACCCAGGCCGGCCTCGCCGGTGGGAATCCCCAAGCCGCCGCCGGCCGCCTCGACCGGAGAAAGGATATTGGCCGCCAGAACCAGATATATACCCAATGAAATAGTCCGCGTTTTCGGGGCCATGAACATTCCTTCCTGATCAGAAATAGCTGGTTGCGGGAAACAAATTGAGGATGTTCCCGTCGGAACGGCGATGTTAGAATGAAATCACCAAGCGGACTCAGGTGGAATGACGGATCATCTGGAGAAATGTTACATGTCACGATCCCCCAAGGGAAAAATTCCGCTCTTTTTTCACAACCACCCGAATCTTCACCACGAGGTTCTGGCCCTGGCGGTGGTCCTGTTGGTGGCCGCCGGGTCCTGGCAAATGATCAACGCCGTGGCCACCAGCCTTTACCGCCAATACGAAACGCTGGGCGATCCGCCCCTGGTACCGATCGTGGTGGCCGGCCCCGAGCTCGGCCAAACACGGTCTCCGGCCAGGCCGCCGAGCCAGCTGGGCCACATGGGTTATTTCTGGAGCGAACGGGCGTTCCACTATCGCCTGGCCCTGATGTATGCCGTGGACGACTATCAGGACCCGGAAATTCTTTCCCGTGACACCTGGCAGCAGCACCCCGATGGGGTGAACGCCTGGCGTGAATACGCCGTTATGATGGAGCCGGTTTACGGTTTTCTCTACCGGCTGGCAGGTGACCAGGCCCGTCCCTTGGTCGAATTTCTTCTGCGGTTGATTCCCCTGATCCATGTCCTGCTGTTTTTTCCCCTTTACGTTCTGGCCCGGGGGGTAGGCTGCCGCCGCGTCCTGGCAGTGGTGGCGGTGGTATTCTACGCGACCTGTACGCTGGGTTTTGTCAGACTGACCGGCTCCCTGCTTCTGAAAGAGGATTTTGCCCTCTTGCTGCTCACGGTGTTTCTGGCCCTCCATTTTCAGGCTTGGCGTCGGCAGAGTGTCAAACTCGGCGTGCTGGCGGCGGTGGTTTTGATTCCCCTGCTGGCCTGCTGGCACCTGAGCCAGTTTCTGGTCCTGGTCACCATGCTGTCGGTCGCGGTCGCGGTGTCCCTCTCGGCCACCAGTGGAAAACTCGTCGCCGCGCGGATTCCCTTTCCGGTTTTCATGCCCATGGTCACTACCCTGGCCGGACTGGTCGCGGGATTGACGCCCTCCCTTTGGTCCCGGGGTTTTATATTCAGCCTGCCGATGGGTGTTTGTTACGCTTGGTTGCTCACCGCGGTGGTGGTCTGGAAAAAACCTCCGCTGGGCCGCACGACCTGGGCCCGAGCCCTGATGCTGGTTGGTCTGACCCTCACGGCAGCGGCGCTGGTTTTTTTCAACCGCGTTTACACCGGCGACTATGGACATGTATTTGGGCTCTTTGTCCAGAAGTTGGCTCACGGTTTCCAGCGTCCGACCGATCCCGGCCTTTTGCCCTTCGCGACGAGGGTGTTCTGGGCTTCGCCCTTCAACACGCCGACCCTGGGGGAAATCTGGTCCAAGCTGGGATTTCACGCAGTGGTTCTGGTACCGGTCCTGGCCGGAGGCATGATAGCCATTTTCCAGCAGCGGACAGGTCCTTTGCGGCGGTCATTCTTTTTGATGGTGACGGCCTTTCTGGCGGCTTACCTGATGATCGAACGCATGGGAATCGTTTTTCTGATATTTGCCGCGGTGGCCGTTGCCTTGGCCGGCGAATGGTTGGTCCGGCGGCTGTCCGGCCGGCTGGGCGTCAAGGCGCTGCTGCTGGTTGCGGGTGTCCTGCTGATCAGTCCGCTCTTGAACCTGAAGGGCAACCTGGGCGACATGATCCGTGTCACCGGCCGGGTTCGTCAGGGACAAGAAGTGCGGATGAAGGCGTCGGACCAGAACCTGTGGACATCCTGGGCCGGTATGTTCTCGTGGGTTACGGTCAACACCCCTGGACCTGGTTCCCGGCAAAGCGGGCCGCCAGCAGCGTTTCTGGGAGAAATCGGGGTCAGCCCCCAGTTGCTGCTCTATACCGGTCGTCCCATCGTATTGAATTCCCAGTTTGAAAACACTGAGATAAGGGTCCGTTACCAACAATTCCTGGAGGCTCTTTTCGCCACGGAAGAAAAGAAATTGTGGGAATTCGCCCGTAAGTTCGGGGCCGATTACCTCTTCATCAACCGGAATTTCGCGACGGTGACCGGGCCGGGTACCACGTCCTGGCTGGCCGGGACCACGGGTGAACTGGCCCTGGACATGAACGTGGTCCGAATGCACTTCCGTCCCCAAACACTTTCCCGTTTCCAGCCCGTTTTCGACAACGAGCATTACCGCGTTTTCCGGGTGTTGCCGGAGGCTCGATCACCGGGCGCATTGGCCGACTGGCAAAGTGACCACAACTGCTGGTGGCGGCTGGAAAATTTTCGGGTCACCGACCGCCGGCTGGTCGATCTCGCCGGCGACAGAATACGGTTGGTGGATTTCGAGGGGGCTTTATCCAGTCTCCAGGACAGGCAAAGAGACATCATGGCGGCCGTGGAAGACCGTTGGCGAAACGGACGCGGCCGGGGTGGCCAACGTCCCGATTTGATGCTCCTTCACCGCCAGTATGTGCAGACCCTCCTGGAAGGAATCTTGTCCGGTGGTGATTCGGAAACCGGCCGTCTGGAAAATGCGATCAGGGCACGACTGTCCGAGGTCGACCCGGTGTCGGGTCGTTCGCTGGCATCCTCGCTGGCCACTCTGGCCGATGGGGAAGGTGGCTGGTTGGAACAATTAAATACCCATGCGTCCGAGCCCATGCAGTTCGCCACCTGCGGACAGCTGCTGGCCCTGGCCGGACGTTACGCCCAGGCCGCCGACCAGTTCGCGGCCGCGGCATCTTTTTACCCGGACCCGCAGGGAGCCGGCGGCCAATGGCGCCCGAGTCAGATTCAGGTTCGATTGTGGCACGAAGAGGTGTGGTGGCGTTTGGCCTCAGGTCAGGTGGAACGGGCGCGCGAACGGGCACGCTTGTTCGCCATCCACACTCCTTCTCAGGCACGCGAGGGCGAGTTCTTCGGTCGGGTGGAAGCGATCCCGGGTGATTTTGAGTAAATTTTCGGGCCCCGACATTTTTTCACAATACCCAGAGGGAAGGAAGATCATGCCCGAATTCACAAAACATGAACCTGGGACTTTCTGCTATACCGAACTGGTGAGCAGTGATCCGGCCGCTTCCGGAAATTTTTATACCGAGCTGTTCGGATGGGGCCGCAACGACCAGGACATGGGCGAGTTCGGCATATACACACAATTCCAGATTGGCGGCAAGATCGTGGCCGCCCAGTACAAGATGACCCCGGAACAGGAAGGCATGAAAGTGCCCCCCAACTGGGGCCAGTACGTGACAGTGAACGATGTCGAGGCCACCACCGCCAAAGTGGCGGAACTGGAGGGCCAGGTGGTCATGGGACCCATGGATGTCCTGGACTACGGGCGGATGTCGGTGCTGGCCGATCCCGCGGGCGCGGTCTTTTGCATCTGGCAGCCCCAGGCCAACATCGGTGTCGAACTCCGCGACGATCCGGGCGCCATGTGCTGGAACGAACTGATGACCACCGATGCCGAGGGGGCGAAGTCCTTCTACGGAAAACTCTTCGGTTGGGAACCCCAGTCAATGGACATGGGCGATATGGGGGAGTACACCCTCTTTAACCGCAGTGGTGGGCAAGCAGCCGGCGGGATGATGGCCATTCAGCCGGAAATGGGTAATATTCCACCGCACTGGCTGGTATATTTCGCCGTCGAGGACGTCGATGCTTCCCTGGCAAAGTCGGAGTCCCTGGGTGGCGAGGCCCTGGTTCCGCCGACGGATATTCCCGAAGTCGGCCGGTTCTCCGTGATCAAGGATCCGGTGGGAGCCGTCTTCGCCATATACAAGTCAAACAAGACCGGTTAGTCGCCGGATGGATTCTATTCGCCGGGCCGGACCGTACTCGGCCCGGCGGGTTGTACAACCGCAGGAAGGGTCGGGGATGAAAAGAAGCGATTGGCGGAGCCTGGGTCTGACCGCGGCGGTGCTGGCCGGGGCGATTGTCCTGATCAGCACTTTGTCCCTGTGACACGCATGACACTGATGGCGGTGCGCCTCGCGTTGCCTCGAAACCACGGCCTGTTGGGCGTGCTGACGGCGGGGTTTTTCCTGATCCGCCTGGGTGAATCGTTGGGCTCAGCGCCCGGTTGGGCTCGAAATTACGGAGATGATTTCCTTTGCCTGCCTTTGGTGCTCACCCTCGCGGTGGCGATTCACCGCTGGAGCGGCCGGCGGGCCGCCCTGCCTCTTTCCCACGGCCTGTTGGCCCTGGGAGTATTCACCGTTTTCTTCGAAGGAATCCTGCCGGTAATTGGTTCCGGCGCCGTGGCCGATCCGGTGGATGTCCTGATGTACCTGGCGGGTTTCCTGGTTTTCCAATACGGCCTCAACGGTGACCTTGCGGAACGCCCGGATCATGCCGACCTTGCCGGAATGAAATTTTTTCCCATGACACAAACCAACTGAACCCGGAGGAATCATGGATACCTTTGCCGCCATTGCCGCGCGCCGGTCCGTCAAGAAATACGATCCCAACCACGTGATGACCGAAGACGAGATCACCCGTCTCATGGAGACCGTCATCCTGACGCCCACCTCCTTCAATATCCAGAACTGGCGTTTTGTCCTGATCACGGATCCGGAAGTGAAAAAGCGGGTCCGGGAAAATGGTTTTGACCAGGCCCAGTTCACCGATGCATCCCTGGTGGTGATCATCTGCGGCGATCGTGATGCCTACAAAAAGGATACCGAACGCTACTGGGCGAATTCACCGGAGGAAGTTCGTGCGACCATCGTGCCCATGATCACCGGCGCCTACGGATCCAGCGAAACCCTGCGCCGGGACGAAAATCTGCGGTCGGGCGGTCTGGCGGCCCAGACCCTCATGCTGGCGGCCAAAGACATGGGTTACGACACCTGCCCCATGGTGGGATTCGATTTCGCGACCGTCGGGGAAATCATTAACCTTCCGGCCGAACACGATATTGTCATGGCCGTTTCGGTGGGCAAGGCACTCGAACCCGCCCGGGAGCGAGGGGGACAGCTGCCTCTGGATGAAGTGACGTTCCGGAACAGCTTCTGATGAAAAGGGGGATCATTTTCCCTCGTAATCGGGATCACCGAATCGGTCCTTGGACATGATGGCCCGGCCGGCCCAGCTGGCCGTCGCCGCTAGCCAGACGACCGGTATCGGCGTCCAGATGGTGGTGCAGGGAGAGACCCGCGGCGGGACCGGCGGCCCCGAAAAGGAGGCAAAAAACGAGAAAAAACCCTGTACGCAGGGAGAAAATCAAGACTCTAAGCCTCTCGATCTGACTGACTGTCAAGGGGTTCGACCTTTGAGGGTAACCCGAAGGTGGTTTCGGATCAATACTTACCTGATTTACCGGTCGGAATTTCCCATTCGGCAAATTGGACTTTTTGCCGATGAAAACCTATTTTGGCCCCATGAAGATCGCGTTCATCGGCACCCACGGCGTCGGCAAAACGACCCTTTGTTTCGAACTCGCCGCTGCCTTGAAACGGTTGGACCTGAGCGTGGATCTGGTCAAGGAGGTGGCCAGGGGCTGTCCCCTGCCCATCAACCGGGAAACCACCGATGATGCGCAGAACTGGATTCTGCACACCCAGGTGGCGCGCGAAATCGAATTGACCAACGCTTTCGAAGTCACGGTTTGTGACCGGGCGGTCATCGACAATTACGCCTACATGGTTCACGCCACCGGCCGCCGGCCCGAGATCGAACCCTTTATCCGCCACTGGATGGGGACGTACACTCGGTTAGTGAAGGTCCCGGTCATCGCCCCGCCCACTTTTGACGGGACGCGAGACACTTCGGTGGATTTCCAGGCCGACATCGACGCCTTGATCGATGACCTTCTCGATGAATTCGATTTGCCGCGCCTGGAGCTGCCCGGCTCTTCTCGCGAGGGTTGGACCCGTTTGGTTCTGGAATCCCTCGAATTGCCGGGGGAACCGCCCCAGTTGGACCTTTTTGGGTAAAAACCCGGTCCTGGCGGCCGATAAAACACCCAGGAACATTTTCCGTAGATTTACGTTTGATACGAATCACGGATTTATCCTGGATCGATGAACGAAGATGGAACCAGGCCGCCCTCGTGCCCTACCACGACCGGCGGATTTTATAGAATTGGAAGTGCACCAGCGTGTCAGAGCAAAATCTCCGGGTCATGACATTTAATCTTCTGACCTCCACCAAGAAACGGCGGAGTCATCCCTGGCGTCTGCGCAAGCGGAACATCGCCCGGATCTTTGCCGAGCTTCGGCCCGATGTGGTCGGCACCCAGGAGGCCAATTACCAGCAGTTGCTGGAACTGGCCGAACTTATGCCTGACTATGAATTCGTGGGAGAGGGTAACCTGGGCCGCCACATGGCGCACAGCGACAGGAACTGGTACTGCGCGACCTTCTACCGTCGGGACCGGGTCCGGCCCGTGGACACCGCCATCGAAAGCGACACCCACTGGCTTTCCCCGACCCCCCAGGTGCCCGCGTCCCAGTATGCCTTGGGGACCCGGCCGCGCCTGGTGACCTGGAATACCTTCGAAATGATCGGCACGGGAAAACGGTTCGTGTTCGGAACCACCCACCTGGAAGCCCTCAACAGCTGGCACCGCAAAAAGAGCGCCCGCCAGTTTCGGGAATACATCAGCGACAAGGTTGCTGTGCTGGGCCCGGACATTCCGGTTTTTTTGACCGGTGACTTCAACGCCTGCGCCCAATCGGCCGAGATCAAGGCCATGGGTGACGAGTTCGGAAACCTGGAACCCATGTTCGATGCCTGGGCCGAGGGTTGCGACGGCAACTGCCAGGACGGCGCCACCTTCCGTGGGCTTGGGCTCAGGGACCGGGTCGGCCACCGGCTGCTGGGCCCCCGGCGCATCGATTATGTCTTTTTCAGACCCCGTCTGACGGTTTGTTCGGTCAGCAGGATCGACTATTCCCATCTGGAACATCGGGAAAATGCCCTTCCTTCGGACCACTACCCTGTCCTGGCCGAATTCGCCCTGGCCAGCTGATCCATGCAGCGCCCGGGTCCCCCTTATGAAACCCAAGTCGATGAAGCCCTGCGTTTGATACCCGCCCCGGTGGCGGTCATCGGCGCGGCCAAGGACGGCACCCTGGGCGGCCTTACAGCCGCCTGGCTTACCCGGGTATCCAGTGAACCTCCGCTGCTGCTGGTGGCCGTGGGGCATGAACGCTTCACCTGGGGACTCCTGGAAGACGCCCGGCAGTTCACCGTCTCCGTTTTGGCCGAGGGGCAGGTGGCTGAGGCGCGTCTTTTCGGGTTGAAATCCAGGCGCGAGGTCGATAAGTGGGCTGAGACGGCACACGTCCTGCTGGGAGATGGTGTCCCGGCTCTGCAGCATTGCACTTCGCGATTCCTGTGTGAGGTGGAAAGCCGTTTCACAACCGGCGACCACGATTGTTTCGTGGGCCGGGTGGCGGAGGCCGAAGTGGTGGCCGGCGGTCCGGCCCTTCCCATGAGGGGATCGGACTATGTTCCGGACTGACCGGTGGCCGGCCGACCGGCCAACCTGAGGTTTTACCGCGCAAGTCTTGCCAATTGTGGCCGTTGTGCTAAAATGTCATTATTCCGGGTTTCGGGCGGTTCGATCCGAAACCGGAGTGCGCGAGCATCAAATCAAGGAGGGCTCCACATATGGAAGCAGCCAGTTCCCAGACCACCCAAGATTCTCTTCCTCCCCAGATTCTTTCCTTGCCCAAAGTTGAAATCCCCGTCGCCGGTGTCACCGGATATTGCCTGAGCAACGACGAAAGGCAGCTCGTCTTCTTCATTTTCGAGGAGGGCGTCAGTTTCCCGGACCATGCCCACAGTGAGCAGAGGGGCATCGTGGTTTCCGGCGAAATGGTCCTGGAAGTCGAAGGCCAGACGGAACTCTACCAGGCAGGAGATCAGTATCAGGTTCCCGAGGGAGCCAATCACCGGGCCAACTTCAGCAAGCGAACCGTACTGGTGGACATGTCCGACACTCCGGATCGTTACAAGGTCGGCAACTGAGCCTGTCCGTCGTCATTAAATTTTCCGGCCTCCCCTGATAGGGGGAGGCCGGTTTTTTGAGACAGAAAGATCAGTCGGTGACCCGGATCAACCGGTCAGGGACCAAGGGTCACCTCGAACCTGCTGTTCGGGTCGATGGTAGCGGCGGCAACCCGGCGAACCTGGTCCGAGGAACAGGCGCGGACTTTTTCGAGAAGATGATCAAGGTCATTGGGGTCCCGGCCGTAGACGCGATCGCGAAGAGTTCGACCCGCCCGGGAGCCGTTGGACTGGGCCCCGATGAGCAGGTTTCCCAAAAGCTTGGCGCGGGCCCTTTCGAATTCCACCTCGGGTAGGGCCGTTTCGGCCAGGCCCGCCAGTTCGGCCACCAAGGCTTCCCGAGCTTCGGTTTCCGTTTCCGGTGAAGTCAGAACGTATCCCATGAACATCCCCTGTCCGAAACCGGCGGTGCTCAAGGTTCCCGTGTTGTAACACAGGGACCGCTTGTTGCGCAGGCTATCGAAGAGCCGACCGCTTTGTCCGTTGAGAACCTCTTTCAGCATCATCAAGGGAACACGGTTTTCCTCGGGGGTGAACGGACCCGGCCAGGCTACCAGGACCACGCTTTGATTCTGTTTCTTGTCGATCCTGGCCGACACGATTCCGTCGGGAATCCGGGTGGGGCCCGGTGAAAGAACCTGGGGGCCGTCCCCGGCGGGCAGTCCGGACAAGAGGGAATCGAGTCGGGCGAGGAACCGGTCCGGTTCCAGGTTTCCCGAGACGACGATCTGGAGGTTGTCCGCGGTCCACATACTGCGGTGCCGGTTCACCAGGTCATCCCGGCTCAGGCCCGGCAGGCTGTCCTCGGTACCGGGAAGCGGGCGACCGTAGGGATGGTCGCCGTAGACCATCTGGCGCAACTTGACCGCGGCGGACTGGAAGGGGGAATCGGCGATGGCGGCCAGCTGTTCCAGGCCCAGCCGGCGTTCCTGGGCGATTTCCGATTCGAGGAAAGACGGCGCGTGAACAAGCTGGGAGGTCAGATCCAGGGCCTGGTCCATCCGGTCCGAAAGGCCGGTCAACACCATCCCGCTATAGTCCCTGTCGGTCAAGGGTGACAGGGCGGCGCCCTCGCCCTCCAGCAATTCATGAAGGGTTTCGGCGTCCAGCTGGCCGGTGCCCTTTATCTGCACCATCTGGGTCAAAGTCGCCAGACCGGCCTTGGCCGCGGTTTCGCCCGTGGCACCTCCCTTGAGGGTCAGGGCCAGGGCCAATACCGGAACGGACGGATCCACCCTGTAACTGACTTCGATTCCTCCGGTCAAGGTTTCGGTCCGGAAGGGTTGGGCTGTCAGGTCCTGGGAACCGGATCGGGTTTTAGGGGCGATTGGCCAGTCGCCGGCCGCGGCCAGGTCCGATAATTCATCACCGGAAGGATCTCTCAATACTCTGTTCAGAAGGGATTTGAAGGAACCGACCTCGGTGGGAATCCCATGGGCGGCGGTGTCGGTGTCTTCCGGCAAGTAAATCATGCCGTTGATGTTGCCCACCCGGAAAATTCGGCGGCAAAGCTGAGCCACATCGTCCCGGGTGACCGAGGCCACGCGGTCCGGGAATTGGAAAGCGCCTTCGAGGTCGTCCATGACTTCATGCTGCCCGAGGGTCGAGGCCTGACCCTGGACCGTCTCGGCGCCGAACAGAAAAGAACGGCCCACCCTCGTTTTGGCCCGCCCCAGTTCCAGGTCCGTGCATGAGTCCCGGTTCAGGTCTTCCAGGATGCGGGCGACCTCCACCAGAGCACTGGCCAAGCGCTCGGCATCGGTTTCGATGTCCACCATGACCACCCCTTCACGGGGGCCGGTCTCGGTCATAACCGTGAAATTGTCGACCAGTTTCTTTTCTTCGTGGAGCTGGCGATAGAGACGGCAGCTGCGGCCGTCGGAAAGCACCCGGTGTACCACGCTCATGATATGTTCCTGGCCATCGCAATCGCCCGGGGCCGGAAAGATCAGTTTGGCGTAAACCTTGGTGATGTCCCCGCGTTCGACTCTGAGCCGGGGTTCCCGGTGGACCGGCTCGACCGGGGGAGCCTCAACTATTCCGACAGCCGGATCGGTGGTTTCGGGAAAATGGACCCCGGGATCGGCAAACCTGTCCTGCAGCAACCCGAAGGTGGCCGCCGGATCCACGTCGCCCACCACGACGACGGTCATGTTGTCGGGTCGGTAGGCGGATCTCCAGAAAGCCATGATATCGGCCCGGTCGCACTCCAGAAGATTGGCGTCTCTACCGCCGATGGGATGGTGGTAGGGACTGTGGTCGAAGGTCAATTCCATGCCCCAGCGCCAGGTGATGCCGAAGCCGAAGGGGATGTCGTCGTACATGTGGTTTTCGTGGACCAGCACCTGACGTTCGGCGTCCAGGGAAGTCGGGGCGAAGGTCGAATGGAAGAGGGCGTCAGACAGGATGTCGACCGCCACCGGAAGCGCGGGCACCGGGGTGGTGATGTGGAAATTGGTGGTCTCGTATCCGGTGCCTGCGTTGGTCGATCCTCCGGCCTCGGCCACCTCGTTGGCAAAGTCGCCCTCGTTGCGGCCACGGGTGCCCTTGAAGAGCATGTGCTCGATGCCGTGGGACCAGCCGCGCAGGACGTTCGGTTCCCGGTTCGAGCCGACCCGGACCCACACGTTACACACGGCCACCGGGGTGCGGTGATCTTCCTTGATGATGATTTTCAAGCCGTTGGTCAGTTTCGCGGTATGCAGGCCGGGCGCCAGGTCACTGGCGGTCAGCCGACCGTCCGGGGAAAAATGAGCGGACATGGTGTCTCTTTCCAGGGTTGATTATAAAAACAGGCACGCCCTGTCCCGGATTCCGGGCAATCTAGACCCCAAGCCTGTAGGCTTCCCGGATTTTACCCTCCAAGTCGTCAATGTTGCATGGTTTCAACATGAAATCAAACGCCCCATGTTTGACGGCCTCGACGGCGGACTCAATGGAGCCCACCCCGGTCAGCATGATAACGGCAAGGTTGGGGCGCAGATCCCGAAACTTGAGCAGGAAGTCCAGACCGTCATCCCGACCCAGCCTGATGTCGAGAATAACAGCGTCGTATGCCACGGACTGGACATGTTCCATAGCCTCATCGCCCGAATAGGCGACATCGGTTTTCATTCCGCGCTTGTCCAGCCGCAAGGCCAAGAGGTCGGCGAAATCCTGTTCGTCATCCACGATCAGGATTCTGATTTTCGAGTCGATGGCCGGCTCTCCGGTCGGCACGACGTGTATCAACGGACAAGCCTCTTCATTCGAAGCCTCGTGCGTTCTGGACCAGATGGACTCCACGGCATGGGTCACAGTCATGAAGACGTGGTCCTTGCCGATCTTTTCCGACAGATGACTCCTGTGCAGGGTGTCGGTCACCCGTTCGTTGAGGCCGGAAAAAAAGACGTCGATGCCGCCGGACCTGAGTCGATCGATCAGCAATGAAAGGGTTTCCTCGCCGGAGGCATCGATTTCGCTGATTCCGTCGGACTTGAACAGGATGGCCTTAAGTTCGGGCAAGGACCGCAGTCGGTCGAGGACCTCGTCCTCGAGATAGCTTGCGTTGGCGAAGAACAGGGGACCGTCGAACCGGATGATGGCCAGGTACCGGCACTGGGTCAGCCGCTGTTGCCTGGCGTTGTGGAAATGCCCGTCCCGCGCCAACGAAAGTTCGGCGATGGCCGGCTTCATCCTGCCGTAGAGGAAAACTCCCACCGTCAGTGCGACGCCCAACAGGATACCTTTGTCCAGATGAGGTGCGAAGGCCAGAGTGGCGACAAAGGAAATGACACTGATGACCCCGTCGCTGCGTTTGACCTTGTAGGCGTGTATGACGCTCTTGAAATTGATGAGGCCGATGACGGCCATCATGATCACGGCGGCCAGCACGGATTGGGGCAGATAGTACAGCAAGGGCGTGAAGAAAAGCAAAACGACCACGACGATGGCGCTGGTGAAAACGCTGGAGAAGCCGGTGACCGCTCCGGCCTGAATGTTGACGGCCGAGCGGGAAAAGGACCCGGAAACAGCGTAGCTCTGTCCGAAGGAACCCACGATGTTGGCTATGCCCTGACCGATTAATTCCTGGTTGGGATCCAGCCGTTGACCGGTTCGGGCAGCGATCGCCTTGGCGATGGAAATGGCCTCCATGAAGCCGAGGATCGAAATGATGATTGAGGCCATGAACAATTTTCTAAATACCGACATGTTCCACACTGGAACGCTCAGATGCGGCAGGCCCCTCGGAACGGCTCCAACAATGGCACCGCCCCCGAGGAAGACCAGATTCTCGAGGTCGAGGGGCAGGTTGCCGACCTGCAGACGCCAGATGCCGTGTCCACCGGTCGGCCCTTCCGCGGGGACAAATCGTGACGTCCCGTCTTCTTCTTGCAAAAAGAAATTCAGAGCACGAAGCTCCATGCGGGATTCCGACGCCAGTTCCTTGACTTGGCTGATCTCCTTGTCCAGGAGTCCGGCCATCGCGTGCAGTTTCAGAGCCGTCATGGGATTTACGTCCAAGGAAGTGGACGCCAGCGTTTCGTCACGCAACATGTCCAGGTCCACCTGTTGCTTGGTGTGGCAGGCCATGCAGGTGCCTCCGTCCCGGGAATCGGCAATCTTTTCAACATGCGGTTCCAGATAAGCGCGCGCCTCCGAAACCAGGGCGATGGCCTGGACATCCCGGTTGTAGACTTGAATCAACTCGTGCACCGTTGGCGATTCCACCTGGTCGATGGCTGCCTGCTTGTTGTTCTCCAGCCCGATGACGCGGGAAATGAGTGTTGTCACAACGACGGCGGCCAGCACGCAGGGGATCCTGGGATTGAGCTTTTTCAGGACGATCATAATGACGAAGGCCAGCGCGCCCAGCAGGAAGGTGGGCCAGTGGGTGTACTGGTGGGCGGCAACGAGCACTCGCCAAACGGTTTGGTAGTTGTGTTCGGCCTTGTCCACGGAAACGCCGAACATCTTCGAAAGCTGGCTGGTGGCGATGATGATGGCGGCAGCGTTTGTGAAGCCGATCACGACTGGATGGGACAGGAAGTTGATGACCACGCCGAGGCGCAGCACACCGAGCGAAAGCTGGAACAGGCCGACCAGCAAGGCCAGGAATATGGCGTAGGAGATGAACGCTTCGCTGCCGGCGGTTGCCAGGGGCTCCAGGGTGGCGGCGGTCATGAGGGAAACAATGGCCACCGGGCCGGTGGCCAGTTGCCGGCTTGAGCCGAAGAGGGCCGCCACCATCGGCGGCAGGAACGAAGCGTAAAGACCGTAGTAGGCAGGAAGGCCTGCGAGTTGGGCGTAGGCCATAGATTGGGGAATGAGAACCAGAGCCACGGTCAACCCGGCGATGAAATCCGCCCGAAATTTGCCGGCATCATATCCCTGGGACCAAGAAATAAACGGGAAGATCCTGGACAGCATCAGTTAGCCTCTCAAACGAAATTCTCATCGCCCAGCAGAGGTGAAGCCAAAGAAAATGGCATCTGGTAATTTGTTGTGGTACTATACCATAGGCGAGGGAACGAGAAAATGGTAATATGGGTATGTTCTCTTTGGGACGGATGATATTGTCAAGGAGTTGATAATGGCAATCATCTCGGTATTCAGTGCTTTCTTCTGTCGGGCGGAGGATATCACCAATAGGATCAGTGAAATGACCGGGTGGCCGCTGATCGGAGACCGCTTGTTCGAAGTGACAGGTGAACGTTTCGGCACCCCGCGGGATAAGCTCGAGCGGGCCATGGCCGGTCCGCCATTTCATTTCAACAAGTTCACCCATCGCCGCGAGCAGTATCTGGCCCAGTTGAAGACCACACTGGCCGATATGCTGGACGACAACCAGATACTCTCCGGGTTCGCCTCTCATCTTATCTCACAGCAAATCGGACATGTGTTGCGGGTCTGCCTCCTTGACGATCCAGAGCAGCGGGCCAAGCTTTTCGCCCAAGAAGAGGGGGTCAAATTCGAAGCCGCACTGCACCGAATCCAGAAAGAGGATCTGAAACGGGCCCAATGGACCCGTAAGATTTATGACAAACAGCCTTGGGATACGACCCTGTATGACCTGAAGATCCCGGTACACACGATGGGCGTCGATGAGGTGGCCGAACTCGTGGTCGAATACGCAGGCCGGGATCCGATGAAGCAGACGGCGAAATCGAAACAGGCTCTTCGGGATTTCGCGACCGCGGCCCATGCCGAGCAGACCATGATCGAGGCCGGATTCTACCATTCCCTTTCTTGTCGCCGGGACGTTCTAACCGTCGTCATCGATGAGTACGTTATTCGGCTGGACAAACTGGAGACCGAGCTGAAATCCCTGTTGAAAGGCTTGGACGGTGTTCGGGACGTCGAGGTCCGGACCGGTCCCAACTACCGGCCGGTATCCGCCCTGACCCCCTTCGATTTCGAGTTGCCGGAAAAGGTGCTTCTGGTGGACGACGAACGGGATTTCGTGTTGACTCTTTCAGAACGTCTGGAAATGCGGGATCTCGAACCGGCTGTGGTCTTCAGCGGCGAAGATGCGATGGCATTGATGGAGGAGGAGGAACCGGAAGTCATGGTGCTGGATCTGAAGATGCCCGGTATTGACGGCATCGAGGTTCTCAGGCGTGCTTCTGTGGAATACCCGAACGTCAAAGTCATCATTCTTACCGGTCACGGCAATCAAAAGGACAGGGACCTTTGCCTGGAACTCGGCGCCTTTGCCTATCTGGAGAAACCCGTGGACATTGAAGTCCTCGCCGATACCATGCGCCGCGCGAAAGAGGCCGCAGGGGAGGGGCTTGGCGAGAACGACTGATCGGACATTTTTCATCCCGACACGGGAAGAATGAATTGGGCGGTTTTTTTCAGAAATTCATTTTCATAGACACGTCTGCGGACGGAACCGGATACCTGTCCCGCTACCGGCGGATGTGGCGCAACACGGTGCTCGCGGTTGCGGCGGTCAGCCTGGTGCCTTTGCTCACGATTACCAGTGTCAATTATTACATGTACCATCGGTCTTTCCGCCATGAGATCACCCAGCCCATCGAACGGATCGCGGCCATCACCAAGCGTTACCTGGAATCCTTCCTTGAAGAACGGATCGCGGCCGCCCAGTACATCGTCTCCCGAGAACAGGCGGAGGATCTTTACGATCCAGAGGTGCTGGAGGGCATCCTGGAAAGGATGACCGATTCGTTCGGTGGCATCATCGACATCGGAGTCGTGGACCGCGATGGGGTCATGCGGGCCTACGCGGGCCCATACGACCTGGACGGCAAGAGCGACAGGGACCAGGACTGGTTCAACCAGGCGGTTCAGCGTGACGTGTTCGTCAGTGACGTATTTCTGGGCCACAGGAACTTGCCCCACTTCATCATCGCCGTCAACCGGAGCGGCACCGGCGGTCGATCCCTGATATTCCGCTCCACGATCGATACCGAAGGCATCATCCGCCAGATCCAGATAGCCGGGCCCACCCGCAATTTCGATGCTTTCCTGATCAACCGGTCCGGTCGGCTGCAGACACCATCAAAACTTTTCGGTGAAGCCCTTGAAAGTTTTCCTCTCGAGGTTCCCGCTCACAGCGACCACATGGTGCTGGTGGACGAGGTAGGGATCGAGGGCCAGGCCTACTTCATGGGATCGGCAGCCATCGAAGGTTCCCCGTTCATATTCGTGATTCTGGTCGGGCAGAAGAAACTGATGTCCGGGTGGTTGCTCTACCAAGGGGAAATGCTGGCATTCCTGGTTGTCAGCATCGTGGCTATCCTGCTGATCATCATGTGGATCACTACGGGCTGGGTGCACCGGCTTAAGGAATCCGATCTTCATCGGGAAGCGACCCTCCACAATGTCGAGCACACCAACCGCATGGCTTCGATCGGGCGTCTGGCGGCGGGTGTCGCCCACGAGATCAACAATCCTCTGGCGATCATCAACGAGAAGGCGGGATTGATCACCGACATCTTGGGGTCATCGCCGGGTACGCCACAGAAGGAAAAACTGCTCCAGCAGACCGGCAGTATTATCAAGTCGGTCACCCGGTGCAGCGAAATCACGCACCGCCTTCTCGGCTTCGCCCGGCACATGGATACCAAGCACGAGCCCATCGTGATCGACAAGCTGATCAGGGAAGTCCTTGGATTCCTGGAAAAGGAGGCCATCTTCAGGGATATTCGGATAGAGATGACAGTCGCGGATTCGTTGCCCACGGTGCATAGTGACCAGGGACAGATGCAGCAACTTTTCCTGAATCTGATCAACAACGCCTTCGACGCCATGGAGAAGGGCGGTTGCCTGCGGATCGACATCAGAGGCCTGAAACCGGGGCGGGTGTCGGTGACGATCGAGGACGACGGCATCGGAATCTCCCAAGCCAATTTGGAGAATATTTTCGAGCCTTTCTTCACCACGAAAAAATCCCACGGAACCGGGCTCGGTCTTTCAATAACATATGGTATCGTCAAGAAACTCAAAGGTACCATCGAGGTTGAATCCGAAGTCGGGAAAGGAACGCGTTTCACGATAAATCTGCCAGCCGGTCAACCCACTCTGCAGGAGCCAACCCATGCGTGAGCATTTCCGAGTTTTGATCGTCGATGACGAGGACGACCTGTTGTCAACCCTCGTGGAGAGACTTGAATTCCGTGGGATCGAGACGGTCGGGGTCCAGACAGGCGAGCAGGCCCTCGCGAAGATCAGGGAACAAGAATTTGGCGTCGTGGTGCAGGATGTGAAGCTTAAGGGGGAGGACGGTATCGAGGTGATGAAACTCATCAAGAAGCTCCGGCCCGAATTGCCGGTCATCCTGTTGACGGGCCATATGTCGCCCGAATCCAGCAGAGATGGTATCCAGGCCGGGGCGACCGACTATCTGCTCAAGCCAATCAACCTGGAGGATCTCATCGTCAAAATGGAGGACGCCATCACGGCCAACCGAAGAGGTGAAAACTGATGGACACCGGGGGGCGGGAACGTCTTCTCCAGGCGGACCTGCAGTTCTTCGGCAGGATCATGGCGAACGTGTCGCACGAATTCAACAACGTCATTACCATCATCAGCGAACTTTCCGGGTTGTTGGGGGACCTGGTCCAACTCGCCGAACGCGGCCGTCCCCTTCCGGTGGAGAAGGTGGAGCAGATCTCCGGGAAAATCGATCTGAATGCCGTGCGCGGGAAGGAACTCATTTCGCACATGAACCGGTTTTCCCACAGCGTGGAGGAAGGGGTGCGGGTACTGGATCTTCGGGAAACGGTCGACAATCTGTCCGTCCTGACCTGCCGGCTGCTAGAGCGCCGGGGGGCGACGCTCACCTACACGGCACCTGAAAGTGAGGTGCCGATCCTCTGCAACGGGTTTCTGGTGCAACGAGCCCTGTTTTGCAGTTGGGAGCTGGTGTTGGCTGCGGCGGAGCCCTCGCCAACCCTCGAGCTTGTGATACGCCCGGACGACAATAGTGTTAACATTCTGGTTTCCTGTGTTTCCGGGGGCGACGATATCGAGTCACGGGAGGAATTCGAGAAACTGTCGGGAATCGTCGTCCGACTGGCAGGAAGGGTGGCCATCGAACGGAACGATGCCGGGTTTGCGATCAAAATTAACCTGCCCACCGGTCCGGAAGTCTCTGCATGAAAGGAAAGGTGTAGAAATGGCAAAAGCGAAAGTGCTGCTCGTCGACGACGAAACGGAATTCACTGAGACGCTCTCCGAACGGCTGCAGTTGCGGGAAATGGAAGTGTATACGGCGTCCAACGGTTCCGAGGCGCTGGAACTCGTGGATGCTCACCGTTTCGACGCTGTGATTCTGGATCTGCAGATGCCGGGCATGGACGGTATCGAGACCCTGAAACGACTGCTGTCCGAGGACGCTGACCAGCAGGTGATCATTCTTACCGGCCACGCTACGGTCTCCAAGGGGATCGAGGCGATAAAGACGGGAGCCACGGAGTTCCTGGAAAAGCCCGTGGATATCCAGGCCCTGACGAGTCTGATCGGCGACGCTGCGGACCAACGGATGGTGCTTCTGGAAAAACGATCGGCCCAGGCCATTGAAGACATCCTCAAGAAAAAGGGATGGTGAGCCGGAAAGAGAAGATCAAGATGAAAGACATCGCTGTAAAGGATTTGATGGTTCCCCTGGCCGAATACGCCACAGTTCCGCAGGACGCCACCTTGTACGAGGCTATCCTTTCGCTGGAGGAAGCCCGGGCGGAATTTGAGTCGACCCCCTATAGGCACCGAGCACTCCTCGTTTTCGACAAAGACAATCACATCATTGGCAAGCTGAGCCAGATGGACATCATCAAAGCCCTTGAGCCGGATTTCGGCGACAAACTGGGTGAAGCCCATCTTTCCCGGTTTGGCATCAGCAACAGCTATATCGAGTTCCTCCTCAAAGAGAACGATTGTTGGAATCTGCCATTGGACCAACTTTGCACGGCAGCGGGAGGACAAAGAGTTGCAGATTTCATGTACACCCCCACGGAGGGAGAGTACATCCCTGTCGACGCTTCTCTGCAGAATGCCATACACCGCCTTCTGATGGGTCATCATCATTCGTTGCTGGTAACAGGGGAAAACAGCAAGGAAATTGTCGGGGTTCTTCGGCTAACGGATGTGTTCGTATTGGTTTGCCAAACGATGAAGGCGGTCTTCAATCCAAAGGGGCGGAAATAAATCCCGGTCCCAGAGGGCGATTGTGGGATCCTGCATTCGTTGGATTCCCAGGGAGTTCCGCATCTCCACGTGGGCAAATTTGGGGGCCAATCCAAGGAAATTTATATGGCATTCCGCCGTCCCGTTCCGGATATTCCCCCCATGAATATTAACCAGCTGCTGAATACAAGTCGTATCCGATTCCGATTTCTGGAGTCCTATCACACTTTGATGGTCCTCTTGGCCGTTTTGGTGGGACTTTTGGGCGGTCTCTGTGCGGTCGGATTTCGAAAATTCATTCAATTGGTGCAGGTCCAGGCCTGGCAGATGCCGGCTTTTACCCTGGACGGTCTTCGCAGCCATCCTCCCTGGCAATTGATTCTCATTCCGGCTGCCGGCGGTCTTCTCGTAGGTATAATCATCCACTTTTTCGCACGGGAAGCCAAGGGACACGGGGTCCCGGAGGTAATGGAAGCTGTCATGCTGCGCGGGGGGCGGATAAGGGCGCGGGTTGTGCTGGCGAAAATGGTCGCTTCCGGTATTTGCATTGGAACCGGAGGCTCGGTGGGGCGTGAGGGCCCCATTGTGCAGATCGGGTCGGCCCTTGGCTCAGCCATCGGGCAGTTGATGCATCTGGGAGAGCGCCGTCTTCGTACCCTGGTGGGATGTGGCGCGGCAGCAGGCATTGCCGCCACCTTCAATGCGCCCATCGCCGGGGTCCTGTTTTCCGCCGAAGTGATTCTGGGGGACTTCGCCCCGTCCCAGCTGACCCCCATTGTGATCTCTTCGGTGGCAGCAACGGTGGTCAGTCACCATTTCTTTGCGGATCTGCCTGCCTTTTTGATCCCTAAATACTCCCTGGTCAGTTCATGGGAATTGGGCCTCTACGGGTTGCTTGGGGTTATCGCCGGTCTGGTGGGGCTGTTGTTCGTCAAGGTCCTGTATGCCGCGGAGGATTTTTTCGAGGGCCCCCTGGCCAGGATCCCAAGTGTCGTGCAAACGGTCATCGGGGGCCTCCTGATCGGTTTGATGGCGCTGCGTTTTCCGGAAATCATGGGGGTAGGGTACGAGGCCATAGAGATGGCCCTGCACGAAGACCTTGTACTGCAGACCTTGCTTCTGCTGGCCTTGGTCAAGATCGTGGCTGTCGCCATCACGATAGGGTCGGGAGGCTCAGGAGGGATTTTTGCTCCATCGCTAATGATAGGAGCCATGACCGGGGGTGGACTGGGTACGGTGGTTCACAACATCTGGCCTTCCGCTACCGCCTCTTCGGGTGCCTACGCTCTTGTGGGAGCTGGTGCGGTGGTCGCAGCGACGACCCATGCGCCCTTGACGGCCTTCATGATCATTTTCGAGTTGACGGGCGACTACAAAATCATCCTGCCACTAATGATCTCGTGTGTGATTGCCACCATGCTGGCCTCGAGGATCACAAGCGCCTCCATCTACACCAAGAAGTTGTTGCGCCGCGGGTTGGATCTCTACAAAGGTCGCAGCTTGAATGTGCTGAGTCACCTGCAGGCCAGCGAAGTGATGTGTGAACCCGAGGGCAAGGTAAGTTCAGAGGCGAATCTGTTCGAATTGCTTTCCCTGTTCATGACCAACCGACACAACTCTATTTTTGTCATTGGAGCCGGGGACAGGTTGGAGGGGGTTGTCAATTTCGATGATTTGCGGCCCTACCTCGGGATGACCCACCAGGCCGGGCAGGCCATCATGGCTTATGACATTATGCAATCCAAGGGTTTCCCTGTGGTTAGACCGGAAGACCAGTTGGACAAAGTCATTCGTCAATTGGGCCTTTATCAATACGAGGTTCCCGTGGTCGCCGAAGGCATTCTGGTTGGCGCGATCCAGGTGCAGGATGTCATCCAGCAGTACAACAACGAAATGTTCAAGCGCGAGACGGCCTCGAGTATGGTTACATCCATGGAAGATGTCGGGCGTTTCACCCCCATGCCGGGGGTGTCGGGCCTGAGTTTAGCTGAAATCCCGGTTCCCGCGGCCTTCCTGGGGCGCAATTGTGCGGGATTGGATCTGCGCAACAGCTACGGAGTTACGGTGCTGCTGGTCAAGCAAAAGCGGGACGGGGGAGCCGAAATTGTCGGGCGGGTGCCGGATGGACAGTTTGAATTCGGTGATGATGACCAGATGCTGGTCATGGGAAGCCCGTCGGATCTGAGGAGAATTCAGGATATGGTCTAATGGTTGCCATGAAGTTGTTGGGTTGGGAATCGCGGGACCTCATTGTGCCCGGAAAAGATCCTGCTGAGGGAGACCGCACTGTCTGAATATTTCCGAAACCAGCGGCACGAGATGCTCGACTTCATCCCCGCCGAGGCCACCGTTTTCCTGGAGGTGGGGTGTGGAGAAGGCGCTTTTGCGGACCATCTCAAGAAGACGCGGGCCCAGGTGGGGTCGCCCGTCGAAGTGTGGGGGGTGGAGATGGACCCGGTTGCCGCAGCCAAGGCCGCCGCGGTTCTGGACCGGGTTCTGCAGGGAGATGTCGCGAAAGTCTGTTCCGATCTGCCGGCCGGTCACTTCGACTGCCTGGTTTTGAACGACGTGATCGAACACGTTGTTGACCCCGTGTCTCTGATCGGTTCCCTGCGGCCGCTGTTGAAACCCGGCGGCTTCCTGGTCGCCTCCCTTCCCAACGTGCGGTATTTTTTCAATGTGGTCGATCTGGCCGTCCACGGACGCTGGGACTACACTGACGAGGGAATTCTCGACCGCACCCATCTTCGGTTTTTCACCCGGTCGAGCATGATCCGCCTGATGGACGAATGCGGATTCACCGTCGAAACCATGGCAGGCATCAATCCGACGGGCTCACTGAAGTTCCGTCTGGTCAACCTACTGACCTTCCGCCGATGGTCCGACATGCAATACCTTCAATTCGCTTGCCTGGCCCGGGCCGGGCGGCCGGGGGAGTGATCGATGGTCCCAACTGTTTCCGCCGTGCCCCGTGACATCATCACCGTGGATGTGGAGGAGTGGTTCCACGGACACAACTATCTCGATCGGGTTCCGCCCGAGGTCTGGGACGACCAGGAGCAGCGGGTCGAAAAGGGCATGGCCCGGTGTCTGGATCTGCTGGATGCACACGGTGTGAAAGGAACTTTTTTTGTTCTGGGGTGGACGGCCGAGCGGCATCCCGATGTGGTGCGCGAGATCGTGCGCCACGGCCACGAGGTGGGCTGTCACAGCTACGCCCACCCGGAGATCTTCAAACTGACGCCCGACCAGTTCCGCGCCGACTGCGACCGGGCCCTCGAAGCGCTGGCCACCGCCGGCGTGACCTCGCCCGCCGGTTACCGGGCGCCGAGTTTCAGCATCACCCCGTCGGTGCACGGGTATCTGGATATCCTGCGTGACTGCGGGTTCCGTTACGATTGTTCCATCTTCCCCATCCACCATCCCCGCTATGGCCAGCCGGATTCGCCCCGCCGTCCCTTCAGGCTGGAAGGCGACGGCCCGCCCTTTACGGTCGTGCCCATGCCGACCTGGCGGTTTCTCGGGGTCAATGTGCCGTTCTCCGGAGGGGGGTATCTGCGACTGATGCCCTGGACGGTTTTTAAGGCCCTTCGCGCCAGTGCGCGGCGCCAGGGAGTCGGCTGCCTGGTTTACACCCACCCCTGGGAAATGGATGATTTCCGGCCCCAGGCGGGGCAATCGGCGATGACCAGCTGGCGCAGCCAGGGGGGGCAGGCCACGATGCCCAAGAAGTTGGCCAAGATCCTGGAAATGGGGGATTTCGAGACCTTGAGTCAGTATGTGGACCGTTTGGAAGAGGGGGGCGGTCTGCCGCGATTGGCCCTTGGGGCCACATAAACCATCTTAAACCACCATCGAGTCCCGGACAAAAAAAAGAACGGACCCTTCGCCCTGGGGTCCGTTCCCTTTCTCGTCTCGCCTCGTCAATGTTCGCCGTGACCGGAGGAGGTGCCGCTGAATTGGGGGGAAGCGGTTGGTATTATCTCCGTCACAATGTATTCTACGCATCAGGGAAGGAATAAGTTCCGAGTGAACTCGGTTTTTTTTGGAAGGGCCCCACATAAATGTCGACGCTTCGTCAGGATCCATTGACGGGTCGCTGGGTGATCATGGCAGCCGGCCGCAGCGGCCGCCCCAATGAATTTCGCCTCATGCAGAGGGACCTGGCCCCGGGGGCGCACTGTCCCTTCTGTCCCGGCCACGAATCCAGCACCACCGGGGAAATCCTGGCCCTCGGCCGGGAATCTGGTGCAGCTCCCAACGGGCCCGGGTGGCGTTTGAGGGTTTTTCCCAACATGTATCCCGCCCTGCGGCCGGAAGTCGATGCGTCCACTCTCGAGGTCCGGCCCTCCGGGACATCCACGGGCCTTTTTCCCGAAAGGCCTGGAGTCGGATCCCACGAGGTAATCGTCTATTCACCAAACCATGCCGATGGTCTGGCTTCCCTCGATGAATCGCGGTTGCTCGAACTGCTCCAGGTATTGCGGGACCGGGCGGAAGTTTTTTCCCGGCGGCCGGGGCACAGGTATGTTTCGCCCTTCTGCAATCACGGCCCCGAGGCGGGGGCCACCCTGGCTCATCCTCACATGCAGATCATCGGCACGCCCGAACTGCCGCCGATTGTGGTGGACAAAGCGGTCCGGTTCGCCCAATACCGCGACCGCACCGGCCGATGTCTTTTATGCGACCTGGCGGCGGCCGAAAAAAAATCCGGCGGCAGGGTGGTTCGCGGCAACGATCGTTGGTTGTGCCTGACTCCCTGGGCCAGCCGCTTTCCCTGGGAGATGCTCCTGGTTCCGACCAGGCACCAGGCCGATTTGGTCCAGGCTGACGATGAGGATCTGGCCGCCCTGGCCCCGGTGCTGGCCTTTTCCCTGCGTCGGTTGAACGCTATTCACGGCGATCCCTCCTTGAACCTGGTCATCCACAGTGCGCCCTTGGCTCCGGTTAGCGGCGAGTTGTACGGTGACGAAAGGCTGGATGATCTGGCATACTCGGTTCGCGATAGTTTTCATTGGCACCTGGAAATCATGCCCCGGCTGAGCCGGCCGGCCGGCCTCGAGGTGGGAACGGGATTCACCATCAATTCGGTGATACCCGAAGATGCGGCGCAGCGGTTGCGCGGGGAGGGATCCTGAAGTGAACATCCTGATGATCAGCGCGGAGATGGCGCCTTTCGCCAAGGTCGGAGGGCTGGCTGACGTGGTCACCTCTTTGGCCGGGGCCATGGCTGCCCGCAAACACGATGTCCGGGTGGTGATGCCCTTGTACGGTCATCTGAACCGCAAGGTGGAAAAAATCAGCCCGGTGAAAAAACTGCCGCCATTGGTGATGCGCGTGGGGCAGGAAATGCACGACGTTCGTTTCCATATGCTGGGATCACCCAGGGCCAAGGTGAAAATCTACCTGGTCGAGTGCCCCTCGCTGTTCGGGCGGGAAGGTATCTATGTCGACGATCAGGGAGAAGTTTTTTCCGACTCCCTGGCTCGGGCGGCGATGCACGGACAGGCCGCGCTGATGTTACCCCGTCTGCTGGATTGGCCCGTGGACGTGATCCATGCCCACGACGCCGAGGCGGCGCCGGCCCTTCTGTACCGGCGCCATTGGTATGCCGGCCGCGGCGTGCCTGGACCGGCCGGAAGTCTGCTGACCATCCACAACCTGGCCCATCAGGACGTGCATCCGGTTGAGGGAATCGACACGCTGGGATTGCCGCGCTCCATGGCTTCCTATCCGGGGCTGCTGGAGTTCCACGGCCACATCAATCTCCTGAAAGCGGGAATCCTGGCCGCGGACAGGGTTAACACGGTCAGCCCGACCTATGCCGTCGAAACCACCGAGGATCCGGTCTTTGGCTGTGGGCTGGAAGGGATTCTGGGTGGTCGGGGCGATTCCTATTCGGGCATCCTGAACGGGACCGATTACACCACCTGGGATCCTTTGAAGGATCCGGCCTTGCCGGCGTCCTTCGGCCCTGCCGACCTGTCGGGCAAACAGACCTGTCGGTCAGAACTCATGAAAGAGCTGGGTCTGAAGCCGGAAGACGGCAAACCGTTGTGCGGGTTCGTGGGCCGGTTGGTTCCCCAGAAAGGGCTGGACCTGGTCCTGCCTTTGCTGGGCCGTTTGGCTGAAGACGGTTTCACCTTCGCGTTGCTGGGCACCGGGGACAAGACGCTGGAAGCGGCGGCCGCCAAGGCTGCGACCCGGCACCCGGACAAGGTGGCTTTTATCGGGGCCTTCGACGAATCCCTGGCCCATCGCATCTACGCCGGCAGCGATCTGTTCCTCATGCCCAGTGTGTTCGAGCCCTGTGGCCTGTCCCAGATTTATGCCCTGCGCTACGGTACCTTGCCGGTGGTCAGGAAGACCGGCGGCCTGGCCGACACCGTCATCGACGCCGTGCGCCGCAACGGCAACGGGGTCGTCTTTGATGAGGCCACCAGCGAGGATCTCATGGCCGCCCTGCGCCGGGCCGAAACCCTGTGGGAAAACCAGCCGGCCTGGCGCCGTCTGCAGGCGCGGGGGATGAAATGCGATTTCGGCTGGTCCAGGTCGGCGGCCAAGTACGAAAAACTTTACCGTGCGGTGCGCCGTGCAGGCCCGGTTTGAACGAGGCCATCTTGATAGGAGTGTGAAGTGGATCACCGAGGATTCCTCCGGCGCCGGGCGGATCTCGCTTCGGCGGGTTTCGAAGCCGCCGAATCACCCATGCTGGTGGTCAATCCCGGCGGAGATATCGCGGTGGCCAGCAAGGGCGCGGGAATTCTGCTGGGCAAGGATTGCATCGAACTGGTGGGCGAGGCGCTGGAGAACTGGTTTGTCCCGCCGTCGAGCGTCAGCCTGTGCAAATCCGAACAGCGTTGTCGGTCCAGTATGCTGCGTCAGCTTCAGGTGCGGCACACAAGTGGGCTGGTGATCCCGGTCGAGGTCCAATGCTCCCCCTTCGTGGCGCACTACGTTGAGGACGAAACCGGCGAGGAAACCCAGGAACCCAACCATTGCCTCCTGCTTCTGGCGGATATCCGCAAGCGGACCCATGAAGATGAATTGCGGGCCGCCCGTCTGGCCAAACTCTCCTTGCTGAACCAGGTGAGTGAAGCTCTCTACGGAGCCCATCTTTCCCTCGACCAGATCCTCGAAGCTGTACTCATCTGCATGACCGCGGGCCAGGGGCTGCGGTTCAACCGGGCCTTTCTGCTGCTGGTCGATGAGGCCAAGGAGGTCCTCAAGGGTGTGATTGCCATCGGGCCGAGCAACGCCGACGAGGCCTCGCGGATCTGGCAGGATCTAGCCGATCAGCCCAGCGACCTTTTCGAGATGATGACCAGTTACGACCAGTCCATCAAGCAGACCGATGTGGCCGTCAATGAAATCGTGGAGCGGATGATTGTTCCGTTGGCGGACACCGAACACCTCCTGATTCGGGTGATGGATGACCGTCAGGTCCTGCGGGTCACCGAGGAAACGGTCATGCCGGGAGTGGAGTCGGTGCGCGCCTGGCTCGGCTGCCCCCAGTTCGCCGTGGCACCCATGGCCACCCGCGCGGGCTACATCGGGGTCATCGTGGCCGACAATGCCATCAGCGGGGCCGAGGTCACCGATCTGGACCTGGAATTTCTGCAGATGTTCGCCAACCAGAGCGCCGGCGCCATCGAAAACAGCCGGCTTTACCACGAGTTGCAGCAACGGCTGATCGACCTGCACAAGGCCCACCAGAAACAGAAGGACGATCAGCAAACGCTGATGCGCATGGAGCGCCTGAGCGTCATGGGCGAAACCTCCGCCATCGTGGCCCACGAATTACGTAATCCGCTGGTTGCCATCGGGGGATTTGCACGCACCCTCATGCGCAATTTGCAGGAAGAGGATCCCAACCGGCAATTCGCGGACATCATTTCCAGCGAGGTGGCCCGCATGGAGACCATCATTCATGACCTGCTGGATTTCATTCGACCCAAGAAACAACTCCGCAAGGAAGTGGTGGTGGACCGGATCGTGGCCGAATCGGCCGACCGATTCCAGGCCGAACTGGCGGGCAAGGGTATCCGGCTGGAGATGGATCTGAAGTCCGATGGTCTGGCCCTGGACCTGCATCCGGGGGAGATCCAGCAGATCATTCAGAATTTCCTGGTCAACGCCATGCAGGCCCAGCCCGACGGAGGCCGGATCCAGGTGGTTTCCCGCCTGGTGGAGGGAGGAGTCAAGGTGGAGGTCAGGGATGACGGCCCGGGTTTTGCAAAGGAAGATTCGGGGCAGCTTTTTTCGCCGTTTTTCTCGACGAAAACGACGGGTTCTGGCCTGGGCCTGACCATCTGTGCCCAGATTATCAAGTCCCACGGGGGGGTCATCGAGGCGGCCAACCAACCTCAGGGCGGGGCGGTATTTTCTTTTATATTACCGCTTCCCAGAAATTCGCCGGACGCTTAGTATGGTCGGGTGGCGGCTTGCTGGTGAAAGGACTAAGATAATTCCAGGGACGGGATTTCCAGATGCCCACACATCTGGAGGCGGGCAAAGGAGGCCGGTTGTGAGTAAAGTATTGATTGTCGATGACGAACCCCATCTCAGACTTCTGTATGAAACGGAACTGCGTCGCGCAGGGTTCGAGACGATGACCGCCTGTAATGCGGCCCAGGGTCTTGAATTCGTGGAGACCATGAAGCCGGATCTGGTCATCCTGGACATCAGGATGGCGGGCATGGACGGCATCGAGGCCCTGCAGCGCATTCTGGAACGGGATAACACGGTTCCGGTCGTTTTGAACACGGCCTACTCCAGTTACAAGGACAACTATCTGACCTGGGCCGCAGATGCCTACGTGACGAAGTCGTCGGACGTTACCGTGCTACTGGACACGGTGCGGGATCTGGTGGACGCCAGGACGACCGCCAGAAACTGACCTATTTCCCAGCAATGCCGCCTTCAGGCGGAGTGCCGGTCCAGGAGTTCTGGCCCGGTGGAGTGCGATTTTGAGTGTCCGGCAACTGGTCCGCGATACCTTGACCTTGGTTCTGGCCGGTGGCCAGGGCCACCGGCTCTACCCCCTGACCAGGGACCGCTCCAAACCCGCCGTGCCCTTCGGCAGCGCCTACCGCATCATCGATTTCACCCTTTCCAACTGCATCAACAGCGGCCTGCGGCAGATCTACGTCCTGACCCAGTACAAATCCTATTCCCTGGACAAGCATCTGCAGCGGGGCTGGAACATCTTCAGTTATGAAGGCGGCGAGTTTCTATACCGCATTCCACCCCAGCACCGGGTGGGGCAGAAGTGGTATCAGGGAACGGCCGACGCCGTGTATCAGAACATCTACCTGCTGGAGCTTCGGAAGCCCGCCCACGTTCTGATCCTGTCCGGCGACCATATCTATCGCATGGACTACGGAGAACTGCTCCGGTGTCACGCCGCCAATGGGGGCTGCCTGACTCTGAGTGCCGCCGTTGTGCCCCGCGCCGGGGCCGACCAGTTCGGGATCCTGGAGGTGGACAAGAACTGGAAGGTGGTGGGTTTCGAGGAAAAACCTTCCGAACCCAAGACGATTCCCGGGGATCCGGAGCACTGCCTGGTCAACATGGGCGTCTATATCTTCGACACCGAAAACCTGGTGCGGGAACTTTCCCATGACGTCAAGCAAGCCGACTCGCGGCACGATTTCGGCAGGGACATAATTCCCAGCCTGGTTGAGCGCGGGGAAGTTTTTGCCTATCCCTTCCGCGACGAGGAAACGTGCGAGCCCCTGTACTGGCGCGACATCGGCACGTTGGACAGCTTCTACTCAGCCAACATGGACCTGGTCAGCCGGCGGCCCGAGTTCGACCTGTACGACACTTCCTGGCTGTTCCGGGCCTGGCAGCCGCCGGTGCCTCCGTGCAAGTCGGTTCACGGTTTCACCGAGGACGGCACGTTGCCGGGGATCGTGGAGGACAGCATCGTCGGGGGCGGAGCGGTCATTTCCGGCGGGCATGTGGAACGGTCACTTCTGGGGCGTGGGGTGCGGGTCAATTCCTTCAGCAAGGTGACGGACAGCATCCTGATGGAAGATGTGGAAATCGGCCGTTACGCCAAGGTCCAGCGCTGCATCATCGACAAGAACGTGGTGGTTCCCGAAGGCATGGAGATCGGTTTCGATCTGGAAAGGGACCGCATCCTGTTCAACGTTTCGGCCGAGGGCATCGTGGTGGTGCCCAAAGGTATGGACCTCTCCGAACACGCCTGACCAATCCCCGGTTAATCCCCTCAGTTACATTCGGTAGGACTCGGGCCGGCGGTCTTCCCACAGGTCGTTGCGCGGTGTGAACTGCTTGTCTTTTTCCACCAGGGAAATGGTGGCGACACCAGCTCCGGTCTCTTCCGGATCCAGACCAGTCAATCTGTCCCCCATGGGTGATACCACCTGGCTGCGGCCGCTGAAGGTCAAGGCGGTGCCAGTCCGGTTTTCGGTTCCTACTCGGTTGCTGGTCAAAGCGTACACCATGTTCTCCTGGCAGCGGGTGACCATGGCGGCCTGGCACCAGGGCAACAGCAGGTTGGAGGGGTGGCAGATGATTTCCGCCCCGGCCAATGCCAGGCTGCGGGCGGCTTCGGGAAAGATCCAGTCGAAACAGATCATCATGCCGATGGTGGTGCCGCAGGCCTCAAAAACCGGAAAGCCCAGATCCCCGGGCGTGAAGATCGATTTTTCATCCATGAAAAGATGGACCTTGCGATAGACCTCCCGGCTGCCGTCCGGGCGGAACAGGACCGAGGAATTGAACAGGCGGTCACCGTCTATTTCCGCCAGACCCGCCACGATGGTCGTGCCGGAGGCTGCGGCAAAGTCGCCGAGCGCCAGGCAGGCGCTCCCTTTATCGGGATCGATGGCCAGATTTTCCGCCATGCCGCGGGCCTCGGCCTTGGAGGTAAACTGGTAACCGGTGCAGAACAGTTCGGGCAGGACGGCGAGATCACATCCACCGGGAATGAAGTCGAGGGCCGCCGACAGGTTCTCCTCCCTTTTCCCGAAAACAGGGTGGGTCTGGATGACCGCAACTTTCAAATCCTTCATGGTCCAAGACCTTCCTTGGGGGGCAGTGAGGGTCCGCCGGTCAGCTCCAGCAGGCGCCGCAATGTCCGGTCACGGGAAAAATGGGTGATGATGCGATCCCTTCCGGCTCGGCCGAGGCGCCGGCCGAAATCTTGGTCGTCCAGAATGGATGTCATCGCTTGGGCCAAGGTAACAGGATCGCCCGGCCGAACCAACAGGCCGGTCACCCGGTGCTGGACGATTTCCGGAAGGCTGCTGGTATCGGTGGCCACCACGGGCAGACCGCAGGCGGAGGCCTCAGCAGCCGCCAGTCCAAACCCTTCGGCCAACGACGGCATCACCAGCAGGGTCATCCCCTGGAAAAATTTTTCCACTTCTTCGACGAAGCCGGCCAGCTCGACCCGATTCGGCTGCTTCAGGGTATCCCGCCAGGTCAGGATTTCGTCCCGAAGGGGCCCTTCACCGGCCAGGCGCAAAACGGGTTTATCGACCCGGTCGGTGGCGTCGATGGCCCTCCAGGCCTTCATGAGATCCCGGAGGCCCTTGCGCCGGATCAACTGACCGACAAATCCGACGACCGGACCTACGGCCGGGGCGACTGGAGGTTGAAATCGGTCCGTGTCGATGCCTTTGTAAAGAAGGTGGACTCGTTCGGGGTGTAGCCAGGGTGCGCTGGCTTTCACCGTGCTTGCGGTGGCTTCGGAATTGACCAGCAGGCCCGTGGCCAGGCCGTTGAAATACCACTTGTAATAGAACTTTTTCTTGAGGGGGAAATCGCTTTCCCGGGAGGCGAGAATGATCGGGACGCCGGCCAAACGGCCGGCCACCGAGGCGGCCTTGAGATCCTTGGTCAGGTTGGCCCAGATGGCGGTCGTGCCGGTCCGACGAAAATGACGGACGAGTTTGGCCAGGGTCCAGGGTGCGGCGTCGAAGCGGACCGCGAGTGGGGCAACAGGAATGCGAGCCTCCTTGGCGCGGCGAAAGAGTTCGGAATCGGGTTGGGCCACGATATCGGCCCCGATACCTCGTTTATGAAGGGCAGCTGCGGTTTCCAGGACCCAGACCTCGGCGCCGCCCCAGGCGCGAATTGAATTGAC
>CBDUDB010000001.1:0-53958 GCA_965365795.1 uncultured bacterium | reverse complement strand
GAGGAAAGCACGCGGCTGGTCGCCCTGGAAACCGGGGAAGTCGACCTGGTGGATCATGTACCACCCGACGCCGCCCGGCGTCTGGAAGAATCTGGGCGGGTGAGGATTGCCGCCAACGGCGGGCGGCAGTTTTATTATCTGCAATGGAATTTTGCCAACCCTCTTTTTGCCGAGGCCGCCATCCGGCGGGCCCTGTCCCTGGCCATTGATCGTGGCCGCATGGTCGAAACCCTTTTGCTAGGGTACGGTTCTCCTGCCGCCAGTCCCATCCCGCCGGCCATCTGGAATCATCACCCTGATCTGGTGGCGGACCCCTACGACCCGGCCACCGCCAGGCGCCTGTTGGCGGACGCGGGTTGGAGTGACAGTGATGGAAACGGTGTGCTCGACAAGGACGGACGAGAATTCCGCTTCGAGATATTGACCAAGCAGGGGGACCCGGTGCGGGAAAACGGGTCTGTCATCATGAGGGAAAACCTCAAGGACGTGGGCGTGGAGGTTTCGATCCTGGCCATGGAGCTGGCCGCGGGTCTGGACCGGTTGCGGTCCGGTCGTTTCGATTCATACTTGGGCAGGTTGAACGCCAATCTTCATGGTGATCCGTCAGGGTATGTAAAATCCACGGCCGTGGAGGAATTCAACAATGGTCACTACGCCAATGCCCGGGTGGATTCCCTGCTGGCAGTGGCCCTTGGCACGAAGGACAGGGGCAAAGCCCTTCCTTTCTGGCTGGAAATCCAGGAATTGCTAAACAGCGATCCTGCGGCAGCTTATCTATTCTACCCGGAAAATCTGGTGGGGATCGGGCCCCGTCTGCGCGACGTCCGGCCCCATTTGTTGTCACCGATCAATAACCTGGCGGAATGGTGGATAACCCCTGCAGACAGGAAATACCAAGGTGATTTTTAACCCTCCGTCAGGGAGTCGGATTTGAGGCCGGGGTATTGTCTAATACCGTCCCGTTTCTTATTATAGACATAACATGATAAACGAACGCACTCGATACTCCCTCCCGACATCAGGCCGCCGGAATACACTCATCCGGATCTGTTTGGGCTTATGTCTGCTCTTGATCGGCCATCTGTGGGGCTGTTCCAGCAGCACGGAACCTGAAGTGAAACCCGATCCCACACCGTCCATCCGGTTTTCACCGCTGGGGCAGGGCCAGAGTTTGTTTCTCAGCCAGACCATGGATTTTTCCGCCTCGGCCATTCCCGCCGCCAGCCTAACGGTGAACTGGTATCGGGGAGGGGTTCTTGTCGGGCAGGATCCCCTCCTCAATTATGTCCCCGCTGTCGTCGGGCGGGACACTCTTGAGGTGGGCGCCTTTACCGGGGCCGTACGGGACACCTATTACTGGGTCATCGATGTGGAAGAAGACATATTGGCCATTCCGCCCGAGGTTCCCAACGTCGATGCCCAGGCCGGGCCGAATCCCGCGGATGTGGCCGTGTCGTGGATCCGGGTCTCCGGAGCCACCTTTCCCCTGGTTGAATACATAGTTGCGGTCAGCTATGACGGGCCCATTTCCGAAAGTAACTGGGAACAGGCCACGGTTCTCGGACGCTATCCACCTGTGCCGGGCGAGGTGGGTTTTTACAAGATCTATTCCGAGCAGGAGCACGGCATGCGGCCTGGTGAAATGGCCTGGTTCTCCGTGAGGGTGCGCGACGACCGCCAGCAGTTGTCTCCTTTGACCGTAAGTATCCTGCATGATATCACCTGGCCCTGGTACCTGGGTGGACTGGTCACCGACGATGCGGGTCTGCCCCTGCCGGTTGTTGGAGTTACCACGGGTGAGGTTTCGGGAAATACAGATGGGCGGGGCGTTTTCCTGTTCAACGAACCCTTTCGAAATATTGACAGTATCCAGGTCGCCACCACCGCCAACGGGCTGTACAATTTCCTGACCGAACCGTTGACCGTCCAGCAGGAAACGACCCGCGTCCACATTGCCTTGCTCAACCAATATGAACTGGGTGACCCGGGTTGCTGGACCGGAGAGTTTTTGGAATACCTGCGCTCCATGACGCGCACTTTGGAGGTCCCCGGGGTTCCGGCCAAATCTCAGCTGTTCACCTGGGGCGAGTATCCTGTTTCGGTGTATATCCCCTCCGGGGTCGTTAACGGGGCGGGAGTGGATCTCGGGCAGTCCTGTCTCGCCGCACTGGATTTCTGGAATCTCACGATGCGGAACGACGCGAACCTGCTGGGGATCGAGGAAACCGATTTCCTGGTAAGCACCACCGACGAAGCGGACGCGGATATCGTTTTCCTGTTCGAATATCGGCCCCAGAACTACGGAGAGGTCCAACTCCTTTTGCCCGTGGGCAAGGTTCTGGGCGAAGTCATTCCCATTAAAATGGAAATCTGGATAAATACAGATCCTGAAGGTCTCGATGAATTCGCCAAGGTGCAGGGGATTGCGCTTCACGAGTTCGGCCACACTCTCGGCCTGTTCAGCCACGCGGATTGTCCCAATGCCGGACATCTCATGGAAGTGGCCGGAGGCTCCGGTGCCATGAACAGGTTGGAGCCGATTCACCTGGACGAACGTCGTGCCATTCGGGCCATCCGGGTTATTCCCCAGGGGGCCAACATGGTGAACTATTCATCAGGAAGAATGAGTGTTTTCAACTATCCCGACCGGTGACCTGTAATAAATATTCTGGTAATATCAGCGTTGACACATTTATTACTCACTCCTAGGTTGATGGGACAATGGTTGCCTCGTGCTCGCCTGGAAGCGGCGAAGCCACCGACCTTTTTTGCCCGGACCCGGAGGTGAACATGCCCCGCAAGAAATCATCCCTGTTGAAAGATCTTAGCACTGCCGATCTCAAACAGTTGCTGGCTGCACGAGAACGGATCGATGTTCTCGAAGTGGAAAAGACCCGGCTGGTGAAGGCACTGGCGAAGGTCGAAAAGGAACTTGGCAAACTCATGAGCGGTACGGCGAGTGCGGGTGCCGGCGCCGTGAAAACCGTGCGCAGGAAATCTGCCGCCAAAAAGGCGACCCGGAAAAAGCGGGTGAAGAAAAAAGCCCCGCGCACCCGCAAGACCGCCGGCTCCGGTAAGATGAAACTGGAAGATGTCATCGTGGCTGTTATCCGAAAGAAGCGTGGGCCTGTGGCTTTTCAGGATCTCAAGGCCCGTATCGTCAAAGGGAAACTTTTCAAGACCAAGAGCGGGAATTTCGACAACGTTCTTCGTCGGACCCTGTCCACCAGCAAGGCCGTCAAAAGAGTGTCCAGGGGTGTCTACGACATAGCCTGATTCAAGTACTTTCCAAAAGAGGAGCCCCGGCAGGATCTGCCAGGGCTCTTTTTGTCGTAGGGTGATCGCCTTGGATCATCCGGGCGGCCACGACAAGGGGCGCCCCCCGAGAAGGTGGAGGTGGAGGTGGCCCACGGTTTGGCCTCCGTCGGTTCCACAATTGATGACGCATCGATATCCGGTATTTTCCAGACCTTCATCATCCGCGATGCGGGTCGCCGCCAGAAGGAGGTCTCCCAGCAGGTCCCGGTCTGAATCCTGCAAGTCGGTCAAACCGGTGATGTGTTTCCGGGGGATGATCAGGATGTGGGTTGGTGCCTGGGGCTCGATATCCCGGAAGGCCAGGAACTTTTCATCGCTACGCACTTGGGTGCATGGTATTTTGCCTGCGGCGATGTCGCAGAAAAGACAGGAACCCATCGCGATCCTTTCCCGGAAATATTTTGCCTGTGGTTAACTTGGGCAGATTAACACATCGTCTTGACCAGCAACAAGGAGGGTTTGGTGTTCGGACCGTTGGAAGTGAAAAAGCGGCGCATTCTGGTGGTGGGTTACAACGCCTTCGACATGATTGTTCCGGTAAATGGCCTCCCGGTTCCCGACCAGAAGACGGAGGTTTCCCGGGTGATCACCGGCGGGGGTGGCCCGGGGGCGACCGCCTCGGTGGCCTTGGCCAAGCTAGGAGCCGCGGTCAAACTCCTCACGCCGTTCGCCGATGACTTTCCCAGCCAGGTTCAGCGCGGGGAACTGCGGGCACAGGGAGTGGATATTTCTCTGAGTCCGATCCTGAGTGGCTTTCAGAGTCCTCAAGCTGTCATACTGGTCGATGAAGCCCGGGCTCACCGGACCATTTTCTGGTCGCGTGGGGATCTCCCGCAACTGGATCCCGCCGGGGCCTCGCCGGATCTTCTGGACGATACGGATTTATTATTTGTTGACGGTCACGAACCTGAAACCACGATCCGATTGGCGGAGGTCGCCCTGGAACGAGGCCTGCCCGTGGTTATGGATGCCGGATCCGTCCGCACCGGCAGTGCCGAGCTGGTGGCCTGTTGCACCGACGTTGTCAGTTCGCGGGAATTTGCGCCGGCCCTAACCGGTTTAGCAGATCCGCTGGATGCCTTGCGGGCTCTGCGGGACATGGGGCCGTCCCGCGTGGCGATGACCTTCGGGCAAGATGGGGTCCTCGGGCTGGAGGATGACCGCCCGGTTCCCGTGCCAGCCTTTACGGTTCCGGTCAAGGATACCACCGGGGCCGGGGACGCGTATCACGCCGGTTATGCCTTCGCTCTGGCCCAGGGGCTGGACTTCGGCTTCTGCCTGGAATGGGGGGCTGCGGTGGCCGGGTTGAAGTGCCGGGACTGGGGGGGGCGCCGGGGCCTGCCGGAATTGGACGAAGTTTTCCGGTTGCTGGAAACCGGCCCTCGTCAATCACTGCAGGGGCTCGTATCCCAGGTCAAGGAATTGAAAGGCTGAATGCCCCCACCTTCCACCTCATGTTCTCCCGTCCAGGTTTTTCGTAAATTTTCGCTGGACTTTCGCCAATCTTTCGTCTAATTTGGCTATATCGGGTTTGGGGGAGCCGGATCCTGACAGGTCATTTTTCGCAGGAGGCGAACATGGGACTCACTCCGAGACAAGCTGAAATCCTGACCTATATCACCGAATACAGTGACAGCCGGGGGTATGCCCCGACCCTGCAGGAGATCGGAGATAGATTCGGGCTTTCCTCCGTGGCGACCGTTCACAAGCACATCAGTCACCTGGTGGAAAAAGGGTATCTGCGGCGGGAACGCCGAAACGCCGCTCGGGACCTGGAGGTTGTCGGGCACGGCGGCGGCCCGCGTGGGATGGCCCGCATTCCTCTGCTGGGAACCGTGGCGGCCGGTTTGCCAATCGAGGCTCTCGAGGATCAGGAAGATCTCAATCTGCCCGAGGAATGGCTCGGCAAGGGCCGCACCTACGCCCTGCGTGTTCGTGGTGACTCCATGATCGACGAACAGATCAGGGACGGTGATACGGTCGTGGTCGAAGCCCGGGAAACGGCGCGGAACGGCGAAACCATCATCGCTCTGGTGGATGGGGATTCGGTCACCGTCAAACAGTATTTCCGTGAAGGAGCCCAGGTCAGACTGCAGCCCGCCAATCCGACCGTTCCCGTGCTCAAGATTCCTGAGGATCGGGTTCAGGTTCAGGGTGTGGTCATTGGTGTTCTGCGCCGGTTTTCCTGAATTCCGGGGCGTTCACCGGATCGTGCTTTGCGAGGGCGTCTGGATATTAAGAAAATATTTAGAAACATGAATAGGGCATGAAGCGCGGTTGGACATCACGATCCGTTTTGCACCTTCGCCTGACCGATAACGACCTGGATGTGGCCGACCGAACCCCGGGTCCATCCCTGGCTGATTTTTGCCGGCGCACGACTCCCCACTGGGAACTGTCTTCCCGCGGGGCCTTCCTGGATATGACCGGAACCGAGCGGTTGTATGGTCGGGGAATCGATGGTGCCGCCTTTGTCAGCCGCCTGGCACTGGACAATCTGGGATCCGTCCTTCTGGCAAAAAACACCAGAGAGCCTTTGGCTGCGGGCACCGGTCCCACCCGGCTCGCGGCCGGCCTGGCGTCCTTGATGGCGGCTCGGTCCGGAGGGGGCGTACTCGCGGTCCTGCCCGAAAAGGTTTCCGCTTTTCTCCGGCCTTTTCCCGTGGATTTTCTTCCGGCGCGGCGTTCGGTGGTCAGCCGGCTGCGCCAGTTGGGGGTGCGTACTCTCGGGGATCTTCAGGTAGTGCCGCGAAATTTGCTGGGTTCGGTTTTCGGGTCCGATGGACGGCGCCTTGCCGATGAGGCGTTGGGCTTCGGGATAGGTGTGGTAACCGATGACATGAGGGCGGCCCTTGACACCTCCTCGGGCTGGGAACTCGTGGTCGGAGTCCGCCTGCCCCGCCCGGTATCGTGTGACCGTCTGGTATCGGCCCTGTGCCGTGGGATGGCTGTACGCGCAGTGACCTGCTGTTCCGGCAGTCCGGCCGATCGTGGTCGCTGGCGACTGACGGCCAGGTGGGCCGCCGGATGCCGGGATTCAGTTTCGGCCCCGGGCCCTCGAACCCGGGGATGGCAAACCTGGTTCACTATGGTGGACCAGCTCTGGAAACGGTTGCCGCAGCGAAGACAGGGCTTGCTGGCCGCGGAACTTCGGGCCGAATCATCCGGGACCGTCCAGCCCAGACAGGGGAGCCTCTTTGCCGCCCATGAAGCCGACGGTCGTCTGGAAGATGTTCTGCGTCTTTCCGGCAAGCAGACCGCGGCTCGGCTGGGTCCGGCCAGCGAAAGTCTGCTCGTTTCCCGGGGAGCGGTCTGGTACGGGCCGGGCGCTGGTATGTCCCAGTCGGGGCAGGGGTGTGGTTGACGGTCGGGGTTCCGCACGGTAGCATACCGGTCTATCGTGTATTACCGTTCAGGGTAGCATTGATCGAGGGGAAAATGAGCAAAAGGAACAGAACCGGCGATTTGGAGGAGATCTTCGAGATCCTGGTGACCTCCTATGCCCAAAAAGGCGGCGTCATACCGGGTGAAAGCGATATGTGCTGGCGGCCGGCAACCGATGCCTACGAAACCGCCGAACAGTTCATCGTCCAGGTCGATCTGGCCGGCATGGATCCAGCCCAGATCGAAGTCCTGGCGGACAAGAATAGCCTGGTCGTTCGGGGTATTCGTCAGGAATCTTCGGTGCCCGGCAAAAAACATTTCCACAAGATGGAAATCAATGTCGGCCCGTTCATACGGAAAATCCCCATTGCTGTGGAAGTTAATCCCGGCAGTGCTACGGCCGAGTACCGAAGCGGATTTCTGTATGTCACCTTCGTCAAGGGATCCGGCAGGTCGACCGACCGGAGGCAGATCACCATCATTCGTTAATTGAAAACAGGTCCGGTTAGCGGCACGACAAGAACAGAAACGGCGCCGGATGCGCCCTCAATATCTGGAAGGAGCTGGAGCTACATGGCGGACAACGATCAGGATCTCATGGAGCTGGAACATTCGGGGGAGGTTTTTCTGCCCCCGGAAATGCCCATCCTGCCCATCAGCGAAGCCGTCATCTTTCCGGCCATGATGGTGCCCCTTGTGCTGAGCGACGCCAATCTGGTCAAGCTGGCGGACGATTGTCTGGCCGGGGACAAGATCCTGGGAGCCTTCTCCCAGCGCGAAATAGCTGAAGATGACCAGGATGACGTGGACGACCGGGACCTCATCTACCGGGTGGGGACTGCCGTCAAGATCCAGAAGATGCTGCGTTTCCCCGACGGCAGCATGCGCTTGCTCGGACAAGGGGTGGCCCGCTGCCGCATCAAGGAATTCGTGGGTTCGGATCCTTACATGCTGGCCAAGGTCGAGTTGATTGAGGAGGAGATCCAGGACGATTCCCGGACCCTGGCCTACATGCGTGGTGTGGCCAACAACTTCCTGAAGATCATCGACGCCAGCGAAAACTTTTCCGAGGAACTCAAGGTCGTGGTGATGAACATCGACGACCCCGGCCGCCTGGCCGATCTGATCGCGACCAACCTGGAGGTCGAGGTCGCCGAAAAACAGCGGATGCTGGAAGAAAAGTCTCCCCGGAAACGTTTGCAGATGCTTTCCAAGATCGTGATGAGGGAACTGGACGTTTTGGAGCTGGGTCAGAAACTTCAGACCCGGGTGCGGAAATCCATCGACAAGGATCAGCGGGAATACTACCTGCGCCAGCAGCTGAAAGCCATCCAACGGGAACTGGGCGAGGTGGAGGAGGGCTCCGTCGAACTGGACGACCTGCGGGAACAGATAGAAGCCGCGGATTTTCCGGAGAAGGTGCAGCTGGCCGCCGAAAGGGAACTCGATCGTCTTGGCCGCATGTCGCCCGGCGCCAGCGAATACACCGTCAGCAAGACCTACCTGGATTGGCTCCTGGATTTGCCGTGGAAAATCAGCAGCGAGGACAAGCTGAACTTGAAGCGGGCCGAAAAGATTCTGGAGCGGGATCACTATGGTCTGGAGGACGTGAAGGAGCGGATCATCCAGTACCTTGCCGTCCGCAAGCTGAAGGCCGATCACCGGGGACCGATCCTGTGTTTGGCCGGGCCTCCTGGGGTCGGTAAAACCTCTTTGGGTCGCAGCATAGCCGAAGCGGTGGGGCGGAAATTTTTCCGCTTCTCCCTGGGTGGCATGCGGGATGAAGCCGAAATTCGCGGACACCGACGCACCTACGTGGGATCGATGCCCGGGCGCATCATCAACGGCATCAAGGAGTGCGGCACCAACAATCCGGTGTTCATGCTGGATGAAATCGACAAGCTGGGCAATGATTTCCGCGGGGATCCGGCCAGCGCCCTGCTGGAGGTTCTGGACCCCGAGCAGAATTCAGACTTCACCGACCACTACCTGAACCTGGAATTCGACCTGTCGAAGGTCATGTTCATCACCACGGCCAACATGCTCGACACTATCCCGCGGCCCCTGCTGGATCGAATGGAGGTCATCCATCTACCGGGTTACACCAATCTGGAAAAGCTGCAGATCGCCAAGCGGTATCTCATGCCCCGGCAGATCGAGGCCAAGGGACTGACCGGCAAATACATCCGTTTCACCGATGCCGGTCTGATGCGGATCGTGGAGGACCACACGCGGGAGGCTGGAGTTCGGAACCTGGAACGGGAAATTGGCTCCGTCTGCCGCAAGGTCGCCACCGATGTGGCCAAGGGGAAAAAGAAGCGTCAGGTCATCGGGGCCAACAACCTGGAGGAATATCTGGGGGCGCCCAGCTATACCGGGGACCGCCTTCGCGCACGCCTGAAGGTTGGGGTGGTGACGGGTCTGGCCTGGACACAGGTCGGGGGCCGGATACTCTACATTGAGGGATTGTCCTTGCCCGGTGGTCGCGGCCAGCTGCGCCTGACCGGACAGGTTGGCAGCGTGATGCAGGAATCGGCCAGCGCCGCCTACAGTTACCTGCGCAACCGCTTCGGGGATCGGCCGGAATTTTCGGAATTTTTCAGCGAGCGGGATGTCCACATCCACCTGCCGGCCGGAGCCGTTCCCAAGGATGGGCCCAGCGCCGGTATTGCCATGGCCTCCGTATTGTTGTCCCTGTTGGTGGACAAACCCCTGAGCCGTCGGACCGCCATGACGGGGGAGATCACCCTGACCGGAAAAGTTTTGCCCATTGGCGGTTTGCTGGATAAGGTCCTGGCTGCCCACCGGGTGGGGATCCGCCAGATCATCATTCCCAAGGCCAACGAGTCCGACCTGGATAGTATTCCCGATGAGGTGAGGGAAGCGATCGAGTTTGTTCCCGTCGCTCATGTGGACGAGGTGTGGGACACCATTTTTCCGGATATCCTTGACTGAACCCGGCGACAGTGACGTCCTGCGCGCGGTACCCGCTCAAGACCAGTGAGGCATTATTTGGCCGAGCACAAGATCATCAGCACTCTGATGCGGCCTTTCTTCAACAAGGGAAAGGCGGCTTCGTTCACCCTTCCAAGGGCGTTGTCGGATACTTCGCGGATCCTGTGCATTGGTTGCGGTGACCTGAGCGACTTCCTGTTCCATGTGCCTCTGTTGACCGCCATTCGCCACCGCTATCCGGGCTCCAAGATGGATTTTCTGGTTCCGGAAAAGCACGCGGCCCTGGTGATTCCCAGCGGTCTGGCTCGCCAGTGCCTGATCTACAAGGAGGGGCAGCTCAACCCCTGGCGTCCGGCCTTCAGCTCCCTGTTGAGAAAACTGGGAGCCGGCAACTACGACATGGCGATGATCATGTCCTTTGCCCCCCAGCCCCGGCTGGAGCTGGCGGCCCTGGCCAGCGGCGCTTCCTTGCGTTTCGGGCCTTCCCACAAAGACGCCTGGCCGGGGGTGAATTTCGAAATCCGTCTGGGCGACCGCGACGACGGTTATCTGGGGGACCGTCTGAAGACCGCTGCACCCTTCCTCGGCTTCGACCCCGAGGATTTGATTCCCCGCTGGCCTCTGCCCCTGGAAAAACTGCGGCAGATGGCTCAGCAGGTCCATTTTCACAAACCCAATCCCGATCAGATGCTCATCGGTGTGGACCCCGGGCTCGGCAAGTGTGGCCATGCCTTCGCCCTGGACAACATCCAGTTTCTTGTCCGACAGCTTTCCAGCCAGCTGGTGTGTAAAATCCTCCCCCTGGGTGACCCGGAGGGCAACAGTAGGTTGAAGAAATTTGAGACCAGGATTTCCGAGATTCCTGTCGGCCTGCAGCGGGACACGCTGCTGGAAATGATCCTGCTTTTGGCCCAGTGCGATCTTTTCGTTTCCGGCAACACGGATTTTTTCCACTTCGCCGTGGCCCAGGGTGTGCCCGCGATCGGCCTGTTTTCCAAGGCAGACGGCCCCCAGTGGATGCCGCGGGGCCGCCCGCGTGCTCGGGTCATCCAGGTGACCAAGGGGGAGAAGGTCGATATCGAAACCCTGATGGAAGCCGTCGAGGCCGTGACCCAGGGTCGCACCAGTACCGCCTCCACGGTGATCACCACGCCGCTTCCCGGCGACGGGCCGGATTCCGCGACTGCTGCGGGTGATCCACCCAGTCATGAATAGTTCCCCGGGAATTGTTTCCCCTTTTCGACTGCTGGTCATGGCGCCCAACTGGCTGGGCGACGTGGTCATGCTCACACCTCTTTTGTCTTTTCTCGACAAATACCGCCCGGCCCTGGCCGAAATGATCGGCCGACCGGTGGCCATTCATCTGGGGGTGCGACCCGCCTGGGCCGACTTGTTTCGTGATGACCCGCGCCTCGACGCCCTGGTTCTTTGGGGACGCGGAGGCAGGCACCAGGGAGTGGGGGGCATCTTCCGTCTGGCATCTCAATTACGCCGGCTCCATTTCGATACCGCCATTCTGGGACCCCCTTCGCTCCGCACCGGCCTGGCCGCCTGGTTGGCCCGGATTCCCGGTCGTGTGGGGTATCGGACCGATGGCCGATCGGCCTTGCTGACAGTTGGACTGGACCCTTTGATCCGGGGCCGCCAGCACTATTCCCTGGAGATGATGGCCCTGGGCCGCGCCTGGCTGGAGTCGGTTGGCGTGAAGCCGCCGATCGGTGGTGAAAATGAATGGTCCACCTGCTTGCCTGGTTTGGCTTCCCTGCCGCCGGCGGGCCTGGGCACCGGACCGGATGTCTGGGCCGTGGCCCCCGGCACGACCTTCGGCGAAGCCAAAACCTGGCCCTTGTCTCGCCTGGGTGATTTTCTGGAATTGGCTATCGATGGAGAGAAGGTCCGGGTCGTTCTGCTGGGGGATGAGGCGGCGAGGGGTTTTGTCGCCGGCTTGCGCGAGCGATTCAAGGACCATTGGAGCACCGAAATCGAAGCTGGAGCTGCAGTGGTGGACCTGACCGGCCAAACCGACCTGCCGGCTGCGGCGCGGGTGCTCAAGGCATCGGCCGCCTTCATTGGCAATGACAGTGGACTCATGCATCTGGCCGCCGCCCTGGATCGCCCGACGGTCGGTATTTTCGGTTCTTCCAATCCCGACTGGACGGCTCCGCTGGGGCGTCAATCCAGGGCCATCTATCCGGAGGGATTTTCCTGCCGCCCTTGTTACCGGAAAACCTGCAACCAGTCAGAATTCTGTCTGGATTCATTAACCGGTGAAACGGTGCTGGCCGCGGTGAAGGAACTTGTCGGCGGTGCCCGGCTGAAAGGAGAGGGAACCTGATGGCCGTCTGGAAATCCTGCCGTCCGTCATTGCTCAACCACACCGGTGGCGCTCTTTTCCTGGACCGGGACGGCGTGGTGGTCATCGAGCGCGATTACTTGAGAGACCCGGACATGGTCGAACTGGTGCCCGGGGCCGCCGAGACCATGAGGTCCGCCGCGGCCGCCGGGTTTTTGATCATCGGAGTTTCCAACCAATCAGGCCTGGGTCGAGGTCGTTTTTCCTTGGATGAATTTAACCGCGTCATGATCCGGATCGATGAAATTTTGGCTGAGCAGGGCGCTGGCTTCGACGGGTTCTACTACTGTCCCCATGCCCCGCAGGAAGGATGCAGCTGCCGGAAACCCGCCACTGGTCTGCTCGATGAAGCCGCCGAAACATGTCGCTGGGACGCCCGCCGGAGCTGGGTTGTGGGTGACAAGGCCAGCGACGTGGCCCTGGGCCGCAATGGCGGGATGGGCGCGGTACTGGTCAGGACGGGGTATGGCGCCGCCCAGGAGGGTGTTGTAGCCCGGCTCTGGGAAAAGGACCCGTTGGTCCTGGTGGCGGCGGATTTACCCGCAGCCTTTGCCGCTATTGTTCAGATCGACGTTCAGGCCGAAGCTGATGAACCGGCGAAGGATCCCGAGCGGTGAGTTGGGCTCTGAACGGCAAACCCATCGGTTCGGTGCTTCTTACCCGATTGCGTTATCTCGGGGATATCGTGATGTCCACCGTACTGATCGAAGCGCTGAAGCGGGGAGACCCGGACCTGAACGTCGGCTATCTATGCGAGGAAGAGCATGCCTCCGTTCTGGAAGGGCATCCGGGAATCGACCGGCTCCACAGATTACGAACCCAAAGAGGCGGTAAGGACGCCAAGACAAGGGCCGCCCGCACGGTTCGCTCTGAGGCCGCCCGTTCGACCCTGCAGACCATCGGGGATTTGCGTAAGGCCCGCTACGACCTTGCCGTTGATCTATTTTTCAACCCGCGTAGCGCCTGGTTGTTGAAGCTGGCGGGCATTCCCCAACGTATTGGCGGCACGCGTAAAATGCGGGGTCGGCTTTTCAGCCAGCGGGTGTTGAAAAGTGAGGTGGACTCACAGCATCCCGATTTCCATCGCCTCGCACCCGGCGGGTTGGGGGAGCACTTGTGTCGGTTGGCCCCTTTGACCCAGGTGGAATCCGGTCTGGGTTTTGTTTCCTGGCTGTCCCGACAATTCGACTCAGGTGAATTGAAACCCACCTTGTTCTTGTCCGGGGATGAGTCATCGGTGGCGCCAAGGCTGGCCGGTTTGGGAATCGGCGACCGGAAATCCTATATCCTGCTGGCGCCCAGCGCCACCTGGCCTAGCAAGGAATGGCCCGCCCGCCGTTGGGGTGAATTGATCGACATCCTTCTGGAACGTACGGACTTTCCTCTGGTGGTGATGGTCGCCCCCGGCCGGGAAGAAGCCTGGAGGGAATTGGCGGGGCGGATTCCCCCGCCAAGGGGAGGGCTGCTGCCTGCCATGCCATTGCCGGAGGCGCTGACTCTGACCCGCGGCGCACGGGCCTTGGTGACGGTCGATGGGGGCGTCATGCATGCGGCCGTCGGCCTGAATGTTCCCACGTTGGCCCTGTTTGGTCCCACCGATCCGGACATCTGGTTTCCCTACACCGGTTCGGGACCATTCCGGGTTCTGGCCCGGGCGCCCCATTGCCACCCCTGCGATTTGCATGTGTGCCCTGCTTTTGTTTGCCTTCCTGACCTGAAACCGACCGTGGTCTGGGAAGAATTACGCGCCCTGTTGGACGGGACTCAGCGGACCGAGGAAGGGCGATCGTGACAAGGCCCCCAACCTTTCAGAGAATCCTCCTGATACGGCGCAAAGCGCTGGGGGATGCCCTGGTGACCATGAGGGCGGTGCTGGAAGTGGTTCGGGCCTGGCCGGACGCCACGGTCGACCTGGTCATTGACCGCTCCTTCGCCCCCTTGGTGGAGGGTTTGGCCGGACGTTCCGCCGAGGCCGGCCGATTGCGGATTCTGTCCTGGCCCCCCGCCGCCGGTAAATCCTGGTTGGGGGTTTTACGCGGCGGCAGGTACGACCTGGTCATCGATTGGCTCGGTAGCCCACGAACGGCCATTTGGACGATCCTGACCGGAGCTGCGGTTCGGGTTGGATATGATCTTCCCCGCCGACGCTGGGCCTACAACGTCAAGGTGCCACGAAACCTCCTGGGTGAAAGAAAGCTGCGTGGATTTGCAGGAGAGGCCTTTCTGGATCCTTTGCGGAGCCTGGGTCTCAATCCCGGCCCGTGGCGGGACGGCTTCGCCACGGCGAACTCCGATGAGGAAACTCTGGCGGCCTTCAGTGACAAGTTCCGGAACTGGTGGAGTCACTGGTTTGGTGCCAACCGGCCCGTGGTGGTCATGATGATGAGCGCGACCTGGAGCGCCAAGGCCTGGCCCGCCAAACATACAGCCGAACTTTTCCTGGCCTTGCGGGAAAGGGGATATCATCCCGTGATGGTCACCGGTCCCGGAGATGAAAAATTGGAAACCCGGCTGAGAGAGCTGTTGCCCGCCGAGGCATTTGCCCCTCCGACGACCCTGTTGGAATTGGCGCACCTTATCGGCCAGGCTCAGGTTTTTGTAGGCACGGACTGCGGCCCCCGCCATCTGGCAGCCAGTTTGGCCGTGCCCACGGTCACCCTGTTCGGTCCCACCGACCCAGTTGGATGGAACCCCGGGGCCCCCTGGCATGTTTCCGTGAGAACAGGCGTGGATTGTTCACCCTGCGACCTGACTGATTGCCCCATACCAGGTCATCCATGTATGGTGGATCTTGAACCTGGCGTTGTTTTGCAGGCCGTGGATCGGTTACTCGACCGCGGCCCCCATTGAAAGGCGTTCCCTTGCGACTCTTGGCGAAATCTTTGCCCAAGGACTTTGATGTCCCAGGCCCTCTTTTTATCCTTTCCGGGTTCATGGTTCTCTTCCTGCTGTGGTGGCCTCCGGTTCCGGCCCGAGGTCAGGAGGAATCCCCCCTCGAAATCGCACCCACCGTGTTCGGACCCGGAGAGCGGATGGTTTTCAACATCGGTTACGGTCCCATCAGCGCCGGTGAAGGGATTCTCGAAGTGCTCGGGACGACCGAGTACAAAGGGCATACTTGTTACCACATTCAGAGCAAGGCCAACAGCAACCGGTTTTTCTCCTCGATTTACAAGGTGCGCGACAAGATCACCAGCTACATCGATGTGGAAACCCTTTACAGCCATTATTTCCACAAGCGGCTTCGCGAAGGGGACTACAAGAAAACCGTGGAGGTCGACTTCGATCATCTGGCCGAGGAAGCACGATATTCCAACGGGGAGACCTATCCCATTACCACCGGTGTGCAGGATGTTTTATCCGCGTTTTTCTACGTGCGCAATCTGGACCTGACACCCGGTAACACCTATCGGGTTCCCGCCCATACCTCGCGCCGCACCTACGAGCTCGAGGTCATCATTCATGGTAAGGAAAGGGTGAAAGTGGAAGCCGGAACGTTTGACTGTTTCGTCGTGGAACCCGTTCTCGTGGGTGAGGGTCTTTTCAAACATGAAGGGAAACTGACGCTATACATTACCGATGACGCCAACCGGGTGCCGGTCATGATCAAGACCAAGGTTCCGGTCGGCTCGATCGATGTGGAATTAAAGGAATATCAGCCCGGTGTTCCTCTGAGAGCCATGGGCAAATGATTTTCCAGAACCCCGAAAGCCGCCAGCGATGAACCAAACCACCCGGACCGGATCCCTGGTTCCCCCCGCCGATTGGGTAGCCGGCAACAACGCAATTGCGTCTGGAATTTCTCCCGGATTTCTGGTCATGGCCACGGTGCTGGGCGCCGTATTGCGATTGTACCAGCTCACCGGCCAGTCCCTCTGGGTGGATGAGATGCTCACCTGGCTGATGATCCGGCCCGGCATTCAGGCGGGTTTTTTCGAGCAGATTTTCGACTCCATCCAGGGACCATTGTACATGGCCATAACCTGGCCCCTGTTGCGTCTGCAGGACAGTGCCCTCATGTTGCGCTTGCCGGCGGTCCTCGCGGGAATAGCCACCATCCCGCTTTTCGGTGTTTTCGTTTCCCGACTGGGAGGCGGGCGGGCCGCCCGCCTGGCTGTCCTGTTGCTGGCCCTGAATCCTTTTCATGTGTGGTACAGCCAGGAGGGTCGTGGGTATGCCTTCCTGATGATGTTTTCTGTGCTCATGGGCCTGGCCATCGTTTCGGTGGCCCGTAAAAACTCCGGCGTGGGGCAGGCGGTTCTTTTTGCGTTGGCTTGTGCCGGCGCGGTGTGGAGCAACCTGGGGGGCATGTTCCTGTGGGCCGCCATGGGCTTGGGGGTCCTTGTATTTCAATTCCCCGTCAGCGGCCGCCGCTGGGGCTTGTGGGGATTGGCTTTCGGCGTCGGTCTGGTTCTGGTATCCCCCTGGCTGTTGAAAGCGTCGGGCATCTGGGCCGTCGACCGAATTCTTCCCGGCAGCGGCACCGGAGTCGCCCTACGCGGTGAGACCACTTTTTCGCTTCTGGCCTGGCCCTATACCTTGGAAACTTTCTTTTACGGATACAGCCTGGGGCCCTCATTGCGGGAACTCCACCAACCGGATCGGTTGGCCATCATGCGCGACGCCTGGCCTTGGCTTCTTTTGGGCGCCTTGCCGGTGGGAGTGGGCTTGCTGGCCGGCATTTTCCGGGTGGGACGAAAACGCGGGGCTTTGCTGGTATGGATCGTGGTTCCCATCCTGATTCTGACATTTCTGGCCGTGCGAAACGTCAAACCCTGGAACCCCCGCTACGTGGCCATGGTGTTCCCCTGGGTATTGTGTTTGACGGCCTGGGGGCTTGCCGGTCTACCGCGTCGTTGGGGCCTGGTGGCCACCGTTCTGTTGACCTGTTTGACCCTGTGGTCACTGGGCGGCTACTATTGGAACGGGCGCTATGCCAAGGCGGATGTCAGGGACGCGGCCGGTTACGTGACCACCAAAAATTTGGACGGTACAGCCATCCTCGCTCCGGTGATTACCTCGGTGTTCAAGTACTATCACCATGGTCCCGAAGAAGTGATGGATACCCACGGGCTTTCGCCACTGAAAAATGCGGCCGAGGCGGATGATTTCCTGGCCCGTACCCTGACCGGTCGCTCCGGTGTCTGGCTGGTGCTGGCCCGGGAATGGTATTTTGATCCCGGGGGCCACTTGCCAGGTGCCCTGTCCCGGATTGGGGACCTCCGTCTAATGTATACGGACGCCGGAGTCAGGGTTTACCAGTGGTCCCGACAGGTGACAGGCGATAGGGAACCATGAAAACTGATAACTTCTACGGCAGTGATAAGGGTTACCGGGAATTCATCCGTCCGGTCAGCGAAGGCTACCTGCAGGGACGTCCGATTTTCTACCGCGCTTGGAAACGCCTTTTTGATCTGGTCGCCTCCATTTTTGGTCTTCTACTGATACTCCCGCTGTTGCCTTTCATCGTGCTGCTCATCAAACTGGAAACTCCTGGACCCATTTTCTTCAAGCAATTGCGAGTGGGGTATCGGGGCCGCATGTTTCCCTGTTACAAATTCCGATCCATGACCGTTGATGCCGAGGATCAGAAGCAGCAGATGCAGCACCTGAACGAGGCCACCGGGGCCGCCTTCAAAATCAAGGACGATCCGCGGATCACCGGCGTGGGTCGATTTCTCCGACGCAGTAGTCTGGACGAATTTCCTCAACTGTTCAATGTTCTATTGGGGGAGATGAGCATTGTGGGACCTCGGCCACAGATACCCTCGGAAGTCGAGGATTACACCCCGGAACATGCCCGCCGACTGCTGGTGCCCCCCGGCCTGACCTGTCTTTGGCAGGTTTCCGGGCGGAGCCACCTTGATTTTCTGGAGTGGATGGAACTGGATCAGGAATACGTGCGGCAGGCGGGGTTCCGCATGGATTTTCATGTACTGACCCGCACCTTGCCCGCTGTCATTGAAAGAAAGGGCGCCTATTGAGTGTCGTGGGTATCGGTATGGATCTGGTGTCGGTGGGGCGCATCGCGGAGATCATCGACCGCCACGGGGAACGCTTCCTGGAACGGTGTTTCCGGCAGTTTCCAAACCCGGAGGCATCCGATCCCGATCAGACAGTCTGCGTGGCTTCCCGCTGGGCGGCCAAGGAAGCCTTCCTGAAAGCTTTGGGCATCGACGTAAGGTCAATTCCCTATCGCGATATCGAAGTGGAGGATTCCGGCCCGGGCCCGGAAAAACTGGTTCTTCATGGGAGGGCCCTGGCCGCTCTGGAGACTGTCGGTGGCCATCGACCTCACCTGTCCATTAGCCATGCAGGGGCATTTGTTCTGGCGGCGGTGCTCATCGAGACTTGATTTCCCCTTGAATCGTTGGTTTCATATAAAAATCCCCATCTGAAGCCAGTAGCCACTTGGCCAAAGGCCTTGGCCGCTGGAGTGGTGTGTGTTAAATTTTGGCTAGGAATGCGGGCCACCCAGGCCTTGCGAAATTTTGTATTGCCTAGTGTCCCCAGGCCCGAGGTGTCCCACCTGATCATGGAACTGAATTTCCTTTTGATCGATGTTTTCACGGACCGTCCTTTCGGCGGCAGCCGCCTTTATCTGTTCCCGGAGGGGAGCGGGGTTCCGCCCAAGATGATGCAGAACTTGGCCATGGAACTGGGTGCTGGGGAGACCGCCTTCATCCTGCCCTCGTCCGATGACGATTCCGGCCGCTCCTGCCTGAGGGTTTTTACGCCGGCCGCGGAAATTCCCTTTGGCGGACATTCCGTTCTGGGGGCCACCTTCGCGCTGGATCACCTGGGGCGCCGGTCGGTCGGCGAGCATCCGGACCCATTCACCTGGGAACTCGAAGCCGGTCAGTACGAAGTGGTGACCAGCCAAGAGAACGGCAACCTGATCTACAGTCTCAAGCAGGATCCTCCCGTTTTCATGGGCCAGTATTTCCACCGGGGGAAAGTGGCCCGGACCCTGGGTCTGCCCGAGGACGACATCGCCATCACGGGTCTGCCCTGTGAAGTCATCTCGACCGGGCTTCCCATTCATATTGTTCCCCTGGCCTCACTGGAGGCCATGGGCCGGATCATCCTGCGTCACCGTGACGCCGACGCTATCGCCCGGGACCTGGGGTTCGGCGATTTGTTCGTTTTCACTTGTGAAACGGTCGCTGACTTCGCGTCGGTCCACTGTCGTATGTTCGCTCCCCATTTCGGCATCCCCGAGGATGCCGCCAGCGGAGCGGCCACCGGGGCCCTGGTGGCCTACCTTGTCAAGCACCGCCTGGTCAAATACAGTTCCCGGGTGCGAATCATCTGCGAGCAGGGGCTTGAGATGGGACGCCCCAGCCGTCTCATCGCCGAAGCCGGGATTTCCGCCGGACAGGCTACCGACATCCAGGTCGGCGGCCAATGTGTCCTGGTCGGATCCGGCAGCATCAACATTTCCTGAGCCCGCATCCATTACCTGGGGGCCGAGCCGAAAGTGAGGATGGGTCCATGAACGTCCCAGCCGGACTGTCCACCGATATGTGCGATATGGTAATTCAGACATTGCGGCAGGTTGTCGGACGCGAATTGCCCGATGCCAAGGTCATGGACCTCGATGAGAAGGACCAGTTTCCCGAAGACGTCATCAAAAAGCTCCTGTCCCCGGATGTAGGGCTACACCTGATCTTCCTGCCCGAGGAAAACGGTGGCCTGGGTGGCGGGGCGCGGGATATCTGCCGTGTCAGCGAAGAGATGGCTTCCAGGGATCTAGGCGTGGCCACCGCTTTTTTGGCCATCTGCCTGGGCACCGATCCCATCCTCGTGGGCGGGACACCCGAACAGAAGAGTAAGTGGCTCACCCGGATCGCGACCGAGGGACTGATCGTGGCCTACGGCGTGACCGAACCCGAAGCCGGTAGCAATGTGGCTGCCCTGAAAACCACCGCGGACCGCATTCTGGATACCGGCGGTAAGACCACCGGCTACCGGTTGAACGGCACCAAACAGTTCATTACCAACGGCGGTGTGGCGCAGATCTATACCATCCTGGCCAAGACTCCGGACGGCCCCAGCTTTTTCGTGGTGGAACGAGGCACTCCGGGATTGGCCGTGGGCAAACACGAGGACAAGCACGGGATCCGGGCCTCCAACACCACCGGCGTCCTGCTGGAGGACGTGGATGTTCCCGCTGACAACCTCATCGGTCTGACCGAGGGGCAGGGCCTCAAGCAGGCCAACGCCGTGTTCGGGTATACCCGCCTGATGGTGGGCGCTTTCGGGCTGGGTGGCGGACAGGGGCCGCTGGACCGGGCCCTGGCCTACGCCAAAACCCGGGAACAGTTCGGGGCGCCCCTGGTGGAAAAACAAGGTTACCTGCTGAAACTCATCGTGGAACACTGGATCGATCTGGCCGCCGGCCGGGCCCACATGGAGCAGGTGGCCCTGCAGATTGACTCCGGCGGCAAGGACATGGGCACCGAGGGTTCCATCGCCAAGTACTGGGGGACCGAAGCCGGCAACCGGGCGGCCGACGCCTCCATCCAGGCTCTGGGTGGATATGGGTACGCCCGGGAATATGTGGTCGAGAAGATGCGTCGCGACGTCCGGATCACGTCCATCTACGAAGGCACCAGCGAAATCCAGCAGAGCATTATCGCCATGTACCGCTGGAAGGAAACCGTGCGCTCGAAGGGTGAGTTCTACCGGGACCTCGCCTCGGATATGGACTCATTGCAGGAATCGGATTCTGAAGTGGGGGCGGCCATGGTGGCCGCGGCGGTCCGGGGCCTCAACGAGACCATTCTGCACATGCACCAGGCCAAGTTGACCAGAAACCAGATCGTCATGTTCACCTTCGCCGACATGATGACCGTGTGCGAAGTAGCCGCCGCTTTTTCTCGTAAGGCCGCCCGGCTGAAGGACGAGGGCCACGCCCAGGCCGAGGTCTTTGCAGCCATGAGCCGGGTGTTCGCCCGTAAGGCCGTGCGGATGGTTTCGGTCGGCGCCGATCTCTGCTCCGGAGGCTGGACCAGTGCCGCCAATACTGAAGAAATGGCCACCGCCAGCGTTTTCCTCGATGGGGTCAAGGCCCGATTTACCCTGGAATTGACCGCGGGCTTGTGGCCGGACATGGAAACCGTTGGCGAATACCTGAAGACCTTGGATTGATAAACGGGATTGCTGCATGAATCTGGACGAGAAAATCGATACTTTTTCCCAGCGGTTGGCCAATGCTCCGCACTCGCGGGTGTTTGCCCCCCTGGCTGACCTGTTGCGCCAGGCCGGCCGTTTGGAGGATGCCCTGGAACTTCTGGATGACGGATTGGTTCGGCACCCCGAATATTTGTCCGCCCTGGTAATCAAGGGGCAAACGCTGCTCGATGCCGGCCGGCCGGACCAGGCGCGGGACGTCCTGGTTCGCGTCATGGCACTGGACAGCGAAAATATCCTCGTCCTGGGCCTGTTGACCGATGACGCCCAAAATCGCCGGGCCTGGAACGAATTGATTCCACTGCTTGAAAAACTGACGATCCTGGATCCTGACCACGACCGGTGGCCGGGCGCCCTGGCCGAAGCCAGGGAGTTCGCCCAAAGGGAAGTCCCCACCGCCCTGGAGCCGTCCGAGCCGGTGGACACGGACTTTACCACCTTGACCCTGGTGGACATTTACCTTGCCCAAGGATATCGGGCCAAGGCCCTGGAGGCTCTCAGCCAGATGGCGGCTCGGGAGCCCAGTCGCGAGGATATCCTGAGGCGGATTGCCGAGATCGAGAGCCAGGGACCGTCCGTTCCTCCCGGATCGGCCCCGCCGGCGATACCTCCCGGGGTCCCGCCTGCTTCGCCGGAAGATCCCGGGAACAGGTACACTTCCTGGCGGAAAAACGAAAAAAAGCAGTTCGAAGATTGGATCACTCGCCTCCGCCAGGAAGGCGGACCTTCTTCATGACACCGCGCGTGGTTGTGATCGGGGGCCCCAACCTCGGTCGCCTCGGTCGGCGTGAGCCGGAGATCTACGGCCAGACGACCTGGCCGGAGTTGGAATCCCTGTGCCTGGGCTGGGCCCGGGACTGTGGGCTCGATCTGGATTTTCTCCAATCCGATATCGAAGGGGAGCTGGTCGGCATGATCGGCGAAGCCGGCGATTCGGCCGACGGGATCATCCTCAACGCGGCGGCCTACACCCACACTTCGGTGGCCATTCGGGACGCGGTGGCCGCGGTTGACATCCCGATAGTGGAAATCCACCTGACCAATCCCGACGCCAGGGAGTCTTTTCGGCGCAACAACCTGCTGGCCGACGTGGTGACGGCCGGTATTCGCGGATTCGGGGTCGAGGGTTATCGCCTGGCCCTGCTGGGCATCCGGTCCCTGGTCACCGGCGGGCCGAAGGGCTAACATTCATTGCCATAATAGCAATGTCGTGTTATCAATTACCGGATTTTTACAGACTGCCTGAATCGCCCCTGGGAAAGAGAGATTGGATTTGGCCGATACAAGTGATTTCCGTACGGGATTCGCCATGAAACACAGGAACGGCTTGTGGACCATCGTGGAATTCCAGCATGTCAAGCCGGGCAAGGGCCCTGCCTTTGTTCGCACCAAGTTGAAAAACGTGGAAAACGGCAAGGTGGTCGAGCACACTTTCCGTGCCGGGGAAAAAGTGGAGGAGGTCCGGCTGGAGCGCCGGGAGTTCCAATATTTGTATCCGGATGGTGAATTTTATGTTTTCATGAACACGGAAAACTATGAGCAGATCCAGCTGCACCAGGATACCTTGGGGGACGTGCCCCAGTATATCAAGGAAAGCGATATGTGCAGCGTGCTGCTGCTTGAGGGCCAACCCCTGACGGTCGAGGCCCCGCTGACGGTCGAATTGAAAGTAACCCAGACGGATCCCGGTCTGCGCGGAGACACCGCCCAGGGCGGATCCAAGCCGGCGACCATGGAAACTGGTCTCGTGGTACAGGTTCCCCTCTTCATCGACGAAGAGGAAGTCCTGAAAATTGATTCCCGCACCGGGAAGTATCTGGGAAGGGTTTAACATGGATACAGCCCCACGCACCGGAGGACCTGAAATGGATATCGAAAAGGTTCGCGAACTCGTCAAGCTGGTCGAAGACAGCGGCATCGAGGAGTTGGAGGTCAGTCATGAGGACACGACCATCCGCATTCAGAAATCCGCACCGATGACTTTTGCCAGCGCGTCGGTAGCTCCAGCGATGCAGATGCCTTCTCCCCAGGGCCCTGCGCCCAGTGGCGTGGCTCAGGCACCTGGAGAGGCTCCCACCGCGTCTGCGGATCCGACCCGCGCCAAGTGGAAAGATGTGCGTTCTCCCATCGTGGGTACCTTTTATCGGGCACCCTCGCCTAGTGACCCCTCGTTTGTCGATGTGGGGGACCGGGTGGCCGTCGGTCAGACCATGTGCATCATCGAGGCCATGAAGGTGATGAACGAGATAGAAGCTGAGTTCGCCGGCACCATCAAGGAAGTGTTCGTGGAGAATGGCAGCCCGGTCGAGGCCGAAGGTGTCCTGTTCTTGGTGGATCCCGACTGACATCCTGGGTTCCGCACCCAGTGTACCCTCGAGCCTGCCTTGGTTCTTCCAGCCCGGAATCGGCGTAAATCGCTGACTCCGGGCTTTTTGGGTCCCTGCGGGCCGAAAACCCACCCTTTCGGACCATATCAATGTGAATATCCCGTTTAAGAAAGGCTGCATTTGGCCGATGACCAGGGAAGGAGTAGCGGCTTCGCCGAGAAGTTTCAGTCAGTCTCTGGGGCGACCCCCCAAACGGGAGAATTCTCTACATGGATATCAAGAAGATCCTCAAGGAAATGATCGCTCGGGGCGCGAGTGACCTTCACCTTAAAGTGGCGGTCCCCCCGGCGTTCAGGATCAACGGCATGCTGGTTTTTGCCGATTACGATGCCCCGACGGTTCAGGACATGGCGGCCGTGGCCCAGCAGATCCTGTCTCCGAGCCAGCGCGAGGTCTTCGAATCCACTCGAGAAATCGATTTCGCCTTTGGCATACCGGGGATAGCCCGCTTCCGGGCCAACTTCTATGTGCAGCGTGGCAGCGTGGCCATGGTGTTCCGCCATGTGCCCGTGGAGATCAAGACCATCGACGAGCTTGGTTTGCCCCAGGTGGTAAAGGAACTGGCGGTCAAGCCCCGTGGTTTGGTGCTGGTCACCGGCACCGTCGGCAGTGGCAAGTCGACCACCCTGGCATCCATCGTGGACATCATCAACTGCGAATGTTCCCGGCACGTGATCACCATCGAGGATCCCATCGAGTTTTTGCACAGGGACCAGAGGAGCATCGTCAGCCAGCGAGAAATCGGCAGTGATACGGGAAGTTACGCTGAAGCCTTAAAGCATGTTCTCAGGCAGGATCCCGACGTGATTCTCATCGGTGAGATTCGTGACGCCGAGTCGATGAAGATCGCCCTGACCGCCGCGGACACGGGCCACCTGGTGCTGAGCACCATGCATACCATCGATGCGACGCAAACCATCAGCCGTATCATCTCTTTCTTCCCGCCCCACCAGCACCAGGAGATCCGCTACCTGCTGGCCTCGACCATGCAGGCGGTCATCTCCCAGCGCCTGGTGGCCGATGCGGATGGGTTGACCCGGTATCCCGCCTGCGAGATCATGATCGCCACCGGCACCATCCGCGATTACATCCGTGAGCCTGAAAAAACGGTGATGATCCGCCAGGCCATTCAGGAAGGGTTTATCCAGTACCAGATGCAGACCTTCGATCAGTCGCTGATGCAGCTGTACAAGGAAAAGAAGATCACCCTGGATGCCGCCACCAAGACCAGCAGCAATCCCCACGAATTCATGCTTCGGGTCAAGGGGATCCAGGCCAGCAGCGACAACACCTGGGACCGTTTCGAGGAGTCGGAGAAGGAACCCGAGAAGGAAGTCCAGACCATTTGAGGGTTTTTCAAACTCAAGATCGGGAAAATGGCCTCTGAGGGGGCCATTTTCTCTTGCCATCAAGTGCCCTGAACCCCAAAATACAGAACTCGACCAAGGAAAATTGCCCCGGGGCGGTATTCAGCCGACCCAGGGTGAGGTTTTGTGTGCCTTTCTGACGGGAAGTCCTCCATGTTCAAGAAAATCCTGGTCGCCAATCGTGGCGAAATAGCCCTGCGCATCATGAGGGCCTGCCGCGAGCTGGGTATCCAGAGCGTGGCCATTCATTCGGCCGCCGACACCGAATCCCTTCACGTCAAGTACGCGGACGAATCGGTCTGCGTGGGGAAGACTTCCAGCGCTGAGAGTTATCTGCGGATCCCGAACATCATTGCCGCGGCCGAGATCACCGGTGCGGAAGCCATCCATCCCGGCTACGGCTTCCTGGCTGAAAACGCTGAGTTCGCCGAGATCTGTCAAGACAACAACTTTGTTTGGATCGGCCCTCAAGCCGAGGTCATCCGGCAGATGGGCGACAAAGCTACTGCCCGGACCATGGCCGATAAAGCCAAGGTTCCCACCGTGCCCGGAACCGGTTTGGTGGATGATGTGGAGGATGCGGTCATAGCCGCGGTCAAGTTCGGGTATCCCGTCATCATCAAGGCCACCGCCGGCGGTGGCGGCAAGGGTATGCGAGTGGCCTGGGATGAGGAAGAACTGCGCAAAAACTACGTTGCCGCCCGGACCGAAGCCGGCGCGGCTTTCGCCAACGACGCGGTCTACCTGGAGAAGTACCTGGTCAATCCCCGACACGTGGAAGTCCAGTTGATGGGGGATGAACACGGCACCGTCATTCATTTCGGCGAACGGGATTGTTCGGTTCAACGCCGGCATCAGAAATTAATCGAAGAAGCGCCTTCGCCCGCCGTGACCCCGAAACTGCGAGCCAAAATGGGTGAGGCCGCCGTCCGCCTGGCCAAGCGGGTAGGTTACCGCAGCGCCGGGACGGTGGAATTTCTTCTCGACGAGGACGAATCCTTCTACTTCATGGAGATGAATACCAGGATCCAGGTGGAACATCCGGTTACCGAAATGGTCACCGGTTTTGATCTCATGAAGTGGATGATCAAGGTGGCCGCCGGTGAAAAATTCGATTTCACCCAGGACGACGTGAAGGTCACCGGACATTCCATCGAGTGCCGGATCAACGCCGAAAATCCGGAGCGGGATTTCATGCCCTGCCCCGGACGCGTATTTTACTACCACGCTCCCGGAGGACCCGGGATACGGGTCGATACCCATATCTATTCCGACTATCTGGTGCCTCCCTACTACGACTCTCTCTTGGCCAAGATTATCGTTCACGGCAAGGATCGTGATGAAGCTGTCGCACGGATGCGGCGGGCCCTGGCGGAATGCGTTTTCGAAGGATTGCCCACCAGCACGCCGTTTCACCTCGAGGTGTTGAACAACCAGGTATTCCTGGATGGAAAGGCCACGACAAGCTTCCTCGAGACGGAATTGACCCATCTGCAGGAGGGTTTGCGTGTCAGGGCGAAATCAGAAGAAGGCTAAAAAGAAAACTGGGCGTCCCTGGTACGAAGCGGCCTGGCTGACCGGCCTGCTGCTGGTGGCGGTAGCCGCGTATGCCGGTCTGGCCCTTTCCGGGGATCCGGGCGCCTGGTGGGGAATACTCAAGGGAGAGAGCGCCGGGGATTATCTGGCCTTTCCCAATCCGGGCGGGCCCGTCGGGTCGGTCCTCAATGTGATCCTGCATCTGGTTTTCGGCAGCCTGTGGTGCTGGACGATTCCCTTCATGGTGGCGGCGGCCGGGATCGGTTTCCTGGTCGGCGGTCAACACAAACTCCGCCCGTGGGTTTTACGAGCTATTCCCTTCTGGCTAATTACCTCGGCCTGGCTGGCGCAACCCGGCGGTCCCTTCGACCCGGAAACCGGTGCCCGTTTGGGTGGGGTGGCCGGTGTCTTCCTGGCCCGTGCTTTCCATGCCCCGTTCGGCCTCTGGGGGGGGCGCATCTTTCTCACCTTTTTCCTGCTGGTAGCCGGGATCCTGATCTTCAAACCATGGCTGGGTGGCCTGGGTGGCCTTTTTTCAGGAGTGGGACGCTGGCTGGGAGCCTTTTTCCAAGGCCTGGGGGACGTGGTGAGCTGGCCTGTGGCCGCCGTCGCCGGTCTGGGCCGCTGGTTGGCCGGAGTCTTCACCGCGCCGTTCAAGCGCGACCAGGATGAGGACGAGGCCTCCTTCGAAGTTGCCGATGCGGACGAGGAGTATTGGGATGAGGCGCCCCCGGAATCCGGGTCTCGGGACCGGAGGGTGCACCAGGAGCCCGAGCCCGAATCGGCGCCCGAGAGTTTCGAACCGGAAGAAATTCCTGAAGAAAGAATCTTGCCCGGCGCAGCCGGAGATTTTGTCGGGGATGGTTCCGTGCCCCCTGGGGGAAAACCCAAACGCAAGCGTCTGAAAAAGGTCAAGAAAAATTCGGGTCCGGTGACGTTGCCGGGATTGGAACTTCTGACTCCCGCCGGTCCTGAAACCCAGCAGATATCCGACACGGAACTGGACCAGGCCGCCGATCTTCTGGAGGAGACTCTCCGTTCCTTTGGCGTCGAGGGCGAGGTCAAGGATGTCCGGCCGGGCCCGGTGGTGACCACTTTCGAATACCAACCCGGCCCCGGTATCAGGGTGAACCAGATCGTGCAGCGGAGTGATGACCTGGCCCTGGCCATGCGCGCTCGGTCCATCCGCATGGAAGCGCCCATTCCGGGCAAGGCCGCCGTCGGCATCGAAATCCCCAACCCCACCGCCCGCATGGTCCGCCTGCGTGAAGTCCTGGAATTGACCCGTCATCAGAAACGCGAACCTCTTTCGGTGGTGCTGGGCAAGGACGTGGTGGGGCGTCCGGTGAGCATCGATATCGCCTCGTTGCCGCACTTGCTGGTGGCCGGGTCCACCGGCAGCGGCAAGTCCGTCTGCCTGAACTCGATCATTTCCAACCTTATCCTGCGCAATGATCCATCACGCCTGCGCATGGTGCTGATCGATCCCAAGATGCTGGAGATGAATGTCTACAACGGCATTCCCCATCTGCTGCTGCCGGTGGTCACGGATCCACGGGAGTCGCTCAAGGCCCTTCAGTGGATGGTGGCTCAGATGGAGTTTCGTTACCGGCAGCTGGCCAAGTGTACGGTGCGAAATATCCAGCAATACAATGACAAAGTGGTCAAGGGTGAGGTCGTCGATTCGGACGGGGAAACAGTGACCGAACTGATGCCCTATTTCCTGACCATTGTCGACGAGCTTGCCGACCTCATGCTCCAGCTCGGCCACGACATCGAGGGTCCCATCACCCGGTTGGCTCAAAAAGCCCGGGCGGTGGGCATCCACCTCATACTTGCCACTCAGCGGCCCAGCGTCGACGTCTTGACCGGGGTCATCAAGGCCAACATTCCCTGCCGGATCGCCTTCCGGGTCATCCAGAAAAACGATTCGCGCACCGTGCTGGACATGAATGGAGCCGAACAGCTGCTCGGCCACGGGGACATGCTGTATCTGCAGCCGGGGCGGGCCCTGCCGGTCCGTGTCCACGGATCATTTATCGACGTGGACGAGTGCGAAGCCATCGCCGCGCACTGGCGACAGTTCGAAGGCTCCACGGATGAAATCAGTCTGCAGGAAAACCCCGCCGGCGGGGGCATGGTCACCGGGGAGGACGACCTGTACGAGGCCGCCCGCGAAGTGGTGGTCCTGCACCAGAGCGGCTCCACTTCCCTCCTGCAAAGAAGGTTGCGCATCGGTTACACCCGCGCCGGACGCCTGATGGACATGCTCGAGGAAGCCGGGATCGTCGGCCCCTTTACCGGCAGCAAGGCCCGTGACGTCCTGATCAAACCCGAAGACCTGCAACGCATGGAAGAGGGGCAGGCCTGATGAAACGGGTGTTCTGCGCCACCCTGGGGTGCGACAAGAATCTGGTGGATTCAGAGGCCCTGCTGGGGCGATTCCTGTCCCGGGGTATCCAACCGGTGGCCGATCCCGAAGAAGCCGACATCTGGGTCCTCAACAGTTGCGGCTTCATCGACGCCGCCCGCAGCGACAGCGAGGAAACGCTGCAGTCCCTGGTTGCAGGCAAGGCCGATCGCACTCTGGTGGTCTGCGGCTGCTGGTCCCAGGAACATGGTGACGACATTCAGAAACGTTTTCCGGAGGTGGATGTTGTCGCCGGTGTCGGCCAATTCGACCGGGTGGTGGCCGCTTGTCTGGGTGATGAGTCGGCGGCCACCGTGGCGGGAACAGACCAACCATCAGCCTTTCCGTTGGCCGGGCCTCCGATCGTCGATGATCCCATGGCCGTCAACTACACCGGCCTGGTGGGTCGTCCGCTTCTGACCCCGTCTCACGTGGCCTTCGTTAAGATTGGCGAGGGCTGCAACTGCAGCTGCACCTTCTGTCGGATTCCCCTGATCAGGGGCAAACAGCGCAGCCGCTCGGTGGAAGAGATCGTCATCGAGGTGCGGCAGATGGTGGCCCAGGGAGTGACGGAGATCCAGCTGGTTTCCCAGAACACCAGCGATTTTGGTCGTGATACCGGTCAGACCCTCATTGAACTTGTCCAGAACCTGAACCGTGTGGACGGTCTGCGCCGCATGCGGCTGCTTTATCTGTATGCCGGCATGGTTTCGGTCGATGACCTGCGACGTTTGCTGGAAATGGAAAAAGTCGCCCCCTATTTCGATATTCCCATCCAGCACGCCTCCCCACGGATCCTGAAGGCCATGCGCCGTCCCGGTGGGTTCAAGGCATCTCCCGATTTTTTCGGTGCCCTGCGCCGGGACAGGCCCGATCTGGTGCTGCGTTCCACGGCCTTGCTCGGTTTTCCGGGGGAAGAGGAGGAGGATGTCTCGCTGCTGGCCGATTTCCTGGCTGAAGTGGAATTCGACCATCTGGGCACCTATCGGTTTTCACCGGAAAAGGGGACGCCATCGGCCAGCCTGCCGGACCGGGTTCCGGACGAGTTGATTCATGATCGCGAAGCTTTGATCATGGATCTGCAGTCGGAGATATCCCTGGGGCGGCAGAGCGCCAGGTTGGGCCAGTCATTCAGCGCCGTGGTTGACGAGGTGATCGTTCCCGGATCCGAGAGTGCTGAACAGACCCAGGGGATCCTCGATTCCTTCCAGGACGGTGTCTGGGCCGATGATTCGGAACGCGAAACCGCCGCCGGTGTATTGAGATCGGGTGTTTCGCTGGCGGTGTGCCGGAGTTATCATTTCGGCTACGATCTGGACGGGGTGATATTGATGCCCGCGGACCAGCTCCACCCAGGGCAATGGGTGCAAGCCGAGTTCCGGGCGGTCACGGGTTTTGATGTGTGGGCAACTCTTCGTTAACGGCGATTCCCGGACCGGGGATCGGGAAATGTTGGCGCCAAGAAAGGGATACCGAACCAATGGACAGGAAATCCGGTTCGACGACGATGATTCTAGTGTTGGCCACGGTTATGCTGGTCAGCGGTTTTGCTGTGGTCCACGCCGAAGAGGATGTGGCCGCCAAATCCGTGGTCCAATTGCCTGGTTTGGCGGAACCCGATACGGTCCGAACCAACCTCTGGCTTACTGAGGCTCTGATGGGAGAAATCGTTGCTCACGCCGCCAGTTTCATACCTGCGGCTCCTGGTGCCATTCTTCTGGTGGGGAAGACGGGGGACGGCAAGAATGAACTTTTCGGAACCGTTGCCACGGGACTTTTGCGCAAAAATGGTTACGAACTTTTTGTGGCCGCCGATGATTCCACCGAAATCGGCCCTTATGACTTTGTCTTCAACTACTCGGTCGTGGATGTTGACCTGACCTATCCGGAAGTCGGCCGGACCCTGGGTATCTGGCAACGCTGGGTTGGACGGGAAGTTGCCGTGACGGCCTCGGTCGAAATTTCCGCCTCCCCTGGAGGACAACTCCTGTTCAAGGAAATCGTGGAGCGGAAGTTCAGCGACCGCGTAGACAGCGACGATTTCGACAGTGTTGAATCCGGTCTATATCCTTTCACCACCGCGGAGAAGGCGGGCAGTGGGTGGCAGAGCCGGATGGAAGAGATTTTGGTATTGGGCACTCTCGTCGGACTGATCGCCGTCTACTTTGCCAATACCGGTAACTGACCAGGCGCCCGGTAACCGGACGCCAGGGAGGAATTCGTGTTCAATATTTCAAAAGGACCGCGGGTGCTGTTGGTTGCCTGGTTAGGCGCCGGGGTTCTGACAGGTCTGGGAATGATGCTGGCCGGTTGTGGCGCCACCAATCCCCATCCGGTGGGCAGTTTTGAACGGGGTGTGTTTTTTGCTGAACAGGGCAAGGACCCTGAAGCCGTGGCCGCCCTGGAGTCCTACATTCGCAACAATCCTACCGACAGCCTGTCGGCCGAGGCCCAGTATCTCAAAGGTATGACTTACATGTCCATGGGGGAGTACCCTCTGGCCGGGGTGGAATTCCAGATCCTGCGCAAGGATTATCCGACCAGCCCTCTGGTCGAGGATGCCCTTTTCCAGGAGGGAGTTTCCTATCTGGAGCAGGTCGGCCGTATTCAACGCGATATTACCGGGGCCTACGAAGCCAGGCTGCACTTCTTGAAATTCAGCCAGGAGTATCCGGGCTCAGCGCGCATGCCCGAGGTAACGGCCTACATGGAGCAGATTTCGGATTTGATGGTCCAGAAAAGGCTTGAGCAGATCAAGATCTACAAGCAATTGCGACGTTATGAGGCCGTGGCCATCACCATGGATGATGTCCTGGTTGAAGAAGCGGGAAGTTCTCTCATCCCGGAAGTTCTCTGGGAACGGGCCCAGGCGGCAGAAAAACTGGACGATCCCGATTCAGCCGGACGCAGCTACGAACGGCTCATTTCCGAATTTCCGGACAGCCGGTACACCGGCCGGGCCGAAAAGGCCCTGCGAAATCTGGATGACAAGGAGGACGAAGGGGACAGCGAGTGATGATTCGGGCCGTTTTGGGGGGATCCTTTGATCCGGTACATCTTGGTCATCTGGCCATCGTGGATCACATGCTGGACAGCGAACTGGCCGACCTTCTGGTGATCGTTCCTGCCTGGCTTTCCCCTCACAAGTTCGAGAATTCCGCGGCCCCTGCCGATCGTCTGGCCATGGTGCGCCTGGCTTTTGCCGGACATGATGCGACCTGGGTTGATGACCGTGAAATTGTCCGGGGCGGAGTGTCATTCACCGTGGAAACCCTGGAGGAAATGGCCTGCGAATTTCCCGAAGACCGGTTGAGACTGGTCATCGGAGTCGACAACCTGGCCGGGTTTTCGGGATGGCGCAGTCCGGAGCGGATCCAGGAGCTGGCGGACATCGTCGTCTATTCCCGAGATGATTTCGGTCCCACCCCCGAAGCGATCCGGTACGCGGGGCTCGATCCGGCCCGTGTCATTCCCGTGGCGGATTTCGACCATCCCGTGTCATCCACCACGGTACGTGCTATGCTGCGCCAGGGTATATTGCCTGAAGAACAGTTGCCCCGCGGGGTTGTGGAATATATCGACGCCCACCGACTCTACTCGTCGTGAAAGGCGTGGCCCATGTCCCTGATTCTGATTGATGGTTCCGCCCTCTTCTACCGAGCCCATTACGGATTCATCAAGCGTCCCTTGACCGCGCCCAACGGTGAAACCACCTCGGTGGCCTTCGGCTTCTTCAACTCCATTCTGCGGCTCATCGAGACTCATGCACCCGAGCGGTTGGCCGTGGTGTTCGACGTCAAAGGAAAGAATTTCAGGCACGAGATGTATCCCGAGTACAAGGCCAACCGCAAACCCATGCCCACCGAACTGGCCGAGCAGTTGCCCCGCCTCAAGGAATTGCTGTCGGCCTGGGGAATTGCGGTGCTGGAGAAGGCAGGGGTGGAGGCGGACGACGTCATGGGTACCGTGGCCCGGCAATCGGCGGACGTTTGTGATCAGGTCTGGCTGTACACCGGCGACAAGGACTTCATGCAGCTTCTGGATGGGCGCACGGGCATGCTCAAGCCTGGTAAAAAGAGTAGCGATCCGATCGAGTTCACCGACCAGGACATTCGCAAGGAATACAAGCTGGAACCCGCCTCCTTGATTGACGTTTTCGCCCTGGCCGGCGACGCGGCGGACAACATTCCCGGCGCCCCAGGGGTGGGGGACAAGACGGCGCGCAAGCTCATCCTGGAATTCGGCACCTTGGACAAACTCTACCAGGGCCTGGAAAAGAGCAAACTGACCCCCCGCCTGAAAAGGGTGCTGACCGAAAACCGGGACCGGGTGTTCCTTTCCCGGGATTTGTTCATCATCCGGCAGGACGTGGAACTGGACCTGGACTGGGATTCCATGACAACCGTACTGCCGACCGGTGCGGAGGTCCGCCAACTGCTTCAGACCTTGGGACTGAGGCGGGTTCTGGCCCAGATCGACAAGATGGCCGGAGCGGAGGTTGCCCCGGTCACCGCCGAGGAAGAGCCGGAAGCGCCCTCCCTTCCGACCACGAAAACCCAGGCTAAATCCGATGCTCCGGCCGAACCGGCCTGGAGGAAACTCCGCGCCGAACACGGCTACCGGTTGCTGGACAGCGATGACAAACTCGATGCCTGGCTGGAGCGGAGGGATCCGGTGGCGCCGCTGGCGGTCGACACCGAGACCGATGGTCTGCGGTCGGACACCTGCCGGCTGGTCGGTATCAGTCTGGCGGGCTGGGATCGGTCCGGTGGTCTTCTGGAGCCGGCATATATCCCGATCCTTTGGCGCGAAACCGATTCGAACGAAGGCCCCGGCGACACCCTTTTTCCGGTGGGAAAGGAAGTCAGCCGTCTGGCCTCGGTTCAGGACAAATTGAAGCCCGTCCTGGAGTCGGAATGTCTGAAAGTCGGCCAGAATCTGAAGTTCGATGAATGGGTTCTCGGCCGGCACGGACTGGATCTAAAGGGCGAACGCTTCGACACCATGCTGGCGTCCTACATCCTGGACCCCGGAAGGCGCAGCCATGGCCTGGACGACCTGGTAGCCGAATTCCTGGATCACCGGATGATGCCCTTCAGCGAACTATTTGCGGCCGGTGACCGGCTCAAGGATATCCTGTCGGTTGATAGGGATCGGCTCGGGCTGTACGCCGCAGAAGACGCCGATTTCACGCTGCGTCTGTACCAGGTCCTCGAGCCTCGGCTGGCTGACTCCGGTCTGGTCGATCTGTTCCGCAATCTTGAAATGCCGGTCTCCGGGGTGTTGCTGACCATGGAGCGTAACGGCATCATGATCGACCGTCCTTTCCTGGCGGAATTACGCGCCCGCTTTGAAAAGGAGATGGAGGGTCTCCAGAAAAAGATCATCGATCTGGCGGGTGAGGATTTTAATATCCAGAGTCCCAAACAGCTCGCGGTCATCCTTTTTGAAAAGCTGGGTCTCAAACCCATCAAGAAGACCGCCACCGGCTGGAGCACGGACGTCTCGGTCTTGACCGCCCTGGCGGCCGAACACGATTTGCCCGCCCTGATTCTGGAATACCGGCAGGTGGCCAAGCTTCAGAACACCTACGTGGAAACCTTGCCCCAGCTGGCCAACCCTCAGACGGGCCTCATCCACACCTCCTACAACCAGGCGGTCGCGGCCACGGGTCGCTTGTCGAGTTCCGATCCCAACCTGCAGAACATTCCCGTGCGCACGGAATTGGGTCGGCAGATCAGGCGGGCCTTTGTTCCCCGGGTGGACGGAAACGTCTTCCTTTCCGCCGACTATTCCCAGATCGAACTGCGGCTCCTGGCTCATCTGGCCGACGATCCGGGTCTGCTGTCGGTGTTTCAGGAGGGGGGCGACGTGCACCGTCGCACCGCCGCCCTGATCGCCGGGGTCGATGAAGCCCAGGTGACTTCCGAGATGCGCAGCCGGGCCAAGGCCATCAACTTCGGGGTCATCTACGGGATGGGGTCCCGAGCCCTGGCGCGGCAGATCAAGGTGAAGGTGAACGAAGCTACCGCGTTCATCGATACCTATTTCGCAACCTATCCCGGGGTGCGGGACTTTATCAATTCCACCAAGGAACAGGCCCATCGTGACGGTTGGGTGGAAACGCTCCTGGGCAGGAAAAGACTTTTACCGGACATCGATTCGTCCAACAACCGGATCCGCTCATTCCAGGAAAGGGTGGCGGTCAATACCCCCATCCAGGGAACGGCGGCCGATCTGATCAAGCTGGCCATGATTCGCATCCAAAAAGATCTGGAAAAGTCCCGGACCGGTGCTCTGCTTTTGCTCCAGGTGCATGACGAACTGGTCTTTGAAGTTCCTTCCGGTGGTTTGAAGAACCTCGAGCCGCTGGTGCGCGAGGGCATGGAAAGCGCTCTGGATCTCAAGGTTCCTCTGGTAGTGGACATGCATACGGGTGCCAACTGGGCGGAGGCCCACGGATGAGACGTTGGGTGGTTACCGGACCGGCCGGGGGAGGGAAATCCACTCTGTGCCGGCTTTTCGCCGAACGCGGCGCCGCCATTTTGGATGGCGACCGCCTGGGGCACGAAGTGCTCGGTCAGAAGGAAATCATTGCGAATATCGCCGCGGAATTTGGGCCCGGCGTGGTTTGCGAGGGAGCCATCAACCGGTCGGCACTCGGATCGGTAGTCTTTGCCGAGGCGTCCGCATTGAAACGGTTGAACCGTATCACTCATGGGCCCCTGGCGGTCCTGATGGGCCGCCGGTTGGCTGAACTGGAAAACGAAAGACAGCATCGCCTTGCGGTGCTGGAAGCGGCGGTGTATTTTCTTTTGCCTCCCGTGCCCGGAATCGAAAAGGTCATCACCGTCACGGCACCCGAGACGGTTCGCTTGGCCAGGTTGACCGGACCCGGGGGCCTGGTGGAAACCGAAGCCTGGAGCCGGATCGAAGCGCAGGGTTTCATGGCCGAAGGCTGGAACAGCGCGGATGTCGTCCTGGATAATGGAGGCACCCTGGCCGATCTGGAATCCGCCGCGGAAATCCTTTGGTCTGGCCTCGATGATTGACTCAAACTATGGTTTGAGCTCTTCAATACTGAAATTGCTGAAAGAACATAGAGGAGTTGGAATCGGTGAAGGAATTTCTGGATCGTATCGACACGTCATTGCAGCGGCTGGAAACCCTGAAGGAGGGTCTTTGACTTCCCAGGCCTGAAAACGGAACTGGAGAAGCTGGAAGCCCTTCAAGCCGCCCCGGATTTCTGGAACGATCAGGAGAAAGCCAACCGGACCCTGCGCAAGGTGCGATCCTTGAAGCAGTGGGTGGTTCCCCTGGAACAGGCCGTCGCGCAGGGAGCGGAAATCAAGCTCCTGGCCGAAATGGTTCAGGAAGAAGAAGACGAGGATTCCCGAGTCGAGGTCGCCGAGGGTCTGGACATACTCGAAGCCGCCGTCGAAAAACTCGATTTCCAGTTTCTGCTCAGCGGTGAAGAAGATGAGCGGGGCGCCGTTCTCGAGATCCATCCCGGGGCCGGTGGCACAGAAAGCCAGGACTGGGCCCAGATGCTGTTGCGGATGTACACCCGCTACTTCGAACGGCATGGTATGAAGACCAAGTCCCTGGACCTGCAGGCGGGCGAGGAGGCGGGTATCAAGAGCGCGGTCCTGGAGATCGATCATCCCTTCGCCTACGGTTACCTGAAAAGCGAATCCGGGGTACACCGCCTGGTTCGCATATCGCCCTTCGATTCCCAGAATCGACGCCACACCTCCTTCGCCTCGGTTTTTGTCTACCCTCTGGTCAACAACGATGTCGAGGTGGAGATCGATACGGCCGACCTGCGCATCGACACTTATCGCGCCCAGGGGGCCGGCGGCCAGCACGTCAACAAGACCGACAGCGCCATCCGGATCACCCATGAACCCAGCGGCATCGTGGTGCAGTGTCAGAGCGAGCGCAGCCAGCACCGCAACCGGGAAAGCGCCATGACGATGTTGCGGGCCAAGCTCTACCTGAAGATCATGGAAGAGAGGAAAAAGGAGCGGGACGCCATCGAAGCCGAGAAGATGGAGATTGCCTGGGGCAGTCAGATAAGGTCCTACGTCCTGCAGCCTTACACCAAGGTCAAGGATCACCGGACCGAACACGAAACCGGCAACTCAATCGCTGTTCTGGATGGCGATCTGGACGACTTCATCGACGCTTTCCTACGTTGGCTGGGTGCCCAGTCCCGGTAACGCCGAACCCCATGAATCCGCCCCCGGCGGCAAGGAGAGAACCTTGGCAGACCAGGAACAGAAGCCCACGGAAGGTTCCGAACAGGAAAGTATTCACCACCTGATCGAGACCCGCCTGGCCAAGATGGCCGAACTGGGGGAGCAGGTAGAACTCTATCCCTACGCCTATGACCGGACTCACACCAGCGGCCAGTTGCGGGACCTGGAAGCGGATCTGACAGCGGCCGAGGCTGTCGTTCGATTCCCCGGCCGGATCATGGCCAAACGCGGCACAGGCAAAACCCTTTTTGTGCCCATCCAGGACGAGTTGGGCAGCATCCAGGCCTATTTCCGCAAAGATGACCTGGGGGAGGATAAGTTCCACCAAATCCAGAAGCTGATCGACATCGGCGACTGGGTTGGAGTTCAGGGCACTCTTTTCAGGACGCGTACCGCCGAGCTCAGCATCAAGGTCACCGACTTTACCTTCCTGGCCAAGGCCATCCGCGCCCTTCCGGAAAAATTTCACGACATGAGTCTGGAAAACCGGAGCCGGAGGCGGCATCTGGACCTGGCCATGAATCTGGAAAGCCGGGAAAGATTCAAGCGGCGCAGCGAGATCATCGCGGCCATCCGGGCTTTTTTCGCAGAGGAAAAGTTCCTTGAAGTGGAGACTCCGGTGCTGCAGCCCCTGTACGGCGGGGCCACGGCACGGCCTTTCACCACCCATCACAACGCGCTGGACATGACCCTGTACATGCGCATCGCCGATGAACTCTATCTCAAGCGGCTGATCATCGGCGGCCTGGAGAAGGTCTACGAGATCGCCAAGGATTTCCGCAACGAGGGGATGGACCGCACCCATAACCCCGAATTCACCATGCTCGAATGTTACGCGGCCTACTGGGATTACCACGGCATGATGGATTTGACCGAAAGGCTGCTCCGGACCTTGGCTCGGCGTTTCGGCGAAGAGGGAAAACTGACCTTCGGCGAGCAGGATATGGATTTCAACGAGCCCTTTGCCCGTGTGCGTTTCATGGACGCCCTGACCGAAAAGACCGGGCAAGATCTGATGACCCTGGATACCGCTGAATTGACCGCCCTGGCCAAGAGTCATGGGGTCGAGGTCAAGAAGGGGATGGGCCGGGACAAGATTCTGGACGAACTCTTCAGTGAACTGGTGGAACCGGAGCTCGTCCAGCCGACCTTCGTCATGGATCATCCCAAGGAACTTTCCCCCCTGGCCAAGGGCCACCGGGAGATCAAGGGATTGGTTGAACGTTTCGAGCTTTTCATCGCGGGATTCGAAGTGGCCAACAGTTTCAGCGAGTTGAACGATCCACGGGAACAGCGCTGTCGGTTCGAGGACCAGAAGGCTTTGATGGATGCCGGAGACGATGAAGCGCAGCCCATCGACGAGGGTTTCCTGGAGGCCATGGAACAGGGCATGCCGCCCACCGGGGGCATGGGCATGGGCATCGACCGCCTGATCATGCTTCTGGTGGATACGAACAACATTCGTGACGTCCTCTTGTTTCCTCACATGCGGCCGGAGCAGACGGCGCGCAATGATCAGCCTGAAGGTGAGGGTGCGTAGTGGAATTCGCGGGCTACATCGCCAGAAGATATCTGCGCAGCCGGCGGCACAGCCGTTTTCTTAGCCGGGGGAGCGTGACGGCCATCGTGGGCATTGCCATCGGGGTGGCCGTGCTGAACATCACCCTGGCGGTAATGAACGGTTTCCACGATGAAATGCGGCGGACCTTCGTCGAGAACATGCCCATGGTCACCATCATCACTTCGGTTCCGGAAGGGTTCACCGACCTGGGCAAGATCATGGACGCCATTGGCGCCGATCCCGAGGTGGTCGGCGTGGCGCCCTTTATCAGGCAGGTCGGCCTGGCCACCGCCTCCCGCAAGTACGGGCCGCCCCGGGTGAAGGAGATCGTGGCCTGGGGTATCGACCCCGACCTGGTGGATACGGTGCAGCCGACGAGCCAATATCTTTTGCCCGACCCGTCGGTGCTCGGTGACCTTGCCGGCGGCGAAGTACCCCATGTCATTCTGGGCGCCGATCTGGCCAACAGCCTCTACGCGGCCATGGGGGATACCGTCGTTCTGACCACTGTCAATGGGGAACTCGATCTGGACATGATCGAAGCCGAAAGCCGAAAATTTGTGGTGGTTGGCTTTTTTGAAACGGGCATGTTCGAATTCGACAGCCGATTCGTCTACACCGACCTGTCCGCCGCCCGCGACTTTTTCGGTTATGGTCCGGGCGGGGCTTCCCTGATCGGGGTCAAAGTCACCGACCTGATGCGGGCCGACCGCGTGGCCGACCGGCTGGAGGACGAACTGGGTTTCCAGTACTACGCCACCGACTGGATGGCCCTCAACGCCAACCTGTTCCAGTGGATCAAACTGGAAAAGATCATCATGATCCTTCTGCTGGGCATGATCATCCTCATTGCCGGCTTCAACATCATCGGTATCTTGACCATGATGGTGGGCGAACGCCGCCGCGAAATCGGGATCCTGCTGGCCATGGGCGCCAAGCGCCGACAGATCATGGGGATTTTCCTGATCAACGGCGTCTGGTTGGGAGCCGTCGGTGTGCTATGCGGCAGCGCGGTGGGTCTGCTGGGGATCTGGGCGCTCCACAGCTTCGGCATCACTTTGCCCGGGGACGTTTATTTCGTGGAGACTGTCCCGGTGCTATTGCAGTGGGGCGACTTTTTCCTGGTGGCCGGCATCAGCCTGGTGATGGCCCTGCTGGCCGGATGGTGGCCGAGCTGGGAAGCGTCCAACCTGAAGCCCATGGAAATTATCCGTTACACCTGATCGTCGACCTGATTTATCAAGGAAGGCCCCGAAGCCCATGTCGCTGCTCCTGGAAGCCCGAAACCTGGATAAGTTTTTTCCGCGCGCCGCCGGTACCGTGGAAGTGCTTCGGCAGTGTCAATTCGGTTTGTCGGAGGGCGAAGCCGTGGCCGTGACCGGGCCCAGCGGCTCGGGCAAGAGCACCTTGCTCAACATCCTGGGCGGTCTGGACGGGCCAACCCACGGGGAAGTCCTGCTGCGCGGCGAGACCCTGGACCTGAACGACCACGGCTGCATGGCGCGGTGGCGGTCGACCGGCGTGGGGTTCGTTTTCCAGTTCCACTTCCTTTTGCCCGATTTCACCGCCCTTGAAAATCTCCTCATCCCGGTCCGCAGCCGGGGCGAGGTCCGGGACCAGGACCGGGACCGGGCTCAGGAATTCCTGAAAATCACCGGTCTGGCCGACCGGGCTCATCACCTGCCGGGCGAACTTTCGGGCGGGGAACAGCAACGGGTGGCCGTGGCCCGCGCCTTCATGAACCGCCCGGGAATTGTTCTGGCCGATGAACCCTTCGGCAACCTGGACAGGGAAATCGGTTCGCGGCTCAGCGACATGTTATTCGCCCTGCGGGAACAGGAAGGAACCGCCCTGGTCATCGTGACCCATGACCCGCGCCTGGCCGCCCGGGCGGATCGAATTCTCGAGTTGCAGGACGGCCTATTGGTTCCTCGCCAAGAGATGGCGCCATGATCTGCCAACGATGTGGGCAAAGAGACGCGACCGTTCATCTGGTCGAACTGATCGACGACCAACGGCAAAGCCAGTGGCTGTGTGCCGTCTGTGCCGGGGACCGACCCGGAGATGGGGACGATCCCCCCGGATTTCCCTTCGGTGGCCGTAAGGGTGAAAACAATCCCGAGGATGAGGACGAAACCCTGGCGGCCTTCCTGGGCCAGGTATTCGAGCGCGGCAAAAGCGCCGGGCAGGTTGAACCGCCAGCCTGTCCCACTTGCGGGTACACCTTCGGACAATTCCGCGAGAATAACCGCCTGGGCTGCCCACATTGTTATGAGGCCTTTCGCCGGCCACTGCTGGGCATTCTGGGACACATGCACCGTCACGTCACGCATCTGGGCAAGTCGCCCGCCCACCGGGACGGTCGCACGGATCTGCCTGGTGTTCTCAGCCGCAGCAGGGTGGCCCTGGAAAAAGCCATTGCGGCCGAGGATTTCGAAACTGCGGCCAGACTTCGGGATGAAATCCACCGTCTGGAATCTTCTTCGCGGCCGCCGGAGGATTCGGATCCATGAACCCGTTTTTCCAGGATTTCGGTCGCCGCGTTCCGGAGTGGCTGAATGCCCTCGGGCCCGCCTCCGATATCGTGATTTCCACACGGGTCCGGCTGGCCCGGAACCTGATGACCTTTCCTTTTCCCCACCATGCTTCTCAGGTGGAATTGAGCACCATATCAGGTGATCTGACGCGTCGGCTGCCCCGATTTCCCGATTTTTCCGACGGGTGGCTTTTTGATATGGACCAGCTTGAACCCGTCCAGCGAAAGGTCCTGGTGGAAATGGGCCTGGCCAGCCGGGTCCTGGTCAAGAATACCAAGCACCGGCACCTGGTTCTGTCCCAGAGGTTGAACCGGTTGGCGATGATCAACGAAAAGGACCACCTCCGTCTGGTGGCCTTTCGCCCCGGATTGGACCCGACCGGCACCCTGGCCGATGCCTTGCGGATTGACGATCATCTGGAAAAAGAAGTTCCACCAGCTTTCGCCGAGGATCTGGGATACCTGACCGCCAGCCCGGGTGATGTGGGCACGGGACTCCACGTTTCAGCGCTCCTTCACTTGCCGGGCCTGGTCCTGGCCGGGGAAATCGACAAGGTCCTGAACGCCCTGCGCCAGCTCCAGTTTTCCGTCCGGGGCATGCTGGGGCAGGGGACCATGGTGCGGGGAGCCCTTTTCCGGATCGCCAACCTGGTCACCCTGGGTCGGGACGAACAGGAAATCACCGAGGATTTTCTGACCCACGTTGGCAAGATAATCATCTACGAACGGTCGGCCCGGGAGCAGCTGTATGCCCGGGATCATCTGGCCTTCGAGGATCTGGCCCACCGGAGCCTGGCCACCGTCGGCAGAGCCCGTCTGATGAGCGCCCAGGAAACCTTCGACCACTTGTCCAATATCAGGCTGGGTGTGGGGCTGGGTGTCCTGGAACCGGTGCATCCGGGCCTTTTGAACCGGATCCTGGTCCAACAGCAACCCGGCCATCTGGAGGTGGCCGCCGGGCGCCCCCTGACCCACCCGGAGAAATCCGCCGCCCGGGCGGCGCTGTTAAGGGAACTTTTTGGCGCATAAGGACATGCAGGTGCGGCTGCCAGGTCAATCAAGAGTTAAGTTTCCCGTTTAAATGGCGAAAACAGGACAGAGGGCGCTCCTGGTTTCTTGAGGGCTTTCAGGCGGGTTTCCGAGGCTATGGTAGCGTTGGATTCCCCGCTCCAGTATATTTTGCCAAAGGGTTTCTGTCCGTGCCTGGCCATCGCCCGGCTGCACGGAACCGCAAGTCAGGAACAGGAACCTAGGTCACGCGAACGGAGGCGCTTCCGCATGAACGACCGTTTCACCCAGAGAGTCCGCAAAGTTCTGTTTCTCGCCCGCGACGAAGCCGGACGCCTGCAACACGACTACATCGGCACGGAACATCTTCTTCTCGGCGTCATTCGCGAAGGCGAGGGTGTGGCCGCCAATGTATTGCGGCGCATGAATATCGACTTTGAACGTATCCAGAAGGCCGTCGAGGATTCGGTCAATGCGCCCATGGGTCCGGTGAGCATCGGGGAAATTCCCTTCACGCCCCGGGCCAAGAAGGTGCTCGAATTGAGCATCGACGAGGCCAGGCTTCACAACCACAACTACGTGGGCACGGAACATCTGCTCTTGGCTTTGATCCGCGAGGGCGAGGGTGTGGCCGCCCGTGTGCTGAGCGATCTGGGGGCCGATCACGAGGTGGTCAAGCGCGAGGTGATGAAATCCCTGGGCGGAAGTGAACCTTTCGGCCGGGCCGCGACCACCCGGAAGCGCAAGCAGGCCAAGAAAAAGGAAAATTCGGTTCTCGAGCAGTTCGGCCGCAACATGACCGACATGGCGCGCGAGGGTAAACTCGACCCCACCATCGGGCGTAGCGCAGAAATCGATCGCTGCATCCAGATCCTCAGCCGGCGCAAGAAAAACAACCCCGTTCTGATCGGGGAGCCCGGCGTGGGCAAGACCGCCATCGTGGAGGGCTTCGCCACCAAGATCGTTGAAGGCGACGTGCCGTCCCTGCTTCGCGACAAGGAAATCGTCACGCTCGATCTGGCCAGTGTCGTGGCCGGGACCAAGTACCGGGGTCAGTTCGAGGAACGCCTCAAGCAGATCATGGCGGAGATCCGTGAAAATCCCCATGTGATCCTCTTTATCGACGAGCTGCACACCATTGTGGGCGCCGGCGGGGCCGAGGGCGCCATCGACGCCTCGAACATGCTCAAGCCCGCCCTGAGCCGGGGCGAGATCCAGTGTGTCGGCGCCACGACCATGGACGAGTACCGGAAGTTCATCGAAAAGGACGGGGCCCTGGAAAGGCGTTTCCAGCCCATCACTGTCAATCCTCCCTCCGAGGATGAGACCATCGAGATCCTGTTCGGTCTGAGGGACAAGTACGAATCCCACCACCGGGTCAAATACGACGATGACGCCATCCGTTCCACCGTCTGGCTTTCCAACCGCTACATCTCAGGCCGGGCTTTGCCCGACAAGGCCATCGACGTCATTGACGAGGCCGGCAGTCGCGCCCGCCTGAGCATGACGGTCGTGCCGCCGGATCTGCGGGATCTGGAAAAGAAGATCGAGGATGTCATCACGGAAAAGGAATCGTCCATCGCCGCCCAGGAATTCGAAAAGGCCGCGGCTTTCCGTGACGAGGAAAAGGCTCTCAAAAAGGAACTCCAGGCCCTCAAGCAGAACTGGAATTCCGACAACTCGGAGCCCCAGACCAAAGTCGACACCAAACTCGTGTGCAGCGTGATCGCTTCCATCACCGGCATTCCCGTATCCGAGGTGGAGGAGGAGGAGACCGACAAGCTGCTGCGCATGGAGGAGGAAATGGGGAAGTGGATCATCGGCCAGGACGAGGCGCTTTCCGCGGTCTCCAAATCCATTCGCAGAAACCGGGCCGGCCTGCGGGATCCCCGCCGTCCCATCGGTTCGTTCATCTTCATGGGGCCCAGCGGCGTCGGCAAGACCGAAGTGGCCCGGCGCCTGACCGAGTTCCTGTTCGGCGACCAGACTTCACTGATCCGCGTGGACATGTCCGAATACATGGAAAAACATTCGGTGAGTCGCTTGGTGGGCGCCCCTCCGGGTTACGTGGGTTACGACGAGGGCGGCATGCTCACCGAAAAGGTGAGGCGGCATCCCTATTCAGTAATTTTACTGGATGAAATCGAGAAAGCCCATCCCGATGTCTACAACATCCTGCTCCAGGTTCTGGACGACGGGCAACTGACCGACAGCTTCGGCCGCACGGTCGACTTCCGCAACGCGGTCCTGATCATGACCAGCAACGTCGGCAGCCGTCAAACTCACGGAGGCAGGGGCGTTGGTTTCGGGTCCGATGAGGAAGACAACACCCAGCAGCGGGTGCAGTCGAACATCGATATCGATCTGCGAAAAACCTTCAGTCCGGAGTTCCTGAACCGCATCGACGAGATCATCACCTTCAACAACCTGGACCGGGATGACATGACCCAGATCGTGGAGATCCTTCTGGCGGATGTCAGCCAACGTTTGCACAACCTGGAAATCACCTTCGATTTCACCACCGCCTGCAAGAGTTTCCTGTGCGATGTGGGTTATGACCCGCAACTGGGGGCTCGGCCCCTTCGTCGGGCCATCCAGAGGCATGTGGAAGACCCTCTGAGCGAAAAGCTTCTGCGCGGCGAGGTGACCAGCAAAAGCAGGCTGGTTATCGGCGTGAAGGGCGGCAAACTGTCCTTCAAGACCGAGCCCGCGGAGGAGATCAAGACCTGAGGGGCGCCAGGGGCGCCCCTACCATCCCCTTATCGCCGTTTTTTGGCCGATAAATCCTTATCGGCCAGATTCTGCCCTCCACCTGGTTTCAACAATTCGGAACTTCCCTTATCCCGTTGGTTTTCCTATTTTTGCGCAGCAGCCTGAAGGTGCTCCATCTGTCCGGGAACTTCCCGCATGGAGGCGGGTAGGATGACCAGATCGGCTCGTCAGGGCCAATACCTACCCCTGTAACATCACGGTTTGCCGTTGATACCCCACAACCCCGGTGGTAAGATGCCGCGGTTTTCCAGTATGGACCCGTTCCCGGGAGAGCACGTTTCCGGATATGAGACGCCAAATATGAGACGTCTAGCGATCATCTGGTCCGTTGTTCTGGGCCTGGGCATCTTGTGCGATGCTCAAGCCCAGACCACCGGATCTGCGACCATCGCCGAAATAGAAGTTGTCGGGGCCCTGACCGTTGGCTCCCGCCAGGTCCTGGCCTGGTCCGGCCTGGAAGCCGGCACGACCTTTTCCCGCGAAGCCGTGTCGCTGGGAATCCGCGATCTTTTTGCCACTCAAAAATTTTCCAACGTCTTCATCTATCAGCAGGACATCCCCGAGGGCGTCAAGCTCATCATCAACCTGCAGGAGTTTCCCCGCATCAGGACCATCCGGTTCGAGGGGAACCGAAAGGTAAAGGAAAAGGATCTGCGAGCCGCCTTTCCTCTGCATGTGGGGCAGTTCGCCAATCCCGCGGTCACGCGACGCGAATTGAAACCCCTACGCGATCTCTATTACGAAAAAGGCTACTACAACGTGGCCATCCATACCGACTCGACCGTGGTGGACGCCAACAACATGGAAGACATGGTGATTTCCGTCGTTGAGGGCAAAAAGGTCAAGGTCCAGACCATTTCCTTTGTCGGCAACAGCCAATTGGCTGAAGGGGACCTGCGCGGCGCCATGGAGCAGGGCACCAAGGGTTTCCTGCGTAGCGGCACGTTCAAGAAACAGCAATTCGAGGAAGACCGGGAAAGAATAGTCTCCTACTGCCGTAACGAAGGCTATCTCGATGCCGCCGTGACCGACGTGGAATTGAATTTCCGCGAGGACAAAGAAAAACTGGATCTGGTTCTGCATCTCACCGAAGGCGAGCAGTACTTCATCGGGGATATCAACTGGAAAGGAAATACCGTCTTTGACGACCTGGTCATTGCGGACATGATCTGGCTGGAGAATGGCGAGGTCTTCAAGGAGGATGAATACCTCGAAACCCTTGCCAACCTGCAGCAGATCTACGCCGACCGGGGATATATATATATCACGGTGGAACCCCAAAGGGATATCGTGGACCAGACGGTCAACGTGGATTTCACCTTCATCGAAGGACAACCCGCCAAAATCCACGACATCCAGATCAGCGGCAACACCAAGACTTACGACAAGGTGATCATCCGCGAGATGAGAACCTTTCCGGGTGACACCTTCAGCAACACGCGCATCCAGGCCACCATGCGGGACATATTCCAGACCGGCTTCTTCGAGGATGTCCAGCCCGACATCCGGCCGGTGCCCAACGGCGACGTGGACATGATCCTCAAGGTCAAAGAGAAGCAGACCGGACAGTTCATGTTCGGCATGGCCTACAGCGCCGAGACATCCGCCAGCGGTTTCATCCAGGTGGCCGAGACGAATTTCCAGGGCAAGGGTCAGAACCTGGGCCTGACCTGGCAGTTCGGCAGCCGGCAGCGGTACGTGGATATCAGTTTTACCGAACCCTGGTTCATGGGCACGCCCACCCTGATCGGGGCTGACCTGTTCGACCGTTACCAGTACAACTTCGATGATTTTTACGAGAGCCGGATCCGGGGTTTCAGTGTTCGGCTGGGTCGAAGGATCCCGGGGACCAGATACAGTCGCGTAGGTTTACGCTACGAACTGTCCCAGACCCGGTTGGGCAATTTCAGCCCTTCCTACACCGCTTTCCTGGACGACCTGGAAGAGAGCCTCGGGTCCAGCGATTTGCCCTGGCAGCGTCTGGACGAGATCGAATGGCCCCAGCTCAAAAGCAGCATCCGGGCCACGTTCAACAGGAATTCGACCGACAACCCGTTTTTCCCCACGGCCGGGTCGAAATCCCTGTACAGTTTCGAGCTGGCCGGTGGCCCTCTCGGCGGGGAAATCGAGTTCCAGGAACACATGCTGTCCCATTCCTATTACCAGAGGCTCCCGGGGGGATTTGCTCTCCACCTGAGGGGCTTTTTCGGATTCTTGCACGGGTTGAACGCCGCCAACGATGTCCCCGACTGGGAGCGTTACCGTCTGGGCGGCAACCGTCGGTTCCCCCTTCGTGGTTACAAGGACCTGGAGGTCGTGCCCCGAGGCAATCCGACCTTCATCGGCGGACGGTTTTTCAGCATCTTCAATACGGAGATTCTGTACCCCTTGACCAAGGCCATCCAGCTTCTCACCTTTCTGGATATGGGTGATGTCTGGAACAGCTTCAGTGAAGCGGATCTGGCCCACCTGCGGAAGGGTGCGGGCTTCGGGATCAGAGTCGAGGTTCCCATGATGGGAACTATCGGGTTTGATTACGGGTATGGTTTCGATAGGTTTGGGGGCCCGCGCTGGGAACCCCATTTCACCATTGGCAATTTCTTCTAGCGGGCATCTAGCCCAAGAAAATCGCGGCCCAAACTGGGTTTCATGGAAATCGGAGGAATAAAATGCAGAATCTCAACCACTTGCGTCGCATTGGGTGGTCTTTTGCCCTGCTGGGTTTGGGCCTGGGCTTGGTTGCCGGTCCAGCCGGCCCAGCCGGCGCCGCGGATGATCTCCCCTTGGCGGTGGTGGATTCCCAGCGGATAGCCGAAGAATATGAAGCCGCCCGCGATGCCCAGGAGAAGTACCAGAAGTACCTCCGTGAATTGGAACTCGAGGTAGCCGACAGGGAAAAGGAACTGCAGTCCCTGGCCGAGGAGATCGAAAGCCAGAAAATGCTGCTGGGTGAAGACGCCCTGGCAACCAAGATGCAGGCCTTCGAGAAAAAAAGGGCTGAATACTTTGAATTCCGCGAGGGTATCGATCAGCGTGCCGAGGCCGAGTACAAGGCCCAGATCACGCCCATCCTCGATCAGATCAAGACCATTGTGGAGAGGATCGGCAAGGAAAAGAACTACGGGGTGATCGTGGATTCAGCGGCCCTGGCCGTTCTTTACATCGATTCGTCCTACGATTTGACCAATGACGTGCTCGCCGCGCTGGCCCGGGGTGACGATTGACCGCCCTGATTTTTGTTGACAGGGAATGAGCATGTGGTGAAATTTGTTTATTCTCAGCAGGAAACCGCACTTAGCCCCCCGGCCATTGGGACGGGGGGCGGTTGCATAACACGGAAACGAGCATGGAAACACTCCGTCTGAGTGAAGTCGCCGACCTGCTGGGTGGTGAATTGGTTGGTTCTGCCGATCCGGAGATCACCGGGGCGGCGGGTCTTGAAGAGGCGGGTCCCGGGGACTTGACCTTTGTGGCCCGGAAGAAGCTCAGCCAGGCCCTGGAGTCCTCACGGGCTACGGCGGTCATCATCGGCCCGGATCAAGAGGTGGACCGACCGGCCATCCGGGTAAATGACCCCTATGAGGCCTTCGCCACCTTTCTGGAGCGATTTCTGACGGATCGAGATCGGGTCTGGCCCCCCGGAATCCATGCCACGGCCGTGGTTGACCCCGAGGCCGAGGTCCAGGCCGCGACCTCTATCGGTCCCTATTGCGTGATCGGTCCTGGCGCCCGGATCGGCGCTGGAAGCCGCCTGGGATCCCACGTGATCCTGGGATGCGACGTCACGGTGGGCCGAGAGGCCTTGATTTACCCGCGCGTCACCATTCGCGAGGGGTGTATCCTGGGGGACCGGGTCATCGTCCATACAGGAGTGGTGATCGGTTCCGACGGATTCGGGTATTTTCCTTCCAGCCAGGGGATTCGCAAGATTCCCCAGGTTGGCGTGGTCGAGATCCAGGACGACGTGGAGATCGGGGCCGGTTCCTGCATCGATAGGGCCACCACCGGCCGCACCTTGGTGCAGGCCGGATCCAAGATCGACAATCTCGTCCAGATCGGTCACAATGCCAAAATTGGCAAGGCGTGTTCATTGAGTGCCCAGACGGGAGTCGCGGGCAGTTCGACCCTTGAGGACGGTGTTTTCACCGGCGGTCAGGTGGGCATTGCGGATCATTTGAAGATTGGCCCAGGTGCGAAGATCGGGGCCCAGTCGGGGATCATCAACGACGTCCCCGCCGGGCAGGCGATATTCGGCACCCCGGCCCTCGAACTAAACGAATCCTTTCGGATGTTCGCGGCTTTGCGCAAACTTCCGGAATTGTTGCGTCGGGTCAGCCGCCTGGAAAAGGATTCCAGGGGACGATCCGGCGATGATAGCCAGGATCAGGGGTAGATCAGGTGCTCTGGTTCCAAAAAACCTTGAAGAAGGAAGTGTCCACCGAGGGCCTGGGTCTCCACTCAGGTAAGCTCGCCCGCATGACCTTCGTTCCGGCACCGCCCAATACCGGGCTGGTGTTCGTCGTGCCGGGCCCTGAAGGCGAAGTCAGGATCTCCGCCCTGGTGGAAAACGTCGCCGAGGATTGCAGCCTGGTTCGCTCAACCACCCTTTCGAAGGATGGGGTGACCATCCACACCGTGGAGCACGTCCTGTCCGGGCTGGCCGGGATGGGCATCACCAATTGCCTGATCCGGCTCGAAGGGGGAGAACCTCCGGTGCCCGCTTGCGCGAGCGCCCTTTCCTACGTGGCGATGATCGACGAGGCCGGCGTCGAGGCCCAAGGTTTGCCGGCGGTTTACTACAAGGTCAACCGGCCCGTGTCCTGGCGGCAGGGGGATGTGGAACTGACCGCCATACCCGCCGAGCATTTTACCATTTCCTTTTCCATCGACTACGAAGATCCCAAGATCGGGGTCCAGCACTCCACCTTCCAAATCCATCCAACCACTTACCGTGAAGAAATTGCCCCGGCCCGGACTTTCGCCATGATGAAGGATGTGGCCCGGCTCCAGGAGCAGGGTCTGGCCAAGGGCGGTTCCTTTGAAAACGCCCTGGTCTTCGATGATGGCGAACTGGCCGGCGGGCAGAAGCTGCGTTTTGTCGATGAATGTGTGCGCCACAAAATCCTGGATCTCCTGGGGGATTTGACCCTTCTGGGTATGCCGATCAAGGGCCACGTAACCGCAAAGCTGTCGGGCCACGCCGGCAACGTGGAATTCACCCGCATGCTTGCCAAGGCCGAGCGCAAGATGCCGCGTGTTTATCCGCCGCGGACCCCTGAATTCTGGGACATTGGTTCCATCATGGAAATCATGCCCCACCGCTACCCCTTCCTCTTGGTGGACCGGATTTTTGATCTGGAGCCCGGCAAGAAGGTGTCCGGCATAAAGAACGTGACCATCAACGAACCTTTTTTCCAGGGGCATTTCCCGGGGCATCCGATCATGCCCGCGGTGCTGATCATCGAAGCCATGGCCCAGATCGGTGGTGTGCTGCTGATGAGCGGTTTCGAGGATCCCAAGGGCAAGATCGTGTACTTCAGTGGGATCGACAACGCCCGCTTCCGGCAGCCGGTTACCCCCGGTGACCAGCTCAGGTTTGAATTGGTGATGAATAAGTTGCGAGGTACTCTTTGCAAGATGCATGGAACCGCTTGGGTCGGCGACCGTAGGGTAGCCGAGGCGGATCTCATGTCGAACGTGGTGGAGAGTTGATCCACCACCCATAAGGAGGAATATCTTGGACCCGATGAAGATCAACAAGGTTTTCGGTCCCAGAGCCGTCAGCGAACCGGAGATTCACCCCACAGCGGTGGTGCATCCAGGGGCTCGTATCGGACACAATGTCAAGATCGGTCCCCATTCGGTGATCGGCCCGGACGTTGTGATGGGACCCGACTGCGTGGTGGGAACGTCTGTCCTGATTGAAGGTCGGACGACCATCGGCAGTAACAACCGGTTCTTCCACGGCGCGGCCATCGGCTGCGAACCCCAGGACAAAAAATTCGGCGGCGAAACGACTTTTCTGGAGATCGGAGACAACAACGACTTCCGCGAATACTGCACGGTTCACCTGGCCACTGGCGAAGGCGATCAGACACGAATCGGCGACAACAATCTCCTGATGGCCTACGCGCACATCGCCCACAACTGTCATATTCATGACCATTGTGTTCTGGCGAACGCTGTGAATCTTGCCGGGCACGTGGAGGTGGGGGAGCATGCCACCGTCGGAGGCCTGACCCCCGTGCATCAGTTCGTTCGAATTGGGGCCTTCGCTTTTATTGGCGGGGCCAGTCGCCTTTCGCAGGACGTACCTCCTTTCATCAAGGTGGCCGGAAGTCCTGTCGAAGTGCGAGGGATCAACAGCATCGGGCTGAAGCGCAATGGTTTTTCCGATGATGACCTGAGGATCCTGAAGAAGGCCTACCGGTTGCTCTACCGTTCGGGTCTGAACGTTACCCAGGCGGTCGAACGGATCGCCGCGGATTGCCAGCTGACCAAGCACACCGAGACCTTGATGGCTTTCATCCGCCGATCCGACCGGGGGATCGTACGTTGACGACCCCTGTCCGGGCCGGAAAGGCTGAATGACCGTGTCTCCGGCGCCCACCGGGCACATTTTCCTATCCTGCGGCGAAGCCAGCGGAGATCGTTACGGAGCGGCCTTGACGGCCGCTCTGCGATCTTTGGTGCCGGATATCCGGATTTCCGCCCTCGGCGGCCCGGACATGGCGCGGGCCGGGGCCGAGTTGATCGCCGATTCGGCCGAACTGGCCATCATGGGTTTTTCCGAAGTCGTGGCCTCCTTGCCGACCCTGCTTAAGGTCCGCCGACGTATCTGGCACCATTTGGATGACCAGGGTGTGGATCTGGTCGTTCCCATCGATTTTCCCGGGTTCAACGGTAAACTGGCCTCCAGAGCTCAGAAGGCAGGCCTTCCCGTTTTTTGGCTCATCGCTCCCCAGGTCTGGGCATGGGGCGCCTGGCGAATTCCCGGATTTCGGAGGAAAATCGACCGTCTGGGCACCATTCTTCCTTTCGAAACGAGTTTTTTCGATCAGCGTGGTTTCAATGTTTTTCCCATGGGTCATCCCTTGATGGAGGACTATGGCGGGAACTTCGCCTTCGAGGATTTGTGGGCCAAACGGGAATCTCACTTGAGCGACCGCGATTCCCGGCTGACCATTGCCGTTCTTCCTGGAAGCCGCCGGCAGGAATTGAAACATCTTTTGCCCGTACTCAAGGTTACCTGCCAGGCTATCGTCGGTTATCTTCCCGACCGCGAAGTCCGCTTCGTGGTGAGCGTGGCCCCGGGGGTGGACCCGGTGGCTATCAGTTCGGTTTTTGAATCAGGGGTGGAGATCACCGACCTGGCCTTGCCCCGCCTTTTGGCGGAGTCCGATCTGGCTCTGGTGTGCAGCGGAACGGCCAGCCTGGAGGCGGCCCTGGCCGGTGTGCCCCACGAGTTGGTATACCGCACCGGTGCCCTGAACGGGTTCCTGGGACGGCGATTGGTCCGAACGACGCACATCGGCCTGAGCAACATCATCCTGGGCCGTCAAATGGTCAGGGAGCACGTCCAGAACCAGGCCTCGCCGCTTCCTTTGGCCCGCAACCTGTTGCGGTGGATAGCCAGACCGTCCGAGCGGGAGGAATTCTACGGGGACGTTCGCCGACTCCGGCAAATGTGCGGCCAGCAAGGCGTGTGGATCCGGACTGCTCAAGCGATCCTGGACATGATGCCCAGTTCTGGAATCGGCCACGGGGTCGGAACCGACGAAAGCTCTTCTTGACATGCCTCTCCAGCGCTGGAAGCTTTTCCTCGCTCCGGGTGCCTGGCGATTTCTCAAGCTAACCGTCCGCCTGGGGGAGTATGCCTCTTCTCGTGACATGGGGACCGGTCCGCTCATTTTCGCCTGTCTGCACCGCGATATCCTGCCGGCTATCATGTTTGTCCGCAGTGCTCGGCCCGCCCTTCTGGTGAGCGACTCCCCTGACGGGGACATTCTCGTCAAGACCCTGGATCCCAAAAATTACCGGTTCGTACGGGGTGCCACCGGCGACGACGGGCGGCGAGCCCTGGTAAGGTTGCGACGGGAAATACATACAGGACATAGCGTGGGTCTGGCGGTCGACGGTCCCGAAGGACCCTATGGGTCCATCCGTGAAGGTGTTCTCCATCTGGCACGGATGACAGGGGCCCCCGTGGTTCCCCTGGTGGCCCGGGCCGACAAGCCCCTGGTGCTCAACACCTGGGACCGGACCGTGGTGCCGGTGCCCTTCCGCAAGGTGCACATGGACATCGGACCGGTCATGCATATACCCTCGAACGCGGGTGATACGGAATTGATTAAGTTCAAGGCCGATCTGGCTGAGTTTTTTGGCGTCCAGGAGGTTGGGTGATGCGGATTGTGGATCTTCGGCCACGTTCCGTGCGCCTGATGTCGTCCCTATGGAAAAAGGATTCCAGGGTGCGTGGCCAGCTGGATCATCCGCCCTCGAAACCGAATCTGGCCGCCCGTTTGACCGCCGCAATGGGGGACCGTTTCGTGGCCCACCGGGTGTCCGCCCGGCAAGAACCGGGCCCTGTCCCGGCCATCGTTTCGATTGGTAACCTGGCCATGGGAGGGACGGGAAAAACCCCGGTAGTGGCCGCCCTGGGAAAGGACCTGGCCTCCGCCGGATGGGAGGGTGCGGTTTTGACCCGGGGCTTCGGATCTCCCCTGGCTGGGCCTCTAAAGATCGAGGCTACCAACGTACTGGCCGGTGATGAAGCCCGCCTGATGGCCATGTCCTTGACGGCCAGCGGTTGGCCGGTTATTCAGGCCCGCCGCAGGGTCAGGGGTCTCGATTTCCTGGCCGAACATTTTCCCGACACCCAGATCGTGATTGTGGAAGACGGTCATCAGACCGCC